>CAYREE010000245.1:0-1567 GCA_964423225.1 uncultured archaeon | reverse complement strand
CGTGATATTGCTGCTTTAAGACGATCCGGACTTACTATACCATCCCGAGGATGGCGACATGATATGGGACGAGGTTCTACCCATAAAACTCAAATACTTGATATGTATCTTGCTGGATACCAGTTCTCCGAAATCGAAAAACGAACGCATCATTCTGAAACTGCCGTAAAAAGATACATACAGGATTTTTCTAAAATCATCCTGCTGCACTTAAAAAAATTCCCTGTTGATCATATCAGAATTGCTACCGGTTTTTCTAACAGGCTTATTGGAGAATATATCAAACTCTTTGAAAAGTACCTCAAACAAAATAATGACAGGCTCAATGCTATCTTTAACTTCAATAAAAAAAAGGCGAAGGAGTAAGCAAAATGCTGAAATTCATTAACAGAGATACAAGAGACCATTCTAAAGAATCTCTCGCCGAAAGAAGATATCACAGGGTTAAAGGTAAATCCCTTAAAAATATCCTGTTAGATCGCTTCCTAAACAACTATGGATATGACAAAGGCATTGTTACGGCTAATGCTATCGTTGATAATATTCTAAGTATTATCGAACAATATTATCGCTACAGCGATAACTCCTTCATCAAACATGGACAAATGGTATGGCACGCCGTACCAATCGATGAATATCCTAAAAAGGGAAAGTCTATGGCACAGACTAAACTTAAACCTATTGTACTGGATATTATCTCCGATCAGGATATTGAAGATATGAAAACGCCTATGCATCACAGAGAAATTCGCATTAAAAAGGTAGAAAGATGGACGCAGCAGGCTTACGATCAGGGAGCGCTTTTAACTCAATTGGACCTGGCTGTTTTACTTGGAGTTAATGAATATACTGCCGGACAGTATGTGCGTGAATATCAATCACTATATAATCGATCCTTACCAACCAGAGGAAATATTCAAGATATTGGCAGCGGACAAACCCATAAAAATGAAATTATTACTCTGTATCTTAATGGTTATCTCGTCCCTAATATATGTCAAAGAACTAATCATTCCAAAGATGCTGTTGAACGGTATATCCGTGATTTTGAAGCAATTAGGTTATTGTCTAATAAATTTGATGATCTAAATACTATTTCTTTAATAACCCGCTTGTCTAAATCAGTTGTTCAACAGTATATTTATCTAATCCCACAGGATAATTAGAGATACTGTGGGATTGTTTGGGTATCATTTGATACTATTTCATCAAAATCATTTTCCTCACTTGTTGAAACTTACCTGCTTGTATTCTATAGAGGTAAACACCGCTTGGCAATTCCTTAGCAGTAAATTCAACCTCATGTGCACCTGCCAGCATATGATTGTTTAATAAAGTTTCTATCCTTTTCCCCAACAGATTGAAGATTTCTATTTTCACCTTTTTTGATCTGGGTATTGAAAATTGGATATTGGTTCTTGGATTAAAAGGATTGGGGTAGTTTTGATATAAGCTGTAGTCATTAGCAATCTTATTTTCTCTTTTAATATTTGCATGTATATCTGAAGCTAACTTTATTAGCCATATATCAGATCCACCGGAACCATAAGATGATGTCTCCCCACAA
>CAYREE010000244.1:0-1575 GCA_964423225.1 uncultured archaeon | reverse complement strand
AAGATATTTATACTGAAGGAGAACTCAATGAAAGCAATTCACCTTTTTATCCTTATTAGTATAATAGCTTCCAATCTGAATATATCATACGCTCAAACTATTATTACGAAACAAAGCATTGAAAACCGCTTCATATCGGCTTTGAAAAATTATGATATTGAAGCAATGATAGGAATCTCTGGATTGCCATATAATTGGGATGCAAAAGAAACAATTACCAGCATAGATACACTTCGCTCGAAGTGGGAAGAAGTTTTCATAAAATCTTTTGATTCGTTAAATCTAATACACTCTGAAGAATTTGACGCGGAGCAACTGAAAAATAAAATTGGGTGTGTAAGTCGATTAGATCATGATCAGCATAGTAAAATAAAATATAAACTGCTCACTATAACTTCTGAAGGATTTTCAGATTATGAATACATAATTCTTGATATTATCGAAGATGAAAAAGGAGATGTTAAAGTCTTTGGATTCAGAGATTAACTATTAAACCAAGTATCAATATAGTAAAAAAATATGAGGATTAATAATGGGAAGACTATTGATATCATTGATATTATGTTTTTTTTGCTCTGCTCCTATAACATTGGCATTTGAAAGTATAAGTTCTGTTATATTAACCTCACCAATGCTTAGTTCACCAAGTCCAGGGCCTTACTGTGGGTGTACTGCTATCTCGTTATGTGGTACGACGGATCTCTCAGAATGTTCTTCTGCAGATGCGACAGTTTACTGGACCTTCGAAGGTGATCACACAGAAGCCTATCAAACCCATGTGTATATTTATGAAAAGGATGCAATTACTGATGATATTGTATATCGTGGAGGAAGTAGCTATGCTAGTTGGACTGGCTCTATAACATATTATTCAGGATCTAACAATCATAGCCATTTATTTACCGATTGCCAGTTTGGATATGAAACGTGTATCGACCCAGGTGATACCGGTGAATTTGAAGGACGAGTTTGGATCGAAAGTGATTTCACAGATGAAGATGAGTGGAGTGATAAAAAGTGAGACAGTAGGTGTCAGTAACGTAGTTGAGACCGGCCAACATATTATAACCGTTTTAAATTACAATAAATCTGATTATTTGGGTTGGAATTTATTTGGTTGTAGCAAGAATGGTAATGATTTGGTTAAAATTAATGAAAGAATTATATTAAAACATTCATTTAGTTTAGGGGATAATGATCTAATAAAACTTCAAAGGAATTATTATAAAATTGAAACGATTAACTTAATTGGTGATAAGGAGTTTCTAGGGCCATATTCTATGTAGGTGTTAAAATGAGGTTACAAATGTGAGAATGATTTTATACGTTACGTGGGGGACCGGTTTCGTCCGGAATCAGTGGCCGGAATCACGCGGAATATGCATTACTCAAAAATTAGGGACTCCCCTGAAGTGTTAACATATTCAATCCTATAGAGATATCTCTCACCGTCCGATATGTTCTCGTCAACGAAATTGTAAGATATTTTTGACCCTGCAATTGAAATTACATTGAGCTTGCGAAACATTCCCAGAAGATCATCCTTTCGATAAATATTCCAAAAACCAACATTTC
>CAYREE010000243.1:0-1583 GCA_964423225.1 uncultured archaeon | reverse complement strand
ATACATGATCAACCTGTCAAGGATAAAATATTATAAGCGTCGGATCGATAAGGAGAGTTTCAGGGAGATTATAAAAGATTATCAAAAACAGCTGATCGAGATTGAAGCAGAGTTAAATAAAGGATAGACTATTATTTCTTTTTTTTCTTTTTCTTCTTTTTCTTTTCTTTATCTCTCTGCATTTTTTCTCTCCGCAACCGATCCCTTACTTCCTGTTTCTCTGCATCCCTATCCTCTAGCCTTTTCCGTTTTTCATCGGCTGGTCTTGAGCCAGATTCGCCTGCTATCTGGCCTAATTCCACTCGTGGGCTGGAGACCAGAGTTGATAGTGGGTCTGCTCCAAGGGGGGTAGCAGATGCTTGAGCTGGACGCCTACCGGGTCTCGCTCTTTGAGCGCTTACTTCGACTATCCCATGTTTTGCCTTACGATATTCCTGGTCTGGTCCATCATCTAGTGTTGGCGGCTCTCTTACAACAGCCATCATGATAAATGCATTTGACAATTCATCGAAGAAATCAGTTCGAGTTATCCTCTGCATACTCCAACCGTTCGGATTAGAAGTATCTTCTCTTGCACATGACATAGCAGTGGTATGTGGATCTAATAACTCTCTAAGCTGGGCTGTGTCTGCATTCTGCATCCCCATTACCTGCCGTAACCTAGGCACATTATCCATCTGGTCGAGCAAGAATGCATTATCAATCTGTTTACCCTCTTTTTCCAATCCCTGTTTTACCCATCTTGTTGACAACTCATAGAAAGCTCTGCTAACAATACTGGTATTACTAGTGTATTCTCCCTGATTTCTTGTTGCAGCAACCGCACGTCTTCCTTCTTCGTCTCCAAGCATCTCACAAGCAAGTGTCTCAAAGTGTTTTCCATGAAAGTATTCATCTTGTGTTAAACCAGACCTGTCCACTACTGCACAAATGTTATTAAGCCAGTTCCTAACAAGTGAACCACACTGGTATCTGCTCTTCATATCCACAAAGCTCTGCGAATCGATTATCCGTCCATATATACTAAGGTTCCCTGAGGTAATCTGGTCAGTTGCAATAGTGAGATTGTTATCTAAACATATCCTCATGTTCTTGCCTATGTTCGTGCTTAAAAGATCCAAGTATTTACTTCGTTCTTCATCGAGAGTATTGATATCAGGATTATCCCTGACCATAAGCCTCTTGAATGCTTCTGAGGGTTGTCCCTGCGTTGTCTTGTCGAAAAGATCGTTTAATCTATGTGTGTCATCTAGTATCACTCGTTCAGCGACGACTAGTTCCTCACAGACCATCCGTGAAGGATGTCCGATCGCAGCATCCAAGTCCGGTCTTTTCAAGAATCTTATGAATCCAGTTGTTATCCCAGACATCTCCGCGCCATTATCCCATAATAGTCTGTCACGCTCATAGCCTTTTAGTTCGGAATATATTCCTCCAGTCGGGCTTTTATCAAAGTATTCATGGACTATCTCTGGGAAGATCCCTGATTCACCCACATAATCATATTCAGTCCTCTGTGCCCAACCCATACTCATACCAGCATAATGTTCCGCTTCTTCTGCACCAGTTATTCTTAACCTCAT
>CAYREE010000242.1:0-1641 GCA_964423225.1 uncultured archaeon | reverse complement strand
TACATAACCACCAAAGTATTCAAACAATCTCTTAAACTTTACCAAGTCAATATTTTCATCAATAGCAATTTCCTTAAGTCTATAAACTAGATTTTCTGTTAATCGTTCGTCAGCGTCCATGACTAAAATCCATTTGTTTCTGGCTTGTGAAATTGCAAAGTAGCGCGCCGGCTCGACAAAGCCAGTGTTTTCATGATATACAACTCTTGCCCCTAAGCTTTGAGCAATATCGACAGTTTTATCATCACTGTGCATATCGCACACGACGATTTCATCGGCCAATCCTTTTGTACTGTAGATGCAGTCCGCAATATTGGCTTCTTCATTCAGAGTGTTAATTACAACAGAAATCATCATTACCCTTTGGCATAGAATCCCTTGTCCAGGTTGTCCGTACAGTTTGCAGTCTCGCGTTACACATGCTCCCCTTTCCAGGGGAGGGCGTATGAGTTCAAATTTCTTTTTCATGCGGTAATCTTACCGCTTCACCGTCTCCCCTTCTTTCATAGGTTGGTGATATTCTCACTTCACCACCGAATAGAAAATCAAACTCACAAATCCAAAATTGGATTTATTATTGCTTCATCACAGTCAACCCATGAATACAATGAGCAACATTGTTATCGATTTGCATAATATTCCCAATCATGTTATTGTTCACATCTATCTCGAATACGGTTGCGGGTGAAGTACCCACTAAGTATATACCATCCCTAACATGCGCAAGCCCTCGTTGCCAACCTGCCTTCATAAACTGCTCAGATCGTTTTTCGGAATAAATTTGGGTATCTATAACTTTTTCTAAGCTACCTGTAATTACATTATATACTCTAATTGCTTGCCTTCTAGTATCATTCACGATCATTTTATTCTCTCTAGTGATAATGCCATTATGACCACCTTCTAAACTATCATCTCTCACAATTATTACTTCAGGTAAAGGCCTAATCTTGACAAGGGAATTTATCCTAGGGCAATAGACATATACGTTCTCACCTTGCACCATTACAGTATTCACATGCAACCGTTCCTCTTCACAATATTTGTCATATTCTGCCTGAAAACTATCAAGAGGGAAATCTAAACCCAAGTTTATTTCTCTGCTTGAAAACCCAAAAGTTTCTTGAAGCAAGGCTGATTCATGTCCCCACCATTCATCTAGTGTTTTGCCATCAAAATCAACTTTCAATACCAGGTCATGTATTGTTGATGTAACCCATATCCCATTTTTATCAATATAAATCTCGTGTAAGCCTCCAAATTTGTTGTTATTAATTTCTCCAAGATAAATACCATCATTATCATACTTTCTTAGGGTAGACTCGGTAGCTACATAAACAATACCATTATAAATAGCCACACCTCGTCCACCACGGTTTCCACCTCTTGCGTTCCAAAAAACTGACTTACCTTGAAGCGGTATGGGAGTTTGCTTATTGATTTTCTTCTCTTGCCAATCCAAAAGAAGGAAATAACCTGTCAAGCTTTTATCTATTGTTTCTCTTATGATAGTCGATGCATACACATTGTAATCTTCATTTATCAATTGGTTCGACGTTTTAGTAGGAATGACAAGCAGTTCTTTATTTATACCTAAGAATCTTTTTTTGAAAAATTTCATTTTCCGAATCCTATATGTTA
>CAYREE010000241.1:0-1685 GCA_964423225.1 uncultured archaeon | reverse complement strand
GGGCTTTCTTTTTTGGGTTAAAAGGGTGGGATGGGGTTTTTGGTCCCCCTATGGCGTTTACTATCCAGTCTACTATGCTTGGTGCCAGTACTACCAGGATTAGGCCTAGTATTGCTGCTCCTGCTACTTCTTTGGCTCTGGCGTGGTTTTCGCTTCCTCCGAAGAGACCGAATATCATCACCAAGCCCGCCCAGCTGATGGCTAGGACGCATACTGCTGCGGCTATGAACCTTATGAGGTTTATGATGTTCCAGAGGAATTCATTTATCGCTATCCCCTGGTTCGGGTCGTTTATGTTCCCGAGATCCGCCGCAACCGTCCCAACTAGCATGGCTGCCAAAAGCATGGTAAGCCATAGTCTGCCTTTCATTTGTCCCCTCCTATTGGTATATTATCACTGTGGATGAGATGGAGTTCTCCACCGTCTCCATCACTCACATAGATTCCAACAGATACGACTATGGATTGGGTGGTTGACTCGACTTCCTCAAGGTCATAAGTCTTTTGACCGTCCCCCTCGCCCACAATGACTTTGACAGGAGCCTTGCCCTTTTATCCTGAGAGTATTTTCTCAAGTTGTGTTTTGATGGATTTCTCCACCAGCTTCCCATAGTGGTTGATGAACCAGATGTAGGGTTCGTCTTCGACTTGGATAAGAATAGCTTTACGTTTTCCATATGGCGTGTCTATCAGCATCCCACCCTTGTCCTCAACCTCTATCACATACTCGCCTTTCTCAGGCTTCCAAACATTCCTTGTGAACAGTTTTGAGTCCATTGCCTTTACTACCTTTACGCCAATCGACTTGTGGGTAGCGATATACTCCGAGGGAAAACTACTTTTCAAAGCACTCTCTTGCAGAAGAAGTTTTAATCAAAAAACCGAAAGATTAGCAAAGGGCTTAAACCATTGTACAATGAACCGAATGGGCAATAACGGCAAAATCCGGTAGAAAAAGAGGTAGTAAACTAGTATATTATAGTTTATTAGTTCGATTTATATTTGATTCTTGGTCGATAGCCTCTACGGAGAAAAATAAATTGGAAAACATTTGTTGGATGCTCTATAGCACAATCGACAAGTCGGATGGTGGTAAAGAATATAAGTTAACGAGAGGGGTAAGGCTGAATGGACTACAAGATATGCAGCATGATGCTGAAAGGGAGGATCAGGAAGAAAATCAACCTAGACGAATTCTATCGCCACCTCTCAGATCACTACCCATTAGATTATAACCCTGATGTGACAAACCGTCTAATAGCCCACTTCAATGAATCCTCCGTATTGTTCTTCACATCAGGCACCATCCAGATATATCTGAAAAATCCGGAAAAGAAGGATGAAGTGATTGAAAAAATAAACGGTATGTTGGGTCATGTATATCTCAACTCTCCAGAAATCTTAGGGCTTTCTAAAAACTAAGACATACTCCTTAATCCTCTTTTTCCCATGAAAGAAACCCCTTGAACCACCCTTCACATCATAAAACAATTTTTCTTCCATTTTGAATCCCTGCTCAGTCATGTATTGGATTGTGCCATCTGTTTCCCTTTCCCCGACAATCATAACACATGGAGCATCAGCTTTCAATACCCGAAACATCTCCTTGTATACTGGCTTCATTCCTTCGAAAAACTTCTCTTTGACCTGACCGTTTATGAAACCCTTCTTTTCAATCTTCCAGT
>CAYREE010000240.1:0-1709 GCA_964423225.1 uncultured archaeon | reverse complement strand
TATTAGATGAATAAAAAGGCGATAATTTTTTTATTGACAATAGTCTACCTTACAGGAAATTGCTCGGCATTATGTGATTTCGAAAGTGATGCATTATACAAGGCTGCGAGAGGCTATCTGATAGATAATGATTTGAAGAATTCTCTCCGGTCAGCTTATCGAGCTAGGGAATCATATGAAGACTGTGATAATCCCAGGGGTTTGCAGATTACAGATAACCTAATCCTAGAGATAACATCATCACTGAACGATCCACAGATAGCAGGTTACTACTATAGTATTGCCGGTGACTATTATATCCTTGCCACGAGTTCTCAGTGCGATATCGTCAATCTTGAAAGAACCTCATCCATGGCCGGGAAAGCAAAAGAAATATATAAAAGAATTGAGGGTTTAACGGGTACTGAAGGAGTGATAAGGTCTGAAGACCTAATGAAAAAATCAGTAACTTCAAAAAATGAATGTATAAATAACAGGCGTATTGAAGGGGAGGAACTCTTTAACCAAGCGAAAAGTCTTTATTTTACCAAAGATTATATCAGTGCTAAAATTGTTGCTCAAAATGCATCCGAGATTTTTTCTTCGATTCCCGACCCATTAGGCATCACTAAGACAGCGAACCTCATTACAAGCATAGAGAAAGAACTAACTTATATTAAAGTAAATGCTGCAACAAGCTATGGGCAAGCATTGAAATACTATGCTGCAAACGACCTTGAAAAAGCATTGGAGTTCTCTATTGAATCGCAGAAACTATACAGGTTACTTGGTGAAGATGAAGGTGTAGTAAAAAATATGAATCTCATCACAAGGATTCATTCTGATCAGACTAGATCAGTTGATAAACTAATGAAAGAAGCCTCTAAACTATTTGAAGAAGCAGAGATTTTTTTTACAGTTCATGATTACGACAATGCATCACAGAAAGCCAGACAAGCATTGAATATCTATACAATGCTCAAAGATGAGGCTTTTAAAGGTGAATCCCATCTTAGACCAAAACAACAAATCCAAACCAATCTTTATAGAAGTTATGAAAGGGAAGTAAATGGATTATTAGTTCAAATAAAAAAAGAATGGGGTACTGATTTCATTGAGAAAACCGCTGGAGTATACTATAAAAAAGCTCAGGAACAATACTTGCAGAATAAGCTTAATGAAGCACTTTCCTATGCTCATAACTCCAGAAACCTTTATGCCGATCTTGGAAACTACGTAGGAATCGCCCAATCTGACACATTGATAAATCAGATTAAAAACAGGATGCAGTTAAGAACCCAGGCCGAAATATTTCTGAAAAATGCAAAGGGTTTCTTTAATGTTGCTGAATTTGACAGCGCCTATGTTGATGCAAGTAAGGCTAGATCCATTTATGCAGATATGGATGATTATAGGAAAAAGGAGGATGTTGACAATTTTTTAAAAGAGATTAGAGATGGCTCGGATAAATTGACTAATGCTGACGCATATATCCAGAAGTCTGAGAGTTACTATGATATTTTAGACTATGAGACATCTTTAAAATGGGCTCAGGAAGCCAATAAGCTTTATGTTGAGATTAATTATTCCATTGGTATTTCAGAATCACGACTCATAATAACTGAAAGCGAAAAATACCTTGAAGAGGAATGGACAAAACTAAGGAACCTTACTATTGGTCTTGGTTTGGTAGTCACTCTATTAATCATAATAATCGTATCCTATAGGCA
>CAYREE010000239.1:0-1732 GCA_964423225.1 uncultured archaeon | reverse complement strand
AGATATGAGATAATCGAGATATTTTCTGAATTTACCAACTCGTTCATCGTTTAATCCGCGTCCAGTATCCATTCCAAGTGAATAGAAAACTGTTGGGGTTTTAATTTGATCCATGACTTCTATTGGAATATCAATTGCTGTTCCAGATATTGTATCATCTTGTGTTAGTTCAAAATATCCTCCACCCCCAATTATGAACAAATCATGTTGATTAACCCTGTCGATAAATTCATTGTCATATCTCTTAGTTCTCCAAAGGTAATCCATTATATCCAAGTCAGTGAATTGGATATTCTTACCTAGATTTTCATTAAGGAGCTTTCTTGTTCCAGTAATATTTGCATTATCTCCAATGTTTCCATTAAATGCAGCTAATTGGATAATCTTTAAATTGCTCATGTTACCTACCCTTTAATAATAATTATGATAGTTATATGAGCGAATAATTATCAATAAAAGAAGACATAGTAAAAACTATGTCTATTTCAGATTGAATTTCTCACGCCAAATGCCAAATTCATCTTTCTCGAATAAATCTGTATTGTACCATTTATCTGCGATTTTCCAGAATTCTCGATGAGTCATTCCAATAAAAGACAGATAATCGTTCAATATATGTTGATCCAAAACCTTATCGTATTTTTTCACAAGTGGAATTGCTTCTTCCCTAGATATCTGACCTGACCTGATCCATCTCGATGCCATCTCAGTCGCGCTCGCATGGCCAAATTTAGGGTATTTGAACCATTGGTTGATTAGATAGCCAGCACTATCAATCTGGTTGTACTGTTCAATGGTTCCCTCTCTAATCCACTCATGACCAAGATGCTGGAATCCATATCTTTGTGCTATCTCAAAATGGCGATGGCTATCCCAGGGTACAAAGTAAGACATGTATATGGGTTCAAGCCCTGCTTCTTTCAGTTCTTCGTAAGTTGGATTTTTAACCACATGTAAGTCTTTCATTGTTATGTCATCCCCAAGCCATTTATCGAAATCTATGGGTTTAACGACATCATTTTCAAACTGTTTCATAGCATTATAAGTCTCTTCGGTTTGAGATCCACCATATTCATAGTTGACGTTTTCACCATACACCAGTAGTTGTAGACCAAGTTGTTTGGTCATTTTATAGGGATATGCATAGATTGCTGCATCAGCATACCACATTGGAGAACCAAGTTCAATCAACGCCTTTTTAAACATAATCTTACATGCACGCACATTAAGTGAAAGATGAATAATATCGCAACCAAATGCCTCTGAGATATTAGTAAAGTTCTTCCTTCCAGTCTCCGTCCAACTGAAATTATCTACACTCAATAGTACCGGATTCATATCCAGTTCTTCTTTCATGATTCTAACTTGATTATGTGAGTCTTTTCCTCCGGAAACTGCAATTGCACAATCATATCCATCACCATTGGTCCCACGGTATTTATCGCATATCTTTTCAAGTTCTTTCCAGCGTTTTTTCCAGTTTGTAGTCTTCTTCTTCTCGTAAGTTGTGCATGCTGCACAAACACCATCTTTATTGAATGTTATCCCAGGCCTTGTATCAGGCATCACACATTTTTTACAAAATCTCATTTTTTATCCAAATTACTATGAATTTACATAATAATTATGAGATATAATATATAAATAACCATAAAAAATGAATTTTATTGAAGATTTATCTACCTATTAATACTTTTCCATTGTTTAATAAAATACCGATTCTTTGACCATC
>CAYREE010000238.1:0-1744 GCA_964423225.1 uncultured archaeon | reverse complement strand
TCGATATTAGGAAATGACGAAAAGTCAGCATTAGTACTCTGATTGTAAAATCAAGACTACTTCACAAAGGTCATCGGTAAAAGATCTCATGTTAATGCGCAATTTGTTGGTTACAGTTTTAACAACTCTTATGATCAGTTCATCATGTTCGGCAATGGGGAATCCCACTAAGAAGAAAAGTCTTGGTGGACCGTGTGAATATAAAGCATACGCAGGGCAAGCTAAAATCGTTTCCATTAATAAGATACAAGTTAAAGAAGCTGCGAATGATTCTTCAAAAGAGTTATATGAGGTCAAATTCTCTTTTAGGCCTGAGCACGAAATAGAAGAAACCTATGGGCAGGTTGAAGGAAAGAATTACACACTATTACTTAACAATTCCTCATATCCAAGCTCACGGTTTTTGCGAAGATATGGTATTGAATTGGGCGAGAATTTTGATTGCTACTTGAAGGTGATTACCAAGGGCACCTGCACGCCGATTATCTTTGACCTCCCAACCATTAATTTGAGTGACTATCTTGAAAACACAAAATAGGCAAAGGAGATTTGCGATGAGAAAAGGAATCCCGTGGATAATTTTGGGACTCGTCCTGGTCTTGACATTTGCACAGAATGTATCTGCCGATGACGACCTGAAAAGCTACACTATTATGCATCCTGACAGGGAGACCCGCCTTAGGTGGATAGAAGCATATGAAACTGCTCCCAGAGCCTACATAGATGAAGAACTCCGATTTCGTATCCCGCTTCGAGGCTCGCTCAGCCTACTCAGCCACCTTAATTACATACCTTCTGCGAGAAATCAAGGGGGTTGCGGCAACTGCTGGGCGTGGGCTGGAACTGGTGTAATGGGAATCGCTTTAGATGTTGAAAAAAGCATTTTTGACCAACTCTCGGTTCAGTTTATTAGCTCGTGCAATACAGCAAAGAACTGTTGTGCCGGCGGATTGTTAGAAGATGTTGCTACCTTTTATTCATCTAAAGGCTATACCATCCCTTGGTCTAACACTAACGCAAGTTGGCAGAATGGTGATGGGAATTGTAATGTAGCATGCGGGACTATTTCCACATCACCCAAATACAATATTAGCTCTATTGAAGCACAAACAATTGAAACACAGGACGTTGGCCAGGCACAAGCCATCGCAAATATAAAGAATATTCTGAACCAAAACAAGGCAGTTTTTTTTGCCTTCTATATGAGCACAGCCGAGGACTGGAATGATTTCTTCTCTTTCTGGAGGAATCAGGCGGAATCAGTGCTGTGGAATTTTGATGACACCTGTGGCAAACCTTATGACCCGGTTGACGGAGGGGGACATGCAATACTGTGTGTGGGATATAATGACGATGACCCGGATAATTCCTACTGGATAATGTTGAATAGCTATGGTACAGAAACAGGACGTCCCAACGGTCTTTTCAGGGTGGACATGGACATAGACTATGCCTGCGATTATTTTTACGGTGGGTATGCATACTATAGTCTCTTTTGGCAAACTCTCGATGTCAGTTTCAGCACTGAAACGCAAAACTCTTATGTTGACCCCCTAGGCTCATGCAATGGCAATACCCCTTGTTATACCACCGTCCAAGCAGCGGTTAATGCTGCCAGTACCGGGACCACCATAAAGATATTCCAGGGAACTTATAGTGAAAATGTCGTATTAAGCACATCCAAACAGGTAACCCTTTCCGGCGGATGGAATTCTTCATACGCTTCTCAATCATCAACCACAAC
>CAYREE010000237.1:0-1749 GCA_964423225.1 uncultured archaeon | reverse complement strand
ACGACAGACAGATCCAATTGGTATAGCACATCCAGGACACGGAGCAGCAGATGAAAAAGTACCGAAAATTACCATTAAAACCAGGGGCCTCGCAATCCTATAGCCCATGTACACGGTTCTTGTATTCATACAATAGATTATTGAATTCCAACAATTAAAAATGCTAAAATCAGTTACTGCAGAACAAATATAATGTCAGAGGCAATGCAACCCGTATAAGTACCAGACCAATCACAATATATATAACACCCCTCCTTGCACTTTCCCTCTCCTGTGGATTAGTAGAGATGATATATTTTCCACCCTCAATAGCAATCATCAAGAGTGCACCAGCCTCGCCAATAGTAATCAACTGTTGTGTAACATAGTCAAAATTATCGAATTTAATACCGCATACAGAAGTCTGGGCCGCAACAAAACCTATCGAATAAATAATGAATAGCATATAAAATAATGTTTTCCGATTTTTCATTGGGTGCACCGATTAAGTCAGTAAAATAAATTATTCTAATGATTGTTCCATTGGCTTGAAGTAATCACATGTCGAGCAATACCATCTTGACTGAAGGGAATCATCAACTACTGGCGCATTCGCTATCTGCGAGTTTGAACACCTATTTCGCGCTCTGAAACAACACTGCCTACTATCACGGGATATGGGAACCATCCTCCACTATAAGTATGTGAATGCCAGATTAAAAGTATGTCGCAATCTTAGAGGGTATCTCCTCCCTCATAATAATATCCCCAAACTCTTCGGAATAATCTCTCTTTAAAACAGGATTAGTCGTCACAATGAAATAATCATCATATTTCTTAAGGATATTATGCTTTTCCTGCAGAGTCTCAATACTGCGCTTTAAACCAACATCAGCTTCAATCTCACAAGCGATAATCTTTCCAAGATTAGTTTCAAAAGTTATGTCAGGAAGACGAGTATGATGCATCAACACCTTGTTTGAATAACGACTAACCTCCTCAACAATCAAATGCTGCATAACAAAATGATCGTCAGTCTCATCAGTCTCATTCCTAACCAAGAATAATTCAGAATCACCAGAAAGAGTCTTAATCCTCAACTCCTCAAAGTTACGCTGGCTCAACGCCAGGATCTGCTGGTCAGAAAGCTCGCTCTTCCTATGGACAGGCCTATTAATGTCGAACTCCTTCACAAGATCAACTCCCTCAGGCCGCTTCACATCAGCAAGTTGCTGCATCTCGTCTGGGCGAGTTGTTATGATCCGATGCTCTTCTGGAGAAGCCGTAACATATATGGGAATACGTGTATTCTCTGCGATAAGAAGGGCATGTCCCATGGAAGCTACCTTAACAAATCTTACCTCCGCCATATTCAAGTTGAATCTCTCTGCAATCTGTTCAATAACGGATGTGTCCTGCTTTAACAGTAGTTTTGTCGCAGTATTAGTCAATACGGCTC
Source organism: uncultured archaeon (assembly GCA_964423225.1). Lineage (GTDB taxonomy): Archaea > Altiarchaeota > Altiarchaeia > IMC4 > SCGC-AAA252-I15 > CAYREE01. The sequence goes on along the minus strand of CAYREE010000237.1, from coordinate 311 downwards.
TGCCTGCACGAGATATCAAGACATCCTCAACATCTTGGGTTATCATGACCAATGCAAGATTGAATTTACGACATGTCTTGACAAGACGAAGGATATATTCAGCCTGCTCTCCCGCGCTTAATACCGTCCAAGCCTCGTCAATCACCAATATCTTTCGGCTCCTTGACTTCTTCATCTGAGTGTAAACATAGTCAAGAAGAAGGAACATGACTACGCCCTTACCCACATCTGGTGAATCTCGTATGTCGAATGATATCATACGATTAGACAAGTCTATCTTAGTCTGCTGGTTTAGGAAACGCATCGGACCA
>CAYREE010000236.1:0-1762 GCA_964423225.1 uncultured archaeon | reverse complement strand
AACCCGTGACGAGACAGAAGACTCATTTATTAATGATGAAAACATTTGAGAAGATACTTGACATTTCCAAGAGGAGAGGTATTGTATACCCATCATTTGAGATTTATGGTGGTAGCGGAGGATTCTACGACTATGGTCCAATTGGAAAAAGGATTAAAAACAATATTGAAAGACATCTTAGAAAGAGTTATATTATTGATGAGGAATGTCTTGAAGTTGAATGTCCAACACTTAGTCCTGAAGTTGTATGGAAGGCATCGGGTCACGTTGAAAACTTTGCAGACTTCCTAACAGAATGTGTAAAATGCAAACAGTCATTCAGGGCAGATCATATTATCGAAGAACAATTAGATGTAACTGCTGAAGGATTAGATGAGGTAAAAACAAATGAGTTCTTAACAAAAGTAAATTGTTTAAAATGCGGTGGAACCCTAGGGAAAGCATTTAATTATAACCTTATGTTCAAGACAATGATAGGGCCTGGAAAGGATTCGATCACAGGCTATTTAAGGCCTGAAACAGCACAGACAACATATCTGGGTTTCAAGCGTCTTTGGGAGATTGCAAGGAAGAAGCTGCCATTTGGTGTGATGCAATTAGGTCATTCTTTCAGGAATGAGATATCTCCCCGGCAAGGGATGATTCGACTTCGAGAATTCAACCAGGCTGAAATCCAGTTTTTTGTAGATCCCGAGGATGAATCAAGTGTAAATCTAAATACTGTCAAGGATCTTAAAGTGAAGATCTTCGATAAGAATGAGGTTGAATCAGAGCATACCATTGGACAGGCATATGATAAAAAAATGATTGAAAACAAGTGGATAGCATACCACCTGGCAAAAGCATATATTTTCTTCAGGGAAATTGGGATTGATGAATCACGTCTAAGATTAAGACAACATAGAGAGAACGAACGATCTTTTTATTCAAGTGATACATGGGATATTGAATTCTTTAGCGATTCATTCGGAAAAATCGAACTTGTTGGAATAGCAGACCGGGGCAACTATGATCTATCACAACATATCAAACATAGTAAGACAGACCTTAGTGTAAATATCGAGGGTAGAAAATTTGTGCCTAATGTAGTGGAAGTAGCATATGGTATTGACAGACCATTCTACTGTGTTTTAGAATCAAGTTTCCAAGAAGATGAGGATAGAACATATCTAAGCCTACCTAATAGTATCGCACCATATCGTGCCGCAATTTTTCCACTAGTTCAAAAAAATGATATCCCGGAAAAAGCAATAGAAATATATGATAGTCTAAGAAATAGGCAGATACATGTATTCTATGATAAATCAGGTAGCATAGGTAAAAGATATGCCAGGGCAGATGAAGTCGGTATTCCACATTCCATCACAATAGACTATGATACTTTAAAGGATGATACAATCACGATAAGAGAAAGAGATTCTAAGAACCAAAGAAGAATCAATATCGTAGACCTGATAAATGAATTACTATAGAAAATCAAATATATCCTGATGGCCTAACCGACTCAATAAGATCCTCTATCCGCCTTCTTGTTTGTCCTATCATATCTTTTCTCACAGACCTGAAATCCTTATTTGATAAGATATAATGTTTCTTTAACTCGTTAAAAGAATCTGGGAGTAAAGGATCGTTGATAACATATTTTAACCATCTTGAAAATTCGTTTATATTTCCCCGTAGATGATATTTCATTGAATCTTCATCAATAGATTTAATAATATTTTTAAACTCCCATAGACTTCGAGCCCTGAAACCAGTAAAT
>CAYREE010000235.1:0-1762 GCA_964423225.1 uncultured archaeon | reverse complement strand
GATATCAAAAGAAAGAACAAGACCGTTCTTCAGACATACTTTCTGTTCTATTGGAAGCATTTCGATACATTCCTAATAGCAAAACATTTGAGGATGCTGCCAAGGCCATATTTGACCATTGCAAACGCCTTACTGGTGCTCAATCAGGATACGTCGCTCTACTTTCTGAAAATGGTAATGAGAACGAGGTGTTTTTTTTAGATGCCGGCGGAATGCCATGCTCTGTCGACCCACGTCTTCCTATGCCGATCAGAGGGTTGCGGGAAGTCGCTTATAAAACAAAAGATGTTACATATGATAACTGTTTTGCAGATAGTCCCTGGATGAAATACATACCACATGGGCATGTAAAACTTGACAATGTATTATTTTCTCCTCTCAATATTGAACATAAAACAGTTGGTGTTATAGGACTAGCAAACAAACCTGGGGGATTCGACGAAAAGGATGTTTTTAACGCAAGAATATTGGGAGATCTGGCTGCTGTAGCATTAACCTATGCTACGTCTCAAGATTCATTAAGGCAAAGTGAATTAAAATACCGATCTATGATGAATGCAATGATGGATGCCGCTTATATCACTTCTTCTGAATTTCGTATTGCATATATGAACCCAAAAATGATTGACGAGGTCGGGAGGAATGCTCTTGGAGAGCGTTGCCATAAAGCTATATATAATAATGATGAGAAATGTCCTTGGTGTGTATTTGATCGAATTCAACAGGATGAGTATGTCGAATATGAATTCGAAAATCCCAAAAACAATCACTATTATTCTGTATCGAATTCACCTATTGTTGATGCGGACAAGACTATTTCAAAATTAACGATCCTACATGATATAACAAACAGAAAATCAATGGAAGTTCAGCTTCAACAGGTTAGGAAAATGGAATCCCTTGGCACAATTGCAGGTGGTATTGCCCATGATTTCAATAATATAATCCAAATGATCACAGGAAATGCTGAACTTGCATTGGAAGCGCTACCGGAAAAGACTTCGATTCGTGAAAATCTTAATGATATAAAATCAGCGGGGCTAAGGGCTTCTGGTATTGTAAAGCAGTTGCTCAATTTCAGCCACAAAGCTGATCAGAATCTAAAACCTATAGATGCCATTTCTGTTGTTAGGGATGCTTTAAGGTTATTACGCTCAACAATCCCAAGTTCTATTGAAATTCGAAAATACTTGCCAGACACTGAAATTACTATTGTTGCTGACCCGGTTCTGATTAATCAAGTGCTAATGAATATTTGCACAAATGCTTCACAAGAAATGGAAGAGACCGGAGGGAAGATAGAAATTTTTGCTGAAACAGAGTTTCTAAAGGGAGGGACTTTCCAAAAATCATTACACATTCCATCCGGGAAATATCTAAAGATTGTAATAAGTGATACAGGGCCTGGAATTGCCCCTGAAATCATTGATCGAATTTTTGATCCTTATTTTACCACAAAAGATGTCGGACAGGGCTCAGGTATGGGATTAGCTGTTGTTCACGGTATTATCAAAAATCACAATGGGGCTATTACCGTTGCCAGTCAACTCAGGGAAGGTGCCATCTTCACTGTTTATTTTCCTATATCCAAAGAAAAACCTGTTAAAGAACCCAAATCATTTGACAATATTTCCCACGGTGATGAATCAATCATTTTTGTTGATGATGAAAAATCTGTTGCATCAGTAGGCGGCAAAATACTTACAAAACTAGGTTATAATGTTGAAATTAAAACAAACCCTATTGAAGCATTAAAACTTTT
>CAYREE010000234.1:0-1802 GCA_964423225.1 uncultured archaeon | reverse complement strand
GTTGATACATTGAAGGAATTAGCAGGATTATTCCCTGAACAAGGCTCCAGGGTGAACAGGTGGTTGGATAAATCAGTGGAGGAAGTACCATACATACATGACGACCCACAAGCCATCGCAAGTCATCCTTCACATGTCACAAGCCCTAAAGACGAGGTCAATGATATTCTCGAGGGCAAGAACAAACCATTAAAGGCCTGTCTTAGATCACTTGCCGTTTTAGGAAGAGCATTTGAAAAAGATGTTTCACCACAACTTGAAGATAGGATGAGAGATAGTATTGTAGACGGACGGGTCACCTTATTAAATGAGGAATGGTTTCAACAGGCATTCAAAGTAGCAGGCGGAGAAATGCGCATACCAGCTTTAAGAAATCATAGAGAGTTCAAGGGTATTAGATTCGAGGAATGGAAGGCTTCAACCATGGTCGGGGACCTGGATGTATTATCCGTCGGATGCTATCCGCGTACTGGAAGATATTATGTGGATTATTACTCATCAAATAGTGTGACAACAGCCAAGGAAGGTGGCATCACCCCCCTATCAGCACTACACAGGAAATGGCTTCTCAAAGATTTATCACGTATTGATACACCTAAAGGAGACACCATGATTAAAGAATTATATGAACACACATACCACAGGGCAGGAGCAATTATAATCCTGACAAAAAACGTAAGAGAATAGAATAATTCGTTCTAAAGAGGAAAGTATTATAAATGTGATAAAATAAGGTTTTAATTATTTCTGATTATTTCTATTGCCTTGATAGTTTTGGCAGGAGTCATACTGGTCGCATAATCCAGTCCTCAGACCAGTAATGTCACGGATTAGGGTTACAATTCCCTTTACCTTGCCATTCTCCTTGACTACTTCAGCATTTGATTCAATGAATATAGTTCGACCATCCTTGGTTTTTACCTCCAAACCCATCATACCCTGGTGACTTCCAGATCGTACAAGACTTGCAAACTTTTTTATTGCTTGGGGCAGATCTTTAACAGTAATAAAACCCGTATTTAACACGTTTTTTCCCACAATTTCTTCGTTTGAATAACCGAATACTTCTTCGCATCTCTTATTTACATCCAGGATAGTACCAGTTGTATCAAGGTATATTATCACATCGCTCGTATTTTCAAATATCCCCTTGTATTTCTCCTTGCTCGCCCTTAATTCATCCTCCATCCATTTGCGTTTGATGACTGCCGTCACCTCTCCGGCCACTGTGCTAAGAAGGTACTTATCCTTGTCTGTGAACGGTTCTTTACGGGAGATATCAAGCAATCCAATAACATCACCATTAGACATTAGTGGAAGTGTTAATACAGAGTTTATGCCAAGGATTTTCCTTATCTTCAGCGCTAGTTTATTCCATCTACCATCAGGAGTGAACTCCATAATCATCTTTTTAATTGTCTCAGGATCATTTGTCAAACGTGGCTTACGACTGTCTAGGATATCTTTATAAATTGAATCCTTAGTTAATCGTATCTTCAATGATGAAGGAGTCTTAATGCCTGTTAGATCCTCTATCTTTTTAACTGATTTAGGCAAGAGTTTTGTGCTCTCCAGTTCCAGGTATTCACCATCATCTGATAGGATCAAGACTGTCATCGCTCTGAACGAATAGATATCCCTACCTAATTCATTAAGTAAACGAAAGATCTCATTAAGGTCTTCCCCCTTATTAGCAGCATCATTGAGCAATCTGATGAGTACTAGACTCTCAATATTAAGCTGGTCTCTGGACTGACCCCCTGTTAGTATACCATTAGGTTGGCAACTTTATATTTGTGGTT
>CAYREE010000233.1:0-1866 GCA_964423225.1 uncultured archaeon | reverse complement strand
TACCTTACTGAATGCGTCTTCAGCTTTACTTAGGTAATGTCGTGCTTCAGCTGATTCTGTTTTATTATAATAAGCAAGGACAGCAAGGAAATAGTAGGAGTCAGCATGTATTTTATTGAATACGTCTTCAACGACACTATCAGCGTCTAAGAATCCTTCAGTATAATTAATTAGGCGGTATAGTCTTGAAGCCTGCAAGGCTTTGAATCGCGAATCTATGAATTTACCCTCGACATAATCTAATTTAGATAGGTCTATAAGATCTTCAGCCTCCCTATGCATGATAGATTTTTGTTTTAGGAACAATGACTCTTCAATCCCTTCCCTATAATTTATCATCTTGAATGTCTGAAGTGATTTATCAGATAGTTCCTCGGAATTAGTGTAAAAACCAAAGTCGTAGTAGACTTGTCCCATATTAAGAAGTTCATTGGCTTCGATCCGTAAAACAAGCCTTTTTGTCTTTATTAAGCTTTCAGAATCCCCTATTTTTTCATATTGTTGTTTTGCCAGTTCATTGTATGCTATCGAGTTAAAATAACTTTCGGATTCATAGTAGTCAATTGCTTTTTTATAGAAGTCATCTGCAATCGATTTTTTCACGTAATATTCTCTACTGAAAACATTTAGTGTGCCATCATTTGTAGAAACTAATATCTCAGCAATATGATCGCCATTAATATCTTTTACTATCGGACTGGAAGTAATCGGTTTCTTTACTTTATAAGACCAGACGGTTCTAGTATCATTTAAAATAAAGAGCGTGTCTCCTGAGGGATATATTATCTCATCAATCCCATCCATATTCAAGTCCGCGTTTGCTGGAGGGTAATGGAGCCTAATCGGTGTTGAATACTTCCATAGTCGATAACCACTTGAGTTTATAACGTATAGAAACCTGTTTTGAGTACCTATTATCATGTCAAATACTTTATCACCGCCCATGTCGATTATGATTGGACTTGTTACTATTCCTCTTTCAACATCATGTTCTAACTCCAGGTCTAGACCCGTTTGAGAATGATTTAATATATTAACCTTGTTCCCACCTGTAGAATAGATTATTTCTAGTAAACCATCACGGTCGATGTCAAAGACTATAGGTTGTGGTAAAACACCTCCATTAGTCTGGTAAAACATACTCTTGTACGGTGGCGTTGATATAACATACATCAGATCGTTTGCACCAACAATCACATCCAATTTCCCGTCTAAATCCAAGTCTTTTAATATTGGCTTAGTGTTTATCTCCCGTAGAGTCTTAAAAGACCAGATTTTATCACCTTCAGATGAATATAATGTAATATTAAAACCACTAGCAGTCAAGATCTCCATACCAGGCCTTAAATCAATATCCTGTACTATTGTATACACCTTATGTCGGCTTTCCATCCTGTGCCAGATAAGATCCCCACGGTATTTGTATACATACACGCCTGTTGATTTAGAACCCACGATTAGTTCAGGATATTTGTCATTATTGATGTCGCGTACCGTCATATGAAATACATCATCATCTAATTCATAATTCCATATTTCACGGCCAAATGAGTCTAATACGTGGATATCATTTCCTGATGCAAAGAAGATATTCATACCTTCGTCAGGATTAATGTATGCTATCACTGGTTCAATATTCGTTGACTCATATGTTTTATATTGCCAGAATATTTTATAATCAAACGATGCATTTACGGTGCATATCAATGAAAAAAATGCGATAAGCATGAAGAAAGCTACTAATAATCGTTTCATATCATCTATCACCATAATAATTACATAATACTATAATATCAATGTGATTGTAAATTGGATTACCGACATATTTTAATATTATTATTCTTGATGACACTGAGTTTATCTATT
>CAYREE010000232.1:0-1867 GCA_964423225.1 uncultured archaeon | reverse complement strand
ACTCCATAGCCTAATTCTAATTAATTTCTAACAGCGATCTTGATGATCAATGTTATGAAGAATATAAAATATACCAGATACTTGGATTTATACTAATTAAAAATGATAACAAAGTATATTTCTTATGAACCAAGAAGCAAGTAGAAATATATTTTGCCTTTATACTTATTGGATATATTTGTATTATAAGCGACATTTTTCTGATGCACTATATTAGAATTTGATAGCAATCATAAGGATAATAATTTATAATCTTCCTTCGTTGTGGCAGGCAAGAGAATTTTCAGAAAAAAACTTGAACATTATCTTGAAAAAAGGTGAAGAACTTTACCTGGTAGTATAAAAAGAAAAAGCTTACTATCCTGATTTAAGAATAAGGATAACCAATGAAGTCATTAAGTAGTAAGGAGAGAATTCAGCGCATATTGAGTCATAAACCTGTTGACCGAATTGGTGTATTTGAGAATTTCTGGTCTGAAACTCTTAAGATTTGGAAGCAGCAAGGTTACTTGAACAAAGATGAACTCCCAGAGGACCATTTTGAATATGATATTCGTCTTTTTAAACCATTCAATGTCTTCTCTAATATTGATGCTGAGGAGGAGATACTCGAAGAAACTGATGACACAATTCTTGTGCGGACACAGGATCTTTCGGTAATACGTCTATGGAAAGATCTCTCAGGGACACCTGAACATGTTGATTTCGCTATTAAAAATAGAGAGGATTGGGATAAATATATTCGGCCATATTTGGTAGATGAAAGCTTGTTAGAACGAAGAATCAATTTTAATGGATACCGAGAGATATTAAAGAAATGCAAAAAACAACAACTCTTTTTCTGTTGTGCAAGCGTAAATGTTTTTGAGTGCATACATCCAGTTGCCGGACATATGAATATATTAATGAGCATGGCTCTTGATCCAGACTGGATCAAAGATATGTGTAATATATATTCAGATTTATTGATTAAGATGCAACGCATTCTTTTTACAAGAGAAGGAATTCCTGACGGAATCTGGTTTTATGAAGATATGGGTTTTAAGGGTAAACCTTTTATGTCTCCACAGATGTATCGTGATATAATCTGGCCAGCACACAAAAAGATAGTTGACTTTGCTCATTCACTTGGTTGCAAAGTTATAATTCACTCATGTGGATATATTGAACCATTGATTCCAGATATTATTGATGCAGGATTTGACTGTCTTCAGGCTATGGAAGTTAAGTCAGGAATGGATCTTGTGAGCATTAAGAAACGATTTGGTGATAAAATTGCATTGTGTGGAGGATTGGATGTACGAAGTTTGGAAACAAATGATAAAAAAGCTGTTGATAAACTATTACAAGCCAATCTTCCCACTGCTCTAACAAACAGTGGGTATATTCTCCATACTGATCATAGTATTTCTAAGGCAGTTGACTATGAAACATATAAGTATTTTCTCCAGGAAGGCTTGAGAATTGGAACATATAGAGATTGCACGTAGAAGGACTTTTAGCAAATGAGTTTTGAAGACGGTTGGGCAGCGATAAATCTTGAGATGCCGAAAAGAATTCCAAGGACTGAGGCTTCAGTGGAGTCACATTGGGAATTGCTTAAAGCGGTTACCGGTATCAATGTCAACCTTGAATCTTCCGATGAAGTCAAAAGTGAAGCGAGAAAAGTGTTTTATAAAAAATGGAACTATGATTTTTACTGGAATGTTGATGTTACACGATATGATTTTGGCCAAATACGAACAAAGATGGGCCATGCTGAATTTCTGCCGGGCGGAACCGATTATGATGATGATATATACTGCCCATTTGATAATCCTGAGCAGGTTCTGACATTTGAACCGATGGAGATTTTTGGGCAAAAAAA
>CAYREE010000231.1:0-1876 GCA_964423225.1 uncultured archaeon | reverse complement strand
TATCTGTATTCCAAGAGAAGGAATGGCAGCGAAAGCAAGAGGCCAGGGCCAAGGCCGATGAAAAGCCAGTCACCGAAGCCCAAGCCCAGGATGAAGCGGCCAGGTTCTTTGCCGGTTTGGAGGGGGGCAGGGCCACGGTTGGGTAGTAGCCGTGGCATATTTGGTGAGAACCGCCGACACTCCAACCCTGTCAAGAACAGCCACCAAAACGCTGGCAGGAGATTTGAGTGTGACAGTGACAGACCAAGGCACCGGGAAAACCCAAATATCTACGCGAAATACAATAATATCTTCAATTATTATCTTGTTAATGTGTTCTCTGTTCGATTATTAATTGAAATTCGAAAAATATCAATAATGAAACCAATAATTAATATTGCAAATCCAATTGTAAATAAAATAATAGAAATTTGAGGGACCTCATACGTAATAAATAATGCGCATATCATCAATGGAAGGAATGTGAGATAAAGTATATTTATAGCTATAAATGAAGCATATCCCGATATGAATGAATACCTAGAGAACTCTTCTTTTGCAATTAATAAAAAAAAATATGCCATTGGAGGATAGATGAAAATCGAAATTATTATCAAAATAATAAATGTAATATACTCAAAAAACAATAAAAATATTAGTGATAAAGGTGCAATGATACCAAGATAAGTTAATAACCTACCAAAAATAAACTTCAATATTGGATAATTTTGTAAAATATATTTATCACTTTCTTTATGAAAAAGAGTATAATAAGACTTCGGTAGTTTATGATTCGACACTTTACAGCAACTCCCAGCTATACTCCTCTTTTGCATGAATATATTTCATGCCTAACACACCGGTTCCAAGTATAGCTGATGTAAAAGCTAAACCGCTCCAAAGACTACCGGGAGTTTGGAACTGAGCTATAAAAAAAGAGGCCCATGAAACACCAACGAAAGTTAAAGCCATTAATAAGTAATTAATAACGTTGGCTTCATTATCATTAGATATTGAGATTTTATTTGCCCCACTCGCTATTAGTAAAAAGGCAATCACATTTACATATATGCCCATGACTGAGGCGAGCGATTTCCCCCACAACTTCTCCGATTTTTTTCTTGGAGCGGCGGCCTTCTCCGCCTCCATTGCAAGATTACCATAATACCCTCCTGAAAATGCATATAGAATTAAATTAAAGCTCATAACTCCGACCATAACTGCCATAGTCACATTATCCAATTCGTACCCTGTAGCAAAGTCAATTATTTGATCCCATAGTTGATTGATTTTTACATTCAAATTGAAGTTTACAAACGCATCAATAGTTGGGTAATTATAGGAAGCTTGATTGATATCAAATGTATCAGTTCCAGAAGAAAAACCGAAAAATGACAATAAACTTGGAGAATTCCCGATTATCAATATCGATAATAATGAATCAATTCCAGAATTTAGCAAATCATTTGTATAATGCGAAAAATCTGGTATTATACCACCTGAAAATTTACTGATTGTTTGAAGTACAGATTCATAACTAATTAATGAAAGAAATGGCGCAATGATTGTGAATATACTTTTAATACCATTTATTAATGGTTCTGAAAAATTTTTAAGTCCAATGAATGATAGTAAAACTAACAAAGTATTTTGAATCACAACCTTTTTTTGTTTAACGATATCATTATCGTTTTTATCATCAATAGAGTTAAACCATGAGAGAGAAGAAAAAAATTCGATCATAGATAACTCAATGTCTGCATAATACTGCCAAAAAGAATCAATTATTGGTTCAATAATATTATCGATAATTGCTTGAATAGCAGTTTCAATCATATCCACAATAAAATCAATCGCCGCCATAACGGCCGCAGCCACGGCCGCCGCAGCCTCCTTG
>CAYREE010000230.1:0-1895 GCA_964423225.1 uncultured archaeon | reverse complement strand
TACTCATTGTGTCCTTTTAAGCATTTCATTAGTTCTGGGCTGGCACAGTCGACTGATACGCCTACCCAAGTGCATTTTGACAATGGTTCTATGAACTTGTTGATATGTACTCCATTTGTTACTACACCAACTTCAATTCCTTGTTCAACGCATTTTTCAATGAAGTCTCCAACATGGGGATTTAGCAATGGTTCTCCTCCCCCTGCTATGCATATTGCTTCTACTCCAGAAGTCCAGTTGTCATTGCCCTTCCATTTTGTTAAGAATGAGGCGATCTTCATGAGACTATCTCTTGAAATAGAATTCTGGTTTTTTTCAAGAATATTTTCGCTATTACACCAGATACAATTAAGGTCACAGTAATTTATCGGATCTACAGTCACTAGGACTGGTTGGGGCAGGGGCTCGCCCTTCTTTATCTGACGCCATCTGTAGACATGGGATAATAGTTTAAGGCTGTTAAATGGATTCCAGACCTTCCTATCAGACCACTCGTTTATATTTGAAACCATATTAAATTACAAATATTCCTTTCTTATAGCCATGTTTTTTGGTTTGTATAGATTATCTATGGTTATTCGACCATGGTGTAAGCCTATTGGTATTGGGTGGATCGAATTTTTACTTGTTCTTATGGTCTTGAATGATTTTATGATTTCTTGTTGTGTTGGGTAGAATTCTGTAACTCGAGCGAGCATGAAGTTATTATCTGCTATAGCTGCCTGTTCCCCTGTCCTTTTATATATTTTATTGATTTTTTTACCGTCATTTATGTCTGCGAGGAGCTTGTGGAGGTCTTCAGGCGTGTGGTATATTTCTCCTTGTTCTGACTCAAATATAAAGCCTTTTGATATTCGCGGATTGGATAGAAGCGTTGTTGTATGATATGGATCTGAGAATATTCTTGTGAGTATCTTAGAGTAGTCTGTATCTTCTATGCAAGTAAATCCAATAAGTTCTTCGGTTGGGCGTTCGTATATCTTCAGATTGAATGATGTGCTTGTAATATTAAGTTTTTTTTCCAGTTCTTTTTCATCCATTTGATGTGTCAGTAAAAAAAAGGGTTTTTCAGAAGACTCATTTATGTAGATGTCTAATATCTCGTGGTTGTCTTCAACCTTTTTTTTATTGACTGGTATATCTTTCTCATCAATAAAGCCTAAGGTTACAGAATATTCCATCACTTCTCAATATACTCCTTGACCTTACTTGCCGTACCCTCTGCCTTAAATGCCTTGAAAAACCCAAGAGCGCTTTCTTTTGTCGCATTATCGATCTTATCTACTGCTTCGGATGGTATGGCATCAATCTCAGTCTTGAGTTCTTTTATGCTGTGCTTGATGTTTTTACCAATCAATTCACCTTCGCTTATGCCTGGTTTTTTACCCTTCATCTTCTCAGCATGATTTGATGAGAGGGTCCAAGCTATCATCCTGTCTGCTAGTTCTTGTGGTAGGGTTTCAACGGCGATGTTCTGCCAGTTTGTAGCTACATTACCCTTGAATACTCCGGCATCAATTAGAAGATGCATCAAGTTCAATGGAGTGCCTGTAATACCGTGCTGTGCTACAAAAGCACCTTGGGGGGCTATTGCGTTTGCGATCGCTTTTGTCCGCTCTATGTCTATGCCGACTTGTTCAACTATGTTACCGTTCTCATCATAAATGTTCCCATGGACTGTACCGTTATTGGTAGCCAGTAGGTTAGGGGTAAATCCAGCATCCTTTATCGCCTGTATGTATGTGGTTGCTTCTTCCACTGAAGTCAATGCTTTCTCACCGGTTTTAGGATCTTTTCGTCCGACTTCACCGACTTCGACTTCAAGTCCTGCAGTATCTGGTATAAGTCCTGCAAGCTTCGTGGTTATCTCGATATTGTCGGCTAATGATTCCATC
>CAYREE010000229.1:0-1901 GCA_964423225.1 uncultured archaeon | reverse complement strand
TGGCCAGGCTGTTGAGCTTGCTGATATGCAGGTAGATGTCCGAGCCGTCGAGCAAGCCCACGCCAGCTCCGCTGGCTGGGAGTTGAGAGACGGAACTCTCAACACCGTCACCGTCCGAGTTTTCAGTAGTGGGGTCTGTGACGTAACCCCCTGTCCAATCGGGCAGCCCCCAGTTTTTTGTGTAGAGGGCCGGAGAGGAGAGGGGGAGGCTACGGAGATTGACGCGGATGGCGACGGCTGAAGCTAAAAGGAGGCTTCGCGGAAGGCGATGAGGAGCGAGGCGGCAGCAGGTCGGGCAGTGGGGGAGAGACATTGAAGGGGGGTTTGCCTATATATATATGGGAACTATATTTTCTCCAGTAGATATAAAGATAAGTTTATAAATTAAATATCAACTAAATGATTCATTTTTCCAATTTTTCCTTAATAAATAATAAATATAACCTACAGAAATTAAACACAATAGCTCAATTATAATCACAAAAAAAATATAGGTTTTCTGAAGAATATTACGATTGGCAGTATGACATATCAACATCCATAATACGGTAACAATTGAAATTGAGGTGAGCGTAGTAGTTATATATACTATGACCGTTGTCCTTTTTTTAAAATTAAAGTTAACATTCTCTGTTTGAATATCGGATAAATATATCGCCAATAACATATTCCAAATAATTAACAATAACCAGAAATAATTTATTGCTGTGATTACGGATGTCATAATCTCAAACCATTATGGATTTATTATTATCCTCGCAAATAATATTACAAGAATTAACCATTTTCTTCCTCATATTCTTGTGCTATAGAAACCATTACTGATACAGTACTAACACCATATCCAACAGCACCTGTGGCCCAAAGTATTGTTTCATGCCAAGCTGGAGGTGCTGTTTTCCCCTTCTCTATACGATTTTTATTTATATCTAATAACCCCCAAAATGTTGAATAAAAGAAGGAATAGCAGCTTGCCATATATATAAATTTACCAACAAAAGCATTACTAGTAAACCATTTCAATTTCACACCAATGCTATAAAAAAGAGAAACTCCTTCGAGACCTACTCCTATAAGTGTATCTTTATCTATTTTAATAAATTTTGCAGCTTTTAACATTGTATAAAGAAATGTTTGAGCCAATGTAAGAACCGATATTACCAAACCCCAACATAGGAAAAATTGGCTTAATCCATCAAGTACACTCCCTCTCGCCTCACTTTCTAAAAACACATTTATAATATCTAGAATAATGCTATCTTCATTCACTATTCCGGAAAATAATAGGAGATTAGTAATTGCATCGGCGGTAGGCATGTATAAATCTTTTGTCTCTGTTAGTTGCACTTCCTCAATTCCAAATACATTCATAATTGATAATATACTATCCTTAATGTTTTCTGCTGAGCTAACTGCAGCTGATGTTGCTGCATTATCAAGAATCGATAAAAGAATCGATATACCAGGTACAGATCCAATTATAACATCAATTGAAAAAGTAAGAATATTATCAATGAAACTTAAAAATGGTTTGAGATAGGCCATGATAGTTTCTAACAACCCTAATAAATCATCAACGTAATCTTGAAGATAAAAAATAGATAATATTAATGAAATTCCAGTTAAAAAGGTAGCCTCTTTATGTATTACTTTCTCATCATATTCAGCATTAGTAAAATTCGAATCTGAAAACCAAGATATTTCATATAAATAATTACGAAGGGAACTGTATAAATTATCATAATATGAAATCATCAAACTAGACATCGGTGTGAGAATAAAGTTTACTTTTGATTGTACATAGTCCTTTAATTTTTCAATAATAACACCCAGCGCCGCAACTACGGCCGCCGCCACGGCCGCCGCAGCCTCCTTGGCCTTGTCCCACCACTCCACCATGG
>CAYREE010000228.1:0-1904 GCA_964423225.1 uncultured archaeon | reverse complement strand
AGATGATTTGGAAATACAAGATGAAAATGATGTTTTTATCTCAGGAACTATCTGCCGGTAATAAGGTGCAAGGAATTCATCAAAATTAGATTTTGAAAGCATTGGACCATAATTGTATGACATGTCTTCAGCAAATGTCATAAAAGCGGGAGTACATATTTTGTAAATATCTTCAATCACCCATAGATTATACTCAAGTAAATCTTCATTTATCTGTTTCATCAATTCCGGCTTATCATAAAAAGCGTACATATGGTTTTCAATGCCAAATAACGTTCTTGGATACCAAAAGAAACCTTCAAGCGTAAACCATATTACGGCTTCGCCAGATGCCTGTTCTCCGGCCCAGGCTTCAAGTTTTTTTTCATCGAATGCGGGTTTGGGATAAAGATATGTCTTTCATCATTTATAATAGCTGCCCCATGAAATGGTGGTTTGGGGCAACTTGATGCTCGTGGAGGAATCCAGAGTTGAAGATATCGGTCAAGACCCAAAAACATCCGTATATCAGAGGAATCAGTTAATTTTTTTGATAAGCCTTCGTCATACCAATTTACTAAAGTCTTATCCCAATAATCGGCCCATTCAATTATTGGTAACCGATCAACAGAATTAAAACTCATTAAATTCTTAAATCTTTGCAGTGAATTCATACGTATGTCTTCATAGTTTCTTCGCCAAGAAGCATGTTAAAATTCTACAACAATTTAATATCTGCTTTTTTACATCTTTTTAATGTTTCATCAGGCCAGATGCTTGCATGCACTTCGCCTATATGTATTTTTTGTAAGTATAACATACACAGCCTTGACTGACCAATTCCTCCTCCAACAGTCAGCGGGAACTCGTCGTTTAATAATCTCTTGTGCCACTGCTGCTGTGCTCGTTCAAGACAGTTCCGAATCTTCAACTGTTCAATCAAGCTTTCTTTATCAACCCCGATGCCCAAAGAGCTAAGTTCAAATCCTCTTTGCAGAACAGGATTCCAAACAAATATATCCCCATTAAGCCCTCTCTTTCCGTTTTTATTGAGAGTAATCCAATCATCATAATCCGGTGCACGGCCATCATGCAATATTCCTTCAGGCAGCTCGGCTCCTATTCCTATTATAAATACCGCTCCACAGTCTTTGGCTATTTGATCCTCCCGTTCTCGAGGAGATAGATCGGGGTATTTTTCAGCCAGATCTTCCGTATGGACAAAAACTATCTCTTCGGGAAGAATAGGAGTTATTTGGGTAAATCTTTCGCAGACAGCATTCTCCGTAGATTTGATCGAGATATATATTTTTCTGACTATCTCTTTTAAGAAATCCAGATTTCTTTCTTCTTTGCTGATGATCCGTTCCCAATCCCACTGGTCCACATATATCGAATGTATATTGTCCAGCACTTCCTGAGGCCTTAATGCGTTCATATCGGTATATAAGCCTTCACCCTGCTCAAACCCATATTCGGCCAGAGCCATTCGTTTCCATTTGGCTAATGAAAAAAGACATTCAGCTTGAGCCATTTCGGCATCGGGTATCTGGAATGACACCTTTTTCTCAACACCATTTAAATCATCATTTATTCCTGACCCTTTTCGTAAAAAGAACGGCGATGAAATTCTTTGCAGATTAAGTTCAGATGATAACTGTTCCTCAAAGGTATCCTTAATGAACTTAATTGCTGTTTCAGTTTCCCGCAGGGACAACACAGATTTGTAATTTTCATCAATAAATAATTCTGACATTTCAACCTCATTGATATTGTTTAATTGTATATCCGGCTCTAAGTATATAATAGAGGGCACCTCTAAAAATTCATTATATCTATAAGCAATCTAAAGAGCAATAAGAATAGATAAATATCAAAATAGTTTGCGGGTTTGCGGTTAATTTGGCGTAAATAGTCTGAAAATT
>CAYREE010000227.1:0-1929 GCA_964423225.1 uncultured archaeon | reverse complement strand
CCATTGATCCGCCGAATGGAACTCCATTACTATCATGATCGCTGTATGATCCTAAAACCAGGGTTGTGTTAGCTTCAGGCATATAGTGGATTACAAGAGATTGTTGTTCTCCCTTAGCCTCTCTATGCGGTGTCCAAACAAAAACTAATCTGTCTTTTGTGTTTTCATATTCTTCAGGTACGCTCAGATCCCTGCCCATAGTCACTTCAATTTCTCCGAACGCGCCTTGGACCTTACCGTTAAAATAGGGTCCGCCAAAACCATTACCATATAATCCGAACTTCATTTCAATCTCCTTGATTGAATTGAAATCGGGTAGTATACGATCACTAGATAGTCTTCTATCGCTAGGATTAGATAATCCATCGGGATCTGCAGGAACGGGTAAAGACATTTTATTCATTAAGAAATAGGATACTATTAGATATATTTTAAATGATATTTTACAGGTTTTTCACTACTAATCCAGTGTATTCTTTGTTTCCTGTGAGTCTTACTGTGTCGTCTGTTGGTGTATAGCCTGTGTTTGGAAATATCTGATAATATGCTTGTGCTATCCCCTCAGGCATGCCAGGGTAGAATTCCATGATCGTATCCGGTGGAAAAGCGTAAGCTTTATTTATGCCTGCTTGTCTTAATGCACCCTCGATTCCTTTGAGTATCGGAAGTTTACATCCTCCAATTCTTTTCCGAGTCTTGTTAGGAACCCTCAGAAGGGTTTTGCTAGCCTGAGATTCGTAAATCAATGCTACGGTTTCATCATCAACCTTGCCCATTAAGACAGACATCATAAACATCGTATCCTGTGGTTGTGTCACAATATAACGATTATCAACTTGAAGAAGACTAGCCTTATCACCATACTTTTCAAATAATTCAGAGGTTGGACGGGCGTTAATATCCATTGTGACCTGGGTAGGGCTAGTTGTTTCCGGATAGGCTTGTGATATCAAGCCGCCCTTAAGATAAGCAGATCCATCCTCCCACACCACTCGTTGACCATCCAAGGCATTCATGAAATTAAGGGCGATAACACTGCTTAAAGGGACATCCTTTCCCTTAACCAATCCCTTATCCAATGAATCCAGTCTTTTTGTAACCGCATCCTCTAGCTCCTTGAATGATCTAGTCCTCAAACCAAGAGCGTTCTCTTCATCTGAAGACAATTGTTCTTTACGGCATAATATGTTCAAACCACCCAACACAAAAGCCAGTCTTTTAGAATCACCAACACCCAATTCAGAAACCCGGTCAAACACATCGCCAAAGACAAGCATATGAGGGTATAATTCCATATCTACTAAAGGATGTAGTATTCTATCCCGGTCAAACGAATCAACTATAACCTTTTTTCTGTATAATGTTTTCATAGCCTCGATTTTACTTGGATCTCCAGTAACTTGGATTATATGGGGGGCGACTAAAGCAACTTCTGCTGCACTCACACCCAATTCGATAGCTAACTTAGCAGCCGATTGTGAACCATAACCCTTTTCCTCACATGATCTGGGATTAGATAACCTTCTAGCAGAATACTGCCTATAAGATGAATCCACCGCAGCTACCTCACCAACAAGTTTAATATGTCGCCTCAAAGACTCCATACTCACATCCTCATCCATATTATTTTCCACAACCTCTGAGATAACCTCAATAGCGTTCAAACGATTTCCAACAGGAAGAGATCCAACAACATCAAAACAATCAAAATAACCGGTTAACCTATCCTTATCCAGCCATCTAGCAGCTTTGAGAAAGTCTCCAAGATAATACTTATCATACAATAATTTTTTGTGGCCTGGTGCAACTATTTCAGATAATCCATTAACAAATTTTACTGCCTGGGATTGTGTTTCATCAGGGTATCCTGACAGGATTTTACCAACTCCCGTAGTCTCCATATAGCCTTTATAGTCGGTTAATCCAGGT
>CAYREE010000226.1:0-1970 GCA_964423225.1 uncultured archaeon | reverse complement strand
CCGGCGATGTCTATACCCAGGACGACAACTACAACTGGAACCTTTCGAGCGGCTCCAAGCGCGGCGAGCTGGGGGAGTTCCTCGACGCTCTGGTGGAATGGTGGGACAAGGCCAAGGAGGCTGCGGCGGCTGTGGCGGCGGCTGTGACAGATGCCATCGGTGAATTAAAAAATCGAGCGCTAAATAAAATTAATGAAATATTAGAGCCTTTTAGTAATTCAATAAAATTAATGCTCTCAAACTGGTATAATAATATTAAAGCCCCAGCAAAGAATGTTCATACCACGTATAATAATTCCTTATCAACAAAAGATATAAAAGATTCATCAATAAATAACTTATTACTTGCCTTTTTTGGTAATATATTATCAATGATAAAGAGCTTTATTAATATTTTAATGATTGCACTAATCGCAATATCAGCATTGCTATCTATATTTGGAGCACTCGTCTCAATAATTATTGGAATAATTATATTACAAATTATAGATTTAGTTAACGTGGATGGTGATAACAAATCTAATACAAGTGGTTATGGAAATAATTTTGCTATGAACGCTATATATTCATTTTCACTAGATGCCACTGGAACCAATGAAAATGAAGAGTCGAATAAAGCAGGAATTATACGCGATGCAATACTAGCATGCATTGCTTTTGTAGTAGTTACACTCGGTGCCATTGCATTGGATGCTTCTCCGGAGAAATCCATGACACTTGGTGTTGGTATTGCATTAATAGTATTTTTATTATCCGCGATGCTATATGAAGATATTCTTATTGATGATGATACTAAAAAAGTAATGAAAGTATTGGTTGTATTAGTATCAATTATTGCTATTATTATAGAAACAATTTCGTTAGCAGAGAGAAGTTCTATTGGAGCAATAATATTTTTTACGGTTTCACTTACATTAATAGGATTAGGATTGTATTTCGTTTTATAATGACGGAGGTGAGTATTTGAATTTAAATTATGAGTTCATTAAAAATGATTGTCTTAAATATCAGAATAGGAATCGTCTAATAATATTAATAATCTCTGTAGTTTTTAATCTTTATTTATCTTTTATTATTTTCGTCACTTTTTTTTCAGAGTATATAGGGAAAAAAAGTGGATATATTATACAAGTAATAATTTATTTATTTCTAGATATAGCTTCCGTAATTGCTGTTTTATATGGGAAAAATAAAGCACTTTATGCCATCGAATTTAAACCGGTGAATTCATGTATAGTAATTCATACACCCAATGCAGCTTTTTTCAAGTCAAAAACTGTTTCAATAAAACTAAACAATATAGATAAGATAAAAATAAAACGTAGTAGTTATAAAGATAACAAATTAATTTTAATGGATAAAAACGGTAAAAAATATCATTATTATTGTTTAAGTAATAGCATATTAAACAAATTGGAGATGTTGGATACTAAGATAATTACATAAAGATTTAAATAGATAATTTCGAAATAACTTCATTCAGTATCAATCATAAATCATGTCCTACTGTTGTGTTACCTGCTGCCGCTTCACCCCTAACCACCTCCGTCAGCCCCTCCCACTAGCCTCACCCATAGCCATCAATGTCCACCTCCGCAGCCTCTCCAACACACCTCCAGCCCTCTACGCCGTGGATTGGCAGCCGCCCGACTGGGCATGGGGTGACGCCCTCGACTCCTCAGGCTTTGGCTACACTCCGTTTGATCGCACGGCCTACGGCGATCCCCTCAAGACAACGACTCGCTCCGGGCGCAGCGGAGGGCCGAGGCTTACCGACACGGTCAAGTTCGAGAATGGCGGCGACCCTTGGGTGGACGACTCGGACAATGACGGCCTCCTCGACTACAACGACATTGACTTAACCGACGAGAACGACACCCGCCTTTTCGTTCAGGACGCCATCGCCCCTGAGATTCATAACATCCTATTCAAAGCCAAGCGAGACGGCTGGGACCTCTATATCGAGATGC
>CAYREE010000225.1:0-1999 GCA_964423225.1 uncultured archaeon | reverse complement strand
GTGTTTTTTAGGGGTCCATAACCGCATGAAAACCGCATTCTTTGACTTAGCCATACGGTTGAATACTTCGCACCGGTCCTTGATTATTGTTAAGAGTTCTTTTGAGACAAGGATATCCTGAAAATTCTTTTCATATAATTTTTTAAGCTGCTTGTTCTTTTCTATTAATCTTTTATTAAGTGCCTTTATTTCTTCACATAGTCGTTTATTGGCATTTGAAAGGTCGTATTTATTTGATGTTTCCTTCAAGTATTCAAACCGGTTTTGTGAAAGTAATTCATCAAGTGTATATTGCATATCTTTGGGTACACAGATTGAGACAGGGATCCTCCCTTCTCCAGTACCATAGTTTATTGAATAATCGTGTCTGAATGCCTTGTATAGTATTGACTCGTATTTTTCCTTATCTTCAGAAGAAATCAATCCTACAACAACATATAGGAAGCGTGACTCACCAATATACTTTGTGTCAAATTTGAATCCTTGATATGAAGAGTAAATATTTTTTTTCTCTTCAAGCTCCTTCATCTGATCATCGATATCCTTGATATCTGTGTTTAGTGTCTCTAACAATGGGGATAATTCTATGATAACTTTCTTTGACGTCGAGATTATCGTTTCATCATCGATATTATCCACTTCTTTTTTAGGGGTCTTATCGATATTCAATACATCTTCGATAAAGTTTGTCTTAGGATCATGGAAGACATCCAGTGATTCCTTTAGCTTGTCAATAGAGGATAATAAACCTGATATCTCTTGCGCTTTTTCAAGTGATAATGCACGATCAATAATTCCTTTATCAAGGTCTTCATCAAGGACATAGTCTAGTTGTACAACACCCTCTTTGCGAAGCATCTGAATAAGTGTCTCTTTCTTAGAATCAATTGTCAGACAATCTATCCTGCACATGCGAACAGGTCGATACAATTTAATCCCCCAGTTCATTTAAGACTGTTTTATATGCCTTGTCTTTGTTATCCTCATATGAGTTGATGAGTTTTTCGATCTGGTTTTTAGAATCTTTTTTGATGCTTTCAGCATCTTTTTTAGCTTCTTCACTGGCTTTTTTTAGTATTTCCCCTGCTTTTTTCTCTGCTTTTTCCCTTGCTTGCTGGAGTTTGACATGTCTTGACGATTTTGCTTCTTCAATCTTTTTTTCGCAGTCAGACTCTGTTTTAACCAGTTTTTTTTCTAATTCTTGCTCTAGTTCTTTAAGATTTTTAATGTCTTTCATTTATTTTTAATCCTCCTCTAGGATGTTACGCAGTACAACAGCGTATCCGGGTCTTGTTATCAGTATTCCAACAAGAACACCCATTATAGTCGTGAATGCAAATCCTTTAAGCATGCCTGCACCAATACTCAGTATTGGAAGCATTGCTGCGATTATGGTCGCTGCCGCCGTGAATATGACAAAGAATGCCCTTCTTATCTGTTCTCCGACATTGACTACTTCCCTTCTTTTAGAGCCTTCTTTACGCCTCTTCATCATTGTCTCATCAGTTATAACTATCTGGTCGTTGACTCCAGTACCTACTGCCGCGAGTATTCCGGCAACTGAGGGTAGATCAAGGCTCCAGTCGATCATTGATGCAAATCCAAGGACTATTATAACCTCGCTGATATCCGTCAATAAGATGGGTATCGAAATACCGATCCTCCTATACCTTAAAAATATTACGATTCCGATTGTTGCCAGTGCAACCAGTCCGATTATTATGCTATACTCGAGGAATTTCATTCCAAGGGTTGGGGGAGTAGTAGACTTTGAACCTATCGTAGCCTTTGCCGGCAGGTTTCCTGAAGTCAATAACACCTGGTTTTCCTGGATGGAGTTTCTTGCATCATCTAGTGTAATATCAGATCCTGTGATCTCAGCATTATAGATGCATTCGCCCTTAGTCTCGAAATTCAATCTTGGAGAACTCTTTAATCCTGTAAGCAGCATAACCCAGTCACTATAGGATATGTTTCTTTTCTCGTTTCTGAAGGTCTC
>CAYREE010000224.1:0-2012 GCA_964423225.1 uncultured archaeon | reverse complement strand
GAAGACTATCCTATCGATACTAAACGAGCTATGCGACTCTATTACGACAATCAACTGTCATTTTCTGAATAATCCAGGTGAAGCAGTCTTCCACAAGATAAATTTCATGAACCTGGATGCTTTCCCCTTGCTTACCCATTATTTCAAGAAAAAAATCAAGAATCCAATTGTTATCGCACCAGATAAAGGCAGTCTAATGTTTGCAAAAATGGCTGCAGAGATACTGGATTGCGAATTCAATCATCTTGAAAAAACAAGGCATTCTGGTACAGAAGTATCAATGGAGGATAAAGATTTGGACGCCCGTGGAAAGGACGTTATAATTCTCGACGACATCATATCAACAGGAGGAACTATCGTGGAAGCAGTAAAAGGACTGAAAAAAGAAAGGCCTAAGAGTATCAATGTAGGCTGTATCCATGGTTTGTTTATCAATGGTATCAAGCAATTCCAGGGAGTAGCAAATAATCTTATTGCTACAGACACTCTATCAACTCCAGTAAGCAAGGTAAGTATTGCAAAATTGATTGCTAAAGACTTAATGAGATGAAAATACTGGTACTTGTTCTGTTTTTAATCATCTTTCTCTCATCAGGATGTCTAACACAAGATGATGTTGACAAGCTCTGCTTTCAAGATGAAGTATGTGTGACTATTGAAAGGGCTCTGACATCTGAGGAAAGAGCGAGTGGGTTGATGCACCGAGAATTATTAAAAGAGGGTAATGGTATGCTCTTCGTTTTTGAAGTCGATGGGATTTATCCTTTTTGGATGAAGAATACTTTGATACCCTTGGATATAATATGGATCAATCAGTCAAAGAAGATAGTTGATATTCAACAAGCTGTTCCCTGTAGCGAGGATCCATGCGACAGATACATACCAAAGGAAACTGCAATATATGTATTAGAAGTCAATAAAGGATTTACAATGTCTAATAACATAACAATCGGTGATTTAGTAGTTTTTAACTAGTCTACCATCCCTGTTCTCCTATCAATGGGACGAATACGCAGCCACCAAATCTGTTTTCAGTATAATTACCGTCTTCACCAGCATCTATCCCCAATAATTCCTGGCTCCATCTTGATCCTACGGGTATCAACAACCGTCCATTAGACCGAAGTTGTCCAATAAGTTCCTCCGGGATACTGGGTGACGCTGCCGTGACGATTATCTTATCATAGGGAGCTTTCACAGGATAGCCAACTGTCCCATCACCTTCTACCACACTAATATTATCATAGGATTTTACAAGGTTATCCCTTGTTTTCTCTGCTAATTCAGGTATACGTTCGATACTCGTTATAAAACCATTATTTGCTAGTTCTGCAAGTATTGCTGCTTGATACCCGGATCCACAACCAATCTCCAGGATATTATCATCGGATTTCACATCCAATAATTCAGTCATAATAGCCACCATATGAGGGGCAGAGATAGTCTGATCAAAGCCAATAGGTAATGGTTTGTCAACATATGCACTTTTTCCAATATTTTCAGGGACAAACAACTTTCTATCAACCTTGCGAAAAACATCAATTACCTTCTCGCTTTTCAGATATCCATTTTTAATAAGGCCTTCAACCATATCATCCAGTGGGGGATAGAACAATGAAACTACCTCCTTTTGACTAAACGTCGGTTAGAAAACTTTTTAGAAGTTATTTTTGAGGAACTTGTTCTAGAACTCATTGAACCATCATTTGATCCACCCTTATATATCCTATCAACGTGTTCCTTATATGTCTCTGGCTTTGCTTTGTCTAGAAGTTTGCGTAATGGATCTATTTTCCCACTATCCATCGAGCTTAATCCATGTAAACCATGTGTTCCCTCCATCTTATGTCCTTGACCAAAACGCCTCGACCTAGGGGAATCATTTAAAATATCCTTAACCGATCCCTGGTATATACCACTATGAGATTTTTTAAACTGGTCTAATCTGCCATCAGAGGTAGCTGTTTTTTTTGCAGCCATTTAACACCTCTCCTTAAAATTTTACAAGATCT
>CAYREE010000223.1:0-2031 GCA_964423225.1 uncultured archaeon | reverse complement strand
CCGAATGGAGTTTCAAGCATTTTACTCTGATTGAGGACGCTCTCAGGAAAGTGCATTCTGTGAAGCCCTTCCGGCTCAAGTTAATAGCCGTCTCCGCACTATCTGTGGAAGGGTTGACTGTAGAGGCGTACGACTGGTCCGAGCAGACTTGTGTTGATGAACTGGCTGTTGCTGATGCTGGTATCTTCCCATGCCGTGGAATCAATCCTCACGACAAGGGCAAGATAGCCACGAAAGTGCTACAATACATGGCAGCGGGTCTACCCTCTATTTGCTCGCCGATTGGTGTGCCGGACGAGGTGGTGGACGGCAGTAACTGTTTTATTGCCAGGAATGAAGATGAGTGGGTGGAAAAAACCCTCCGCATCTTGGAAGATCATGAGCTTCGGGCTGAAATGGGGAGTAGGGCAAGGGAAACCCTTGATAATTTCTATAGTCATGATTACGTTTACCCGAAGATAAAAAGGATCTTCGACAGGGCGGGACAAGAGTAAAATCAGTCTCAATTAAAAGAACGATGAAGTATCAAGTTTCTCGTGTAAACCTAAGGAAATATAACAAAAACTAGCAGCTAGCATAAACGAATCCGAGGATGATGGACATTGACAAATTATAAGGCGTATTTGTGAAAAAGACAGTTATCCAAGCATCTAATACTATTTCTGTTCATTTTTTCAAAGAACTTTGGGATTACAAGGAGTTGTTCGTGTTCCTGGCCCTGAGGAATATACTGATACGTTATAAACAGACTTTTATGGGTATTTCATGGGCTGTCATCAGACCCGTCTTAACGATGGTGATTTTTTCCGTCATTTTTGGGAAAGTCGCTAAACTTCCCTCGGAAGGAGTTCCTTATCCGATTCTCACATTCGTTGCATTATTACCATGGCAGTTTTTTTCGAACTCTATAGTGGAGGGTAGCAACTCACTTATTGGAAACACAAATATCATTTCAAAAGTATACTTACCTAGACTGATTCTGCCGGTGAGTGCTATCCTGTCAGGTATTATCGATTTTGCCATTGCATTTTTAATACTCATATTTATGATGGTTGGCTATAAAATATACCCTTCAGTAAATATTATCTGGCTCCCGTTCTTTTTTTTTCTGGCAGTTGTCGCTTCTCTCGGTATCAGTCTATGGTTCGCAACCCTTAATGTCGAATACCGTGATGTCCGTTATCTGGTGCCATTCGCCGTCCAAATGGGTTTATATGTTTCTCCCGTAGGGTTCAGTTCTTCGATAATCTCTAGCGACTGGAGATTACTTTACTCTATGAACCCAATGGTTGGTGTCATTGATGGTTTCAGATGGGCACTTCTTGGCCAAGACACGACTTTATACTGGCAGGGGCTTGTGCTTTCAATTTTCATCGTGTTTATCGTTACAACCACCGGATTCTATTATTTCCGGAAAACTGAAACCAAATTCGCAGATATCATATAAAGGTTGCTTAGATGGATAGAATGATATCGGTGCAAGGTCTTGGCAAAGAATACAAGCTGGGTGAATTACACAAGCAGAAGTATAAGATTCTGTCAGAGCAGATTGTCAGGCTTTTTAAGTCCCCTCTAAATAAGACAAAAAAAGCTGAGAGGACGGACAAGTTCTGGGCTCTTAAGGAGGTCAGCTTCGATGTGTATGACGGTGATGTCCTCGGGGTGATAGGGAGTAACGGGGCAGGTAAATCGACGCTGTTGAAACTTATCAGTAGAATTACGTCTCCTACCACTGGTAAGATCGAAGTTCTCGGTAGAGTAGGGAGCCTGCTCGAAGTTGGTACTGGTTTTCATCCTGAATTGACCGGACAGGAAAACATTTATATGAATGGCGCTATTCTTGGGATGAAAAGGAGTGAGATCAAGGCAAGATTCGACGAGATCGTTGAATTCTCTAATGTCGGTACATTCCTTCACACTCCAGTGAAACGTTTTTCATCTGGTATGTATGTACGGCTGGCTTTCGCAGTAGCTGCCCATCTCGATCCCGAAATACTCCTTGTGGATGAAGTCCTTGCTGTAGGTGATGCA
>CAYREE010000222.1:0-2047 GCA_964423225.1 uncultured archaeon | reverse complement strand
CCGCAGTCTCTCTGGTCTTGCGTATCCATAGACTAGCAAACCCAGCATTGTTCCGGTCCCCATGTATCTCCTATGTCAAGGCCTGCAGGGCAATCGAATTTCTTTCTCTTTATTGGTGTAAACCGATTGAGGCCGGGGCATAGTCCACAGTGTTTTCTTACGCCACCAGACATTCCGCATGCAGATGCATTAGTGCACGTCATCATAGTATCTCTCCAACTGCAATTGTATAATGATGCTTCATCACATGGCATAAGCCATATCTGCCAGTCTACTGGGGGCGTGCCTGTTGGAGGTCCTGGATCATATAAGTGGACCCAGTATGGCGGTCCTTTCCAACTGACTTTTGTTATGAAATGCGACCATATCTGTGTCTTGATTGATACAACTGATTTATTAACATATTCTTTGTCTGGCATACCGCTTTCATAATCATATTTTGTATCCTGTAGGCCATCATAATCTCTGAACCTTGGGTTAATCGCTCTGCGATCATCATCTCTGTCTTCAAATCCGAAATAGTCTGCCGTGTCTATCCACCAATGACCATATCCTGGCATCTCCGCATCCCAATTACCTCCCTGGCACACTGTTACTGAGGCGGGATATATGCCCATATATGGGCAGAAGGGGTATGCTAGGTCGTTTTCACTACATACATGGTCTATTGCGAATGGATACCATTCTTGTTTAGCTGCTCCTAGACTACAAGTCCAATCTCCTTCAACACAGTTTCCATGTCCTTGGAACCTGTTTCCAGCAGCGTCATTCCACCATAATAACCGGTCCATATGGTAGTCTCCCTGCCATCTCTCCATACCTTTTAATCCTTGTCCTACCGTCTTATACATTTCTTTCCCTCTGTCGGCATTGAGTCTTGATACTTCGAATGCTCGCGTGTATACTCCTGGCAGGTCGTAGAATTTTCCTGCATCAACAAGGTTATGCTCACAACTAGTGTAGCCTTCTAACAGAATATTATCTGAATAATTATAATCTTTATTTGGGGGGTGTAGTATATGCTCTTTGCATTTCATTGATATGTCTGTTGGCCCCACCCAGTCACATTTTCTGACTAAAGTGAATATCCTATAGTAATCATTTACTTCATGGTAGAATGTCGTGTCAAATGGACGTTTCCATACTGGGGATCCAGGCAGCTCGTATATTTGGTTCACAATGTTTTCATCGTCTACCCCGATCAATCGATATTCATAACCGACTGTAATTATCTTATTCCAGCTTTCATTATCTCCCTTTCTTATCTTGTCCAATTCGATTAGTGATAATCCTTCCTTATATACCGGGTCTGCACTGAACAAGCTTATCACATCCTTGCAGTTTGGATTATAGTTCCAGCTTATTGTATTTCCATTAATCTTCCCGCAATGGACGACGCCATTATTAAAGACTTTAATCTGTTTTATGAAGTCGTTTAACTCATCTCTCTGGTTAGGATTTGTATTGAATAGACTTTCTCCATTATAGTCGTAGACTTCACTACCCATTAGGTCGAATTTTCCTTCCTTGGTGATATTGATTGTGGCATACCATCTATTGCTTCTTTGGTCGGGTCCCGTACCCGCATCAAAATGCTTATCTCCTAGCCAGCAACCTTTGCCTGCAGTATAGCTTGGCCACATGCAGTCTGGACTGTTTTCATTACATAGGACATCGCAGGCTCCATGTGTTCCTGGCTTCCACCCCATATCATCTGCATCCTCTGTCGGGTCGCATATTCCTCCTCTATCAGGGTCGCCAGGGACAGTGTACCAGTAATTGCATGAGTTTGGAAAACATGAGAATATGTCGATTACCTTATCATTTGGCTGCATATTCCTGTTATTCTTGTTCCCCTCCCAGACTTCGAAATATAGTCTCGGTCCTTTACTGCTTCCTCTACAGTCTTTTCCTGGTCCTCTATCCTGCCCCCCTCCCGAAATCCCTATGGTTTCTCCTTTTTTTAGGGGTGTTCCGTGTTCAGGTCTTTGTTCGTCAAAGAGATGACAGTAGAAGACAGTGTATCTCTTCTTATCTCCCTGAACGC
>CAYREE010000221.1:0-2057 GCA_964423225.1 uncultured archaeon | reverse complement strand
GGATGATTAATTAGGCTGTTTTTAATCAATACAGCCTAGTTTTTTATATTATGGGACAGGCAGGTGACCTCCAGCAACCTGGAAAGAGAGCATTCTTCCTTCCAGAATACTTGTTGCCTAAT
This sequence comes from uncultured archaeon, assembly GCA_964423225.1. Lineage (GTDB taxonomy): Archaea > Altiarchaeota > Altiarchaeia > IMC4 > SCGC-AAA252-I15 > CAYREE01. The sequence goes on along the minus strand of CAYREE010000221.1, from coordinate 1,935 downwards.
GAGGTACATGATATTAACAGTGGGAGCTCTCATTATGCTGCCCTAGGATTTCTTGATGCAGCGAAAGTTGTGTTAAGACAAAGGCCAGATGATAGGCAGAAATTGCTTCGAGTAGAGCACATGGATGCTTCAAGGACTATAAGGTTTCAGGATCGTTCGGGTGGCGAGATATTCTCTGATGAATCTATGCCGGATAGTGATACTCCAAGAACAGGGAGTATCCGGGTATTTCCAGTCACAGATTCTTTATATAGCCTTGGCTTAAGGGATAGTAATTATTTTAACTTATTGGATTGTATGGGTGTTCCTTCGCCATTAAAAATGCCAAATAATCCGCAAGAGCATGCTAATGTATGTGGTGTAGTGTTGGCAGAGATGGATAAGAAGAGAGAGCGTGTTATCACTGGTAAAGAGCTTGACCTTGTCGCTTATGAAAGGGATAGACACGTTTTTTTTAACAGTTATTTAAATGGTGTATGTAGGCTGTATACTGCAATGGGTTATCAAGCAGATGATACAAAGAAGTTCATGGATCTTAGGACAAGAATGCTTCCATGTATACAATCTTTGGCAGAGGCTGCGAACGGATTACGAGAACAAGAAGCCGGGACAATAGATATCGGGACTATGCCTGCTGATAATCAGGCAGGACCATTCGCAAATACGATATGGGAGACTTTAGGTTTGCTAGCAAAAGATCCATTAACCTCAAAATGTCTGCGACCAGACGAGTTTGCTCATTGTTTCACCCATGCAACTGATACTCCTGATCAAGATACTGAATTTTTAACCAAGGGAAAGACGGAACTTCTATTGAATCTGAGATATGCACCCACTAACGAACCGGGATTTATGAAAATTGTGTTTGGATACGATGAAATTACTAACAATCCTTTGACTGTTACAGTAAAAAATGAGGGTATTGTGACATTTTCACTTCCAGGACAACCAGCTAAGACAGATCAGAATCCCCAGACCGCGGATTTCCTTTCCTCGGATACAGCTCCAGAAAGGACTGTTGAGCTTATGAGAAACAGATTATTGAAGATCTATGATAGATAATACTACTTATTACCATTCCATCTAAGATCTGGTTCACGCGCTGCCTTAGTATTATCTAGTAATGTTACGGGTGTTTTATATGGCGCGCCCTTGACTTTATCCGGGTCTTCTTCACATTCTTTCGCAACCTTGATCATAGCAGCAATAAATTCATCGAGGGTATCTTTACCTTCTGTCTCGGTAGGCTCTACCATCAAAGATTCCTCAACAAGCAGGGGGAAATAAATGGTTGGTGCATGGACTCCATAATCCAGAAGTCTCTTAGCAATTGCAAGGGTTGGAACCCCATGTTCATGTTTCTGTCTGCGTCCTGATAATACGAATTCATGCATGCATGTCCTGTCAAAGGGTAGGTCATAATAATCCTTAAGTTTTTTCATCAGATAATTCGCATTCAAGACTGCATGCTCAGAGACTCTTCTAAGTCCTGTTCCTCCAAGCGCCCTAATATATGCATATGCTTTTACCATTACCCCGAAATTACCATAATATGATCTAACACGTCCAATACTGTTTGGAATATCATAATCTAGATAATATTCATCTTTTTTCTTCCCAACCACTGGTTTAGGCAGATAGTCTACAAGCCGATCCTTCACGCCAATGGGTCCACTACCTGGACCTCCCCCACCATGTGGTGTGGCAAACGTCTTATGCAGGTTGACGTGGACGATATCATAATTCATATCTCCTGGCCTGGCCTTCCCCATTATTGCGTTCAGGTTGGCTCCATCATAGTATACTAGGCCTCCGGCATCGTGGATTATCCTTGTTATCTCGCATATGTTTTCCTCGAATAATCCTAGGGTGCTTGGATTTGTGAGCATGAATCCTGCCGTCTCTTTATCGGCAGCTTCCCTTAATTTTTCTAGG
>CAYREE010000220.1:0-2120 GCA_964423225.1 uncultured archaeon | reverse complement strand
TGATTGCTATGTGAACAACTGTGGATATGTGGGGGCTTGGTTTATTGCTGTTGGATGCTTTGAAATACTGGGTCAATAGATATTATAGGCCTGTTGTTGTTGGAGGTGTATTTCCAACATTAACTAAAAAAGACGTGCCAGAATTATCTACTAATCAGTTGGCAACAATAACCAATGTTATTCTAGATGATTCACGGAGGATAGACGACATGATAGGTGCAGACTATCCATTAGAGCATGTGAGAAAGGCATATCGGGGCATTTGCCTTGCGAAATTCTGCGATAAAAAGTATTGGGATGGGCCAGCTGAAGCTGCTGAAGCAGACTTCGAGCCTTCGAGAGAACGACATTGGAAGAGACTCACTACAAACATGGGGATAAACCTTAGAGCAATCTTTGATTCGGGACTTACTAATCCTAAGGATCAGAACTTGGCGGGAAATTTTAGCATAGACGGTGGTTTAGCTGATTCACTGGATCTTGCCCGGATGAGAGATCCAAGAGAGTATCATAGCACCGTATTTCACATGTTGGGCAGCCTAGGCCAGTATTATGAGATTGCTGGATTTGATAGGCATAGATTTTATACTAGCAATCATTTCACAAACTTGTTGAAATCCTGTTTTGGAGAAAGTGATGGTGGAAGGCTTTATTCAAGTATTCAAAGAGAGATTGGTGGATTAGACAGGCAGGATCATGATATTATACTCGGTAAGGCTGTTGGAATGGTTACTGATGAGTTCGTGAGACGGGCGGGAGTTGAGGAGAAGAGTGTATGGCAGATGAATAATGAGGAACTAATGTCACGTTTGGAGTCTGATAGAGAACTTCGTGAAAAAACAGGGGTGAAATTACAGTCCGTTAGTGCGATAAGAAGATCTATTTCCTCAGGCAATCCACTATTTCTTAGAAAGGATCATGTTAGAGTATTATGCATTCCTGCCAAGGAATTGGATTGGATTAGAGGTGACTGTGACCTTGAATTAAGGGGTGAGACTGCTATGTCGATGCGTGAACACCGCCATGACTTGGCTGTCATGTATGAGGAGAAATTTGGTCATGCAGCTTGATTATCCTGGAAACTAGTTGCACCTATGGTCTCTTATATTGTTTCATCCTAAGGTTTAGACAATGAAACATCTGGTATTACTCGGCTTGATGGTTGGGATCGTGGGATTCGCTGTGATATTAAGTCTTGTAACAGCTAACGAGCCTTTAGAACCTCTGGATAGTGTTGAGACTGTGAATGATTCTTCCGAGCATATCTGTCTTGAGAATGGTTCTGAGTGTACGGGTACCTGTGATTCTGAATCTGAAACCTGTGGCCCGACTTGCGGGGCTACAATGGGTTTGAACTGTACCTGTGACGAGGGTAGTATACCTAATTCTGGCGTGATTACTTGTTCTGGTACACCCAGCATGATATAATTTTGTCTATTGTAAAGGGAAAACCTATCATTCTTAATACTTAAATCTATTCGATAATATTTTTTATCAGTATGGATAGAAGATTTGTCTTGATTATATTGGTTTTATCCACAATGGTATTAACATTTGGATGTATCAATGAAGATGCGACTGATGATAATAATGTTAAAACAACTACGATAGCTACATCTACAAGTGTTATTGCAAGTCCGACTACCTCAACAACAATAGTATACAAGCCAACAGACTTGGATGGAGATGGTGTAAACGATGATGTGGACATGGATCCTAACGATCCTGAAATAGGGGCAATGATAAAAGACCCGCCAGAACCTGTAAAAGACCTAGACGGCGACCTAGATGATGACGGAATACCAGACAGTGAAGACATAGATCCCAGTGATCCAAGTATTGGAAAGATCGTCGAGACTACCCCGGAGAGTATTGAAGCTAAAGTTGAAGGAGATTTTGATGGTGATGGAGTTGCTGACGCAATTGATCCTGATCCTGAAAACCCCGATATAAAATAGATCCCACACTTATCAGTGGAAATAGTTGTTAGGTTATAGTCATTGATACTGAATTTGTTGGAACACTAAAAACATTCGACCAATGTAAGTTACCATTAACATACATTCGGATCCTATGATTACCAACCTTTACTGGAGCTAAAACACAGCTACCACTACCAT
>CAYREE010000219.1:0-2122 GCA_964423225.1 uncultured archaeon | reverse complement strand
CTGTTTCCACCTAAGAAATCCAGTCCCGTGGTCTAAGATTGGGGGTAGGCGCAGGCTTTCTAACATTTTATCCCAAAAGCTTAAATACTTAATGGCTTGTCTGGAGCCTATTTATTGGGAAGAGAATCTGTTATTAGGTTGATTGTTCAAGAGCCTTTTGGTACTTTTTACATAAGTGAGAAATTCCCATTAATCTAATAGATTAGAACGCATTTGATCATTTTAATGAGAATGGAATGGATTTTATGAATAAGATCATTACAAAAATTCTATTCGCAATCATATTATGCTCAATTATGGCTGCTGTCTCGATAGGTTCATTCAGTCTGATGAAGGCATCAAAAATCCTCCGTCAGGAGGCTCATGACAAACTCCGTTATATATCAAGCAATTACGCAAATGAATTCAGCACTATACTTAAAAAAGTAGAGGGGACTGTCGATACCCTCGAGTCCTTAGTTGCGACATCATTTGATTCGAATCAGTTCAAAGTCAATGAGAACTATCGAACTGAGTATATGGAACGAATGGACGATATGCTCAAAGAAATAGGAGATGATAGCGTTGGTGTCCAAGGAATTTACGTCGCAATCAATCCAGATTTAACTGGTCTAGTATTTGAGTCCTGGTTCATAAATGACGGTAAAGGACATTTTATTTACCAGGAACCCGAAGACATCTCAACATTTTATCCTACCAATGAAGATATGGCCTGGTATTATGAGCCTATCAATAAAAGAACGGGAGTGTGGCTACCACCATATGTTGACGCAACTATCAATGTAAAAATGATATCGTATACAAAAGCCATTTTTAAAGATGACCTATTGATTGGGGTCGCAGGGATTGATCTTGCGTTTGATGATATCGAAAAAACCATAGGAAATATGAAACCGTATGGATCGGGATACTCTTTCCTGATCAACACTGATTTAACGATTCTTGTTCACCCTTTCCTTGAGACGGGCATATATATACCCAATATAAAAAATGAAGATTTGAATAATGTCATAGAGTCTATGACAAAAAAGAAAGCCGATTTGATTGAATATTCTTTTAGGAATGAAAAAAAGGTCATGGGATTCTCCAAGCTTTCAAACGGTTGGATATTGGGTGTTACTATAGTTGCAGAGGATATCTTAAAGCCTATTGAGCGCCTGAAAAAAATCATTATGGTCAGTGTCGCATTCCTGCTAATCATCACGGGTATTGTTGGTCTATTCATTTCCAAATCCATCACTGCACCAATTGATCGGCTAAGGGCTATGGCAGCTTTGATCAGTCAGGGACAGCACGATATTGAACTTGACTTGAATTCGACCAATGAGATTGGTGAATTATCAAAAAGCATCCATGTCATGACAACAAAATTGATTGTCTCACATGAAGAACTAAAAAAAAGTGAAATAAAATTCAGGGCATTAGCAGATACATCTCCTCTTGCAATTTATATGTCCGAAGGTATTGAACAAAAAGCCATGTACATCAATCCCACTTTTATTAAATTATTCGGTTATACAATCGACGAAGTGCCAACTGTAAATCATTGGTGGCCTTTAGCTTATCCCGACCCAAAATATCGCAAACAAGTTACTGATGAATGGCAAAAAAAAGTGGAACACGCTATTGAAACAGAATCAGAAATTGAACCAATGGAGGTTGTTGTAACGTGCAAAGACGGTTCAAAGAAGGATATATCATGGGGTTTTATTAATATTGGAAAACAGAATTGGGCTTGCGGTCTTGATCTAACAGAGCGCAAAATGGCCGAAAGAGGGAGAGAAAAAATAATTAAGAGATTACAACAATCTTTAGAAGAGATTAAAACACTTCAGGGAATCCTCCCCATTTGTGCGAATTGTAAAAATATAAGAAATGATGAAGGATATTATGAGCAGATTGAATCGTACATTCAAAAACACTCAGAAGCTGTTTTTAGCCATGGACTTTGCCCTGGGTGTTCAGATGAATTATATGGGGATAAAGATTGGTATATTGAGATGAAAAGAAAGAAAGGTTCTGATTGATCTTAAAAAGACTAGTTTGGACATGTAAACAATAATAGAGTATAAGTCCTCGGATTTGAATTTTAAACTATACACCATATATGGTGGTCGATGCA
>CAYREE010000218.1:0-2147 GCA_964423225.1 uncultured archaeon | reverse complement strand
CAATAATAACGATAGTCAAGACAATGACAAACAGATCAAGGATGACTCAGAAGACATAACATCGACAACCAATACACTCATCTATCCAATAATTATCATACTACTTTTAACAATAATCGGCGTAAAATGGTGGATAAAAAAATAATAATTGTATATGCCCTCTTCGTGGCATCGTTGGTCATATATACCGGAAATAAGGTGAACAAATACTTGTTGTTAGATTATTTCCAGATACTGGGATTGCTAATGCTTACTGCTGCATTCATATTATTATTCAACTGTAAGATCACTTGCAAGATAAAACCCATCTATTACCTTGTGTTCCTCCCAATATGGCTGATACCAGCAATAAGATGCCGATTCCAAATACCATATATTTTTTGCCATCTATGTCCAGGACGATGCGCTTGGGGAGAATTCAGAAAAATGTTCATACCCTTCTACCTGTTACTAAACGTGGAAAACAGGTTCTGGTGCTGGAACCTATGCCCACTCGGCCAACTACAAGATGCTATGCCAAAATCCAATATCAAGCCCATCCCCAAGATATTAACGTATATCCGCTTCATCATACTGGCATTAGCAGTCTATCTAATATTCTTTGATTTATCCTACACACTACAAGTACATTATACATACTCTATATTCTCGATCATAATCATCCTGATCCTTTTACTCACTATCAGATACTTGCCGAGAGTATTCTGCCATATCCTATGCCCGATAGGTGCATTCTCAGATATTGTACTAAAGATCAGGAAGATAACACAGCTATGATATCATCTCAGACACGTGAATAGACAAAACAATTTATAACTTAAGTCTCCCACAATAGTACCTAGACATCATGAAAGCAAAACAGATAATCAATAAAGATATTGTTGATAAGTTATACGATGAGGGATACCGATATTCAAACTACGGACAATACCAGAGAAAAATCCACGGCAAGAAGATCTGTAAAGTCCCATTGAACGCTCATTTCACCTGCCCAAACTGGGATGGGAGACTCGCAGACACAGGATGTGCCTTCTGCCCGAATTTCGCACGGCAATTCACATACGAAAGCTTCAGATCCGTTATGAACAAAGGATTCAAGAGGCAGATAGCACATCAAGTAGAACACTACCAGAGCATGGGAGCAGGAGAAAAAGCCCTTGTTTACATCGCTTTCGGGACAAACACTTACGCACCACTGAAAAAACTGAAAAAGATATATGACGAAGCTCTAGCCCACCCAGACGTAATAGGATTATCAGTAGGCACTAGGCCAGACTGCCTGCCAGATGAAGTATTAGACCTACTCGGAGAATATGTGCAGTCTGGATACGAGATGTGGATAGAAGTCGGCCAACAGACACCCCACTTCCACACACTAGAATCAGTGAACCGACGCCACGGCTTTTCAGAGGCGATAAGAGTCGTTGGTGAATCACATGAAAGAGACATCAAGACCATCTTCTTCAACATCCTGGGAATGCCGGGTGAAACACCAGCAGAGATGATAGAGACTGCAAGATTATACTCAGCCCTCGGAGTAGACGCAGTAAAATTATACCCCCTAATCGTCATGAAGGATACGCAACTGGCATTAGACTACAAGACAGGCAAATACAAATCCATAGGATTCATGGAATACATCAACCTCATATGCGATTTCGTCGAACATCTAAGCCCATACGTCCTAATACAACGATTCTCCAAGGACTGCGGTCTAGAAACCAAGCTCGCACCCACGTGGAATACTTATAGGCTTATCGTTAGGCCAACAGTCGAGAAAATACTTGAAGAACGAGGCACTAAACAAGGCAGTAAATTCAATCTGGGATTAAATGTTGAAGAACTAGCACCATATAAGAAGAAATCCTAGTCGTCCAGCGACTTCCCCTCTTCTTTTACCCGTTTTTTCTCCAGTTTTAACTTTTGTTTCTCGATCTTATACCGGTATTTTTCAGATAATTCACTTTCTTCCTTATCCTGGATCTTATCGCATCTATGATTGCTCCCCCAGCCTAGGATGCATAAAATCTTTTTTGCCATTTGCTTTCCAAAATAACCGATGAATCCAGCCAGAAATATCAGGATTATCCATTTGAACGATCCTAGAAACAATTCTTCCATAACATCACTATATTAAACAGTTCTAA
>CAYREE010000217.1:0-2157 GCA_964423225.1 uncultured archaeon | reverse complement strand
CCATTCGGATAGGAAATCGAGGTCGAAATCAACCCCGATTTTGAATATGTCAAAGTCTATGTCCACTCCAAATTAGCGACAGCAAGTATCAAAATTTGATGCCATGTTTTTTGTAGAAATATTGTCTTTTCCTTTCCATGTTGTTCTGAATTTCTTGCCATAATAAACACAACCTTTCTCTCACTAATACATCAATAAATATCACACATTGAAGAACTATTATCAATATGAAAATAATAGGATTTTTATAAAGTGATAAGTGTGCAGATATTATTAGGACAATTATCCATAAAAACGAAAACAAAGATATTAAAAAAATACGCTTTTTAATATCAGAGTTTTCAAAATGTATACTATTATCTTGCATGTTGAATTTAATAGTAGATACATTGTTCATCTTCTTGAAGAATTTCTCAATTTTTTCCATGTAATTATTGAAATGATCTATTGTGTTCATATTAACATGAATAAATGTATTAGATTCATTTGTACTTACTACGAAACCAGACAATGGATAGACTGCGTTTGAAGCCGATTTCTCTGTTTTAAGAAAAGTTACACTATCTATACTACTATATTGTATGATTTTCTTTTTTTTTCTTATCACTAGTCTTTTAATTAATGATTGAGGCACTTCTAAGTATCGTTCATGTAATACCAATGAACTATAAGAAAACGCGATTTTTAATGTCATTACTGATATTGCTACGAATAGTAGAGCTGTTAGTAATATAATATAATAGAAATTATTATATATTCCAATGAGATAGTATGCAAGTAATGCACCAGTTGTACCAGTTAGTAATTTCCCAATCTTATCAATTTTCCATGAATACAAGTCATTAATCTCTTCGTATGGCATAATTATCCCCATGATCTTCAGTTATTAAAAGCATACACTGAAGCTCCAAGACCAATCGCGCCAATAATTGGTATAGCGAATATAAATACTTTCGCAATGGTCCCTTTAGTAGTTCCCCATTTAGCTTTCCCACTTGTAGAATGCTGAACATTTATACCTTCTGTAAAACCATGCCCTAGGGATGTAGCCATTGATATATCTTTTATATCCATTCGTTGCTTAATATCGCCGAAAATATCCGTATAAGCATCAATTGCGGTCTTAATGGACAATACTTCTCCAAGAAGTGAAATAATTATACCAATAAAAGATAAATCACGTCTTCCGCTTTTATCAAAAATAAAAGGAAAAATTGTACAGAAAAGGCTTAAAGTCTGTCGCATTATCGCTTCACCCAATGTAATTTTTTTATCCTTAACTGTTAGATATATTAAAACTATTATCGAAAAAATTGAAACAATCAATGTTATTGTGCTGACATCACATCCTCTTCCACCCCCTCCAGTAATAACATCATCTAATGCATCTATTAAACTTGAGAAGATTGATATTTCCATCAATCCTACCACTGTTAAGAAGTTTTTTATAGCATCCCATGATGGTACAATTGTATCACCAATATCAATAGTATCAGGTAAACCTAATAATGAAAATAAACCTCCTGATAATATAGTATCACCAAAGAAAATATCTATCGCAGTCTCAACTCCAGCTGAAGCAAGAGAACCAGCAATGTCAAAGAAGTCGAAAATTCCACCAATAGCCGGACCAATGGTCTCTAGTATCATCATAATCAAAGATACGGGATTAAACAAAGAAATGATTGGTTCAATTACGCTAATAAAGTTTATGAAACCTCCTGCAAACGACATGATATAGTTAATTGGAGTCATAAGAATATTTTTAAAAATAAATACACAAGATAAAGTGTAATCTTTCTTTGCTTCCTTTTGACTGTCGGTAGCTTGGTTATACTCCTCACTATCAAACCATGCAATTGCTTCCAATAAATCTATAATTCCGATCTCAATAAGATTATAAAATTCCTCCATTATCTCTACTATAGGTAACATGATATTATCAATAAACCACTGCACCTGCTCCTTGATCCACTCCACGATCGCGTTGATAACCGACATCACGGCATCCACGACGGCCTCCCATGAATCAACCAGAACCTGGGCTATGAATGACAGGACCGCCCCGATGACACCGTCCACAGAGCCCTCGGATTGGCGGAAGTTCTCGTTGATATCCCAGGCGCGTACCTCGACGGCGTAGCCAAGCGTTGCACC
>CAYREE010000216.1:0-2174 GCA_964423225.1 uncultured archaeon | reverse complement strand
AAAAGACTAAAGCTTATTTCTAGTGATCAGGGCAATCCTGCACTCGTCTTCTCAAGTAAGGGGGATTCTCTGGAAGATGCATGTAGTGTGATCGATAGATGCCATCCAAGATACTTGGAGATAATGCTAAAGCGGGCCCCAAATGTCGAAGGAAACCTCGGCCTACAGCGCACTCGTGTTGGTACTGGAATAACCCAGACAAATGCCTTGATATTAATGGGTCAGATGATGCCAGAGGCAAAGGAGATGGCAGGTAAACCCCCTGGCCAAGTCCTCTCTGAGATAATGGCTCTTGAAGAGATGGGGCCCCCATGCTTTCTGAGATATACGGACGATGAGAAAAAGCAGGCCTTGGAATTCAGTGGTGTTCGACCAGATAACCTTGATAATATGGCAGCAAATCTCACTAGGATAGAAGAGTTTGGACACGTCTTCGTCGGCACCCATGCAATGATGACTAAACGGTTGCGTGACATAACCAATATAAGAGTAACTGAAGGAAGTCAAAGTCCGAAAAAGTATTGGACAAGTGATCGGATGGCTGAACTTGATCCAACCGAGTTCTGGTCTCCTGAACGCGGAGAGAAATTAGATTCATCAGGGTTAATCGGTTTGATCTGTGTTGTTAGGGATAAATGGGGTGAATTTAATGATCAAGAACGGGATCTTTACACAAAGGCATTGGATGGCAATATCAGAAAAGTAGTTATGCATGGCGCGCAGATTTGCACGCTGATGAGGAAATCAGTGAGTGATGAATTGAATCTTTTAGGTGAGTTGAACAAGGCTTCACAGACATCTATAACCCGTGAATTCGCTGTAGATTCAGGTTCTGATGGATTCATGCAACAACTAGCTGATACAAAAGACGCATGTACCGGATATCGAGATAAGATATTAGACTGTGAGAGATGGGGTATGGGAAGGCCTGAGACAATGCTGGAAGAATCCATATATAATCTACTATTAGTGAAGGCTGACGGAATTATAACATTCGATCCAGGAACCTCAGTAAAAGCAGGCATGCAAGAATCTATTGCCAAGGGAGATGAATTCCTCAGGCTTGAATTAGCCTACCATCATAAAATCGGCGGTTTAATTAATCTTGTTGCAGGATATGAGGATGGCAGACCTGAGCTTGCAGCAGCCTTATGGAATGGACTACATCCAAAATCAGCGGGTAAAGCACGGTCGTTATGGCCTTGCCAGTTGCTTGTCTCGCAGGAATTCCATACTGCTCAAGCTCCCCGTACTGAACGAGATTATCCATCAGCGGTTTTACCTCTCATTGAGGCAAATAAGGACAAGCCCTGGATCGCTGGGTATGTCGATGCGATATCCCATGGTCGTCCTCCAAAGGATTTCAATCAGCTTGACTCTGTCCTTGGCCAGGGTTTTTGCGATGAATACTTGGATAGAATGACAAACGACTGCAGGCTAGTAGTTTTGAATGCGTATAAGCTTGAGGACACTCGTGGATTTGTAACACCTGTTTCAATTGAAGGCAGGAAAGTATTGAATAGGCTAAGGGATCATCATCAACTGGCAGGTCTTGTGCAGTCTGGAGACCAATCTATTGTTCCTGCTGGTATGGCGTCAAGATATCTTAGAATACTCTCTGAAGACCAACATGCTGAAGCATTGATCGGTGTATGTGAAAAGCCATTTTATCAAGATTATGCGCTAATCTATTCTGAAAAAGATGATGTTCGAGAACGGATAAGACAACCGGATTTTCTCGGATTCCTGGATGAGATAGACTCATCCACTCCTGGTTCAGCCTCACAATATATACAACTTATCGGCTCATATGTGGGTGAGAACATATTATCCCAGACAGTAACAGAATTGATAAGATCGGATCCCGACACCATCCCGCATCTTCATACATTGATGGCCAATGGAAAGATTGGGGAAGTGATGCCATTAATAGAAGATCCAAAAAATCGGGAGTTCTTCTCTAATACAAACCTATCCCGCCTGGCTGAATTTTCCACAACTCCAGATCACTGGAGTATCGGCAAAGCAGCCTTAGAACAGTTGAAATATTAAATAAACTCATACTGCCTAGTTTAAAACATGAGTCAAGCAGGCGGTCTGCCAAACCAATCCGAACATGATTTATTGAGAGGTCGTGTTGAACTTATGAATATTCAGGGTGTTAGACAAGAGGC
>CAYREE010000215.1:0-2178 GCA_964423225.1 uncultured archaeon | reverse complement strand
GTACAACCTAAAAAATGTGGCTTAACCCCCGCTCCAGTTTTTTGGGAAGGTGCACGTCTTGCAAATATTGAAAAAACTGTAGCCTTTATTCAAAATTCGATTAAACAAAAAAGAGACTACTTCATCTATACTGATATTAAAAAATTTGGTGAATCCTTTGATCTTGATTTGGCGATGTCCACTCTTATTGATGAGATCAGGCCTCAAGCAGACAACGAGGACATTACTCTATTAAAAAATATCTACAATTCGTATATTAATATAGAAACTGACAGGTGTATCGGAAGTCCAATTATACAATTGCTTGGAGAGTGGAGCCTATATCGTCTTAATAAAGATATAAAAGATAACTTCGGGATACCTTTTATACGATTAGGAGAAGATTTCATCTTTTCTTTTGATGATCATGATGACCGATGTGCAATTGAGGAAAAGATCCAAAAGACGGTACAAAAGATCGGTAAAGAATGTTATTTCCATAAAATTGAACAATCAACGAGATTTGATAAGGAGCGTTGGAATGTATTTCCTAGTTTGAATGACAAAGGGGTTTTTGGAAATTTTAATAAAGATTCAATAGATTACTGCGGATATAATTACAATTATATTGGAGATGGAGAGGTCGCTGTTTCAGTAAGGTATGATACAATGGAAAAAATGGCTTCAAGAATCGCTGAAAATACAGATGGTGGAACGCATAGATGGACCAGGGTACCGAAAAAGCCTAGAGATGTTCCAATTCCATTCTTAATTCAAAAGCTAAATAATTTAATGGGATTTTTTTTTTCAGACAAAGGATGGAGATGTCATCCATTTTTAGGAATAGGAAATCAATTCATATTACCTGAAGGGATGGATAGATCGAATATTAAAAAACAAATACACGCCATGAATCATTATATGTTAAGACGACTACGTCACCTTCATAAAAGGGATGTAAGATATTTAGCCTATGGCCCATCCGCCCCAAAACAGAAAATACGTGTCTGGCGGGAAAAAGTTGACAAGGCCTATAGAAGATTAGGTCTTAAAACCTTGAATGATTATATCAATATAGTAAAATCTGGATATCTATAGCTTTTTCCAATATTGGAAGATATAAGATTTAAAAAAAGGAAACCTTGTTCTAAAAAGCAAGGTTTCCTTTTTTTATTTGAAGGTCGGATCAATTGAATATTTTTTACGGCAGTGTTCAGGAAGCATTGATTCTACTTTATTGCGAATATCATCATTCATGAGAGCATGAATCTGACTAATAACCAGGGTCATTATGGCCAGATCATCTGTCAGACCGACAACAGGTAAAATATCAGGGATCGCATCAATCGGACAGATCAAATAGCCCAGAGCGCTGATTATAATAGTCTTTGCCCATGCTGGAGTGGATGGTTCTTTCAATGTGATATAGAGCGAATAAGCGGCCCTGAGTACAGAACATCCAGCATTGCCGGGAATTGTAATAATCTTTTCCCAGAAGTCCTTGTCACTGAAGGAGGTACTATAATCTTTTTTTGTCATGATGATAGTCTCCTGTTCGCAATATGGATGTCTTCCCTGAGATACTCTTTCTTAAACGACAATGAGGATTGAACATGCCCTTCTCCGATCCTTAGAGTTTTGGCAAGCCTCGCGGCTTCAACAGCAGTCAAAGGTAATAGTACAGACTCTTTTCTATGTTTCAGGCACAAGCCCTTTTGAGGATGATGGTATAGCCGTTCAACCTGAACAAGTTCATGGGAATTGGTGGAAGTGGGGGACTTACATTCTGCTACTAATACATGCTGTTCAGATTTCAGTCGAGTATCAGAACCTCCAAAATATACTCTGAGCTGAAGATCGTAATCATGCTTTTCCAGCCAGCGTCTTGCAGTATTAGAGCTGATCCAATTGGATATTGTGGTGGCATAGTTATTTCCTTTGGCCGGGTTTACAATCTGGAACCATTGACCATTGTATGATTTGAATAGACGGATAGATATCTTACCAGATAGTGCCGTCAGGCTTTCGGTTTCAGCGATAAGGGATGCTGTTGCCGTATCATACAATAGGCCGTTAATCTTTTTTCTCATCTGTTTTTCCTTTTGTTGGTTAAGAGTAATGGGCCATCATAAAATATTATATGTGTTGTATCCATTCACGGGGTGAAGCAGGCAAACCCGATCAGATCCAAGATAGATC
>CAYREE010000214.1:0-2315 GCA_964423225.1 uncultured archaeon | reverse complement strand
TATAACAACACATTCTGTGGGGCGGCAATCGAATTGAAAAACGGAAAAGTAATCACTGGAAAAAACTCTAGTTTATTACATGCAGAATCGGCTGCAATATTGAATGCGGTGAAGGAATTGGATGGTGTGCCAGATGACGTTGACCTTATCAGCAAAGACGTACTCAAGAGGATAACCTATATGAAGGAAGAACTATTGGATAGTAAGACTCCGTGCTTGAATGTTGAGCAGACATTAATAGCATTGGCTATAAGCTCGGCCTCAGATCCTGTGGCAAAAACAGCGTTGGGCAGACTCAAGGAGTTGAAGGAAAGCGAAATGCATATCACACATATACCAACACCTGGAGATGAGGCTGGACTAATCAGATTTAATATGAATATCACAACAGACGCGAAATTGTCTCTACTATCCCAGTTTAGTAGTGTGGGTGCAGAAATATGAAGATTATAGTTGTGACCGGCGGAGTTTTAAGCGGGCTTGGAAAGGGAGTTGTAACTGCTTCTATAGGGCGTATCCTCCAAGATCTCGGATATACTGTTACTCCTATGAAAATAGATGGATATGTTAACGTTGATCCAGGGACAATGAATCCTTATGAGCATGGTGAAGTATATGTGCTGGATGATGGTAGCGAGACAGATCTAGACCTGGGTCATTATGAACGTTTTTTCAACCGTGATCTTACTGGAAAATCAAATATAACTACTGGAAGCATCTTTAAAACTGTTATTGAGAAAGAGCGAAAAGGCGACTATCTTGGTAAGACTGTTCAAATAATACCCCACATCACTGATGAAATCAAGTCAAGGATAATGAAATTCGATTCAGATGTTGTTATCGTTGAAGTTGGTGGTACTGTAGGAGACATTGAGAACCAGGTATTCCTAGAAGCATTAAGGCAAATGAGTCTTGAAGAAGATAATAATTTTCTATTCATACATCTTTCACATATCCCTATTATCCTAAGTGGAGAGCAAAAGACTAAACCAACACAGCATAGTGTAAAAGAACTTTTAGGCATGGGAATACAGCCCAATGTTGTTATAGGTAGATGCAGTGTCCCACTTTCAAAATCAACTAAACGTAAGATAGCATTATTTTGCGGAGTAACCGAGAATGAAGTCCTAAGCAATCATGATCTGAAAGATATTTACCAGCTTCCTCACGAGCTAATTAAACAAGGTATTGGTGACACTATAACAAAAAATCTGGGTTTAAGAAAGAGAAAACCAGTTGAAACAAACTGGGATAGGATGGTAAAAAAACTCAAAGAATCGAAGAACGAGGTGAACATAGCCATAGTTGGGAAATACACTGGTCTCGAAGATGCTTATCTTAGTATAAAAGAATCATTCAAACATGCAGGAGCTGCAAATTCCTGCATTGTAAACCTCAAATGGTATGAGGCCGAAGAATTACTGGATGGTGAATTAGATAATGTTGATGGAGTACTTGTTCCAGGAGGTTTTGGAAGTCGTGGTGTTGAAGGCAAGATAAATGCTGTCAGACATGTAAGAGAAAATAATATCCCATTTTTAGGCATATGTCTTGGATTACAGGTTGCAGTAATAGAATTTGCACGTAATGTATGTGGGATGACCGGGGCAAATTCAACGGAAACAGATAATAAAACCAAATATCCTGTGATAGATTATATCCCTGAACAGAAGGAAATATATAAGAAGGGAGGTACAATGAGGCTTGGTGCATATAGATGCGAAGTAAAACCCAATACTCTTGCAGCAAAATTATATGGTGAATCCAAGATATCTGAAAGGCACCGGCATCGTTATGAAGTTAATCCAGATTATGTTGACAAACTATCTGGGAAAGACATGATATTTTCCGGAATAAATCCCGAGTCAGGGCTTGTTGAAATAATTGAAATTGGTCCGCACCCATATTTTATCGCCTCCCAATTCCATCCTGAATTTAAAAGTCGTTTAGAGAAAGCAGCCCCATTATTTCATGGATTAGTCTCAGCTGCATTAAAACATAAAAAATCTAGGACTTGACTTTTTTCACTATTAATAAGACGATAAGTAAAGACACTAGTGCGACTAGGGCATACATTATGATATCATTTTTTTCCTCTAAAGTCCTGATTTTTCCAGGTTCCTCTACTATCCCTGATTTATCGATGATATCCTGTGCTTTTAATAATCCTATATCATATCCAAGCTGTCCATAAATCGTCTTTGCATCAAGTGCGAATCCAAAAGCCTCTCTTTTATGGCCTGACTTATAATTCGATTGCGCTTTCACTAATAAAGAATCAGCGGTGATACGTTTGTCTATCCGCCCAATTCTTT
>CAYREE010000213.1:0-2358 GCA_964423225.1 uncultured archaeon | reverse complement strand
TGCTGTAGCCTTTGACATCGGCGCTAAGGATAGCTCTGAGTTTTCTTGTAACTTTTTGTTCTGCGGCCATTTGATTACCTCGGTGTTCAGGTTGACAGTTACAGAACTTCATCGGTGAAAAAGTTTAAGAGTCGAAAAGAATTAATAGCAATGTTAGGTGAGGAAGAGAGCATGAATTATCAAGAATATACAAATTTCATATTGAGGGGTCAAGAAATTATTGGATGGCTTTTATTTGTATAATGTGACAGCGAAATTGGGTAATTTAAAAGCGATAGATATGTCTATTAGTCCACGCTTTTCTAAAAGTGAGCACTTCTGGCTATAGTCTTTGTAATTGTATCAAGATTAACCATCTTTATGGAAATTGACATGAGAAGATCAAGTTATCAAAAATGCAGTCTCAAATCTTAATATAGTAGGAGTGTCTACTTATAGAGATAGGATATCTTGTGGCCGCAAAGCCAGTTTGGAATTCCACTATGGACAGTATTAGTGACCTTGCCAACAAAACAATGGATTAGTATGGGATATGGCAGAAACGGCGCGTGTACGTGCGTGAGACATTCGTAGAATATTTATTGGATGGATAATGAAGCAGGGTCAGCAAAGGCCCTGTTTTTGTTTTAGAAACTGTAAAAACTGTGAAGCATTAGCTTTGTTTATAATTCCTAAAAACCAGCGATGATTAACATGATTTTAAAGAATATGATTCTTAAGTAATGATCCCAAAATTCATTAATATTGTTTTGCTGCGATATATAATACGACTAAAATTAGTACAAAAAGGACAAAAATAGAGATTGGGAAATCATAGTCATAGGGATTGACCCTCCCACAATTTGGGCACTCTTTATTGTCGGCTGATACGAGAAAACTACAATACTTACACGGTCTATATTGTTTCATGGTTTCCTCTCGAAATTTTCACTTCAAAAGATTGATAGCAGCTTGAGCAAAGTATCTAATGATAAAATAATACTATCATTAGGAAATTCAACTCTAAATGTTTATAGATAGAAAGATGTCTGGGTAAGCTTATCATTCATGTAGTGAGAGATGGTGTTTGTGCACTGCCATAATCGACGGTTAAGAGGGTGTGAGACATTCCTATAATATTTATTTGATGGATAATGAAGCAGGGTCAGCAATGACCTTGTTTTTTTTGTTTCATTACTGGTGTGTGTGTATTCGGTAGGACAGAGAATCATTCTATATTCATCAATATGTATAATCGTTAATATCGACCGTCCTCACCAGGCACCAGATATTGTGGTCTCAAAATTTAATCAAAAGCGAGCAATGACATATTCCTCTCTTTATCTCCAAAGGATAACGTATAATATTTTTCGCACATTTAAAAATTGAAAGATGGTCTCAACTTGGTTATTTGTTTAATCGACCAAGAAAAAACAATAATCAAGAAAGGAGACCATCTTGGCAAAAGAATATACACAAAATCTGGATAAAGTCATCAAAATTGATGAAACCAAGATCCAAGACCACCTGGGAGAAATGGTAAGAGGCACGGTTGAAGAGACGCCTAACAAAATGCTGGATGCCGAGGCAGAAAAACTTTGCAATGCTGAACGCTATCAACGCACGCAATCCAGAACCGATACCAGGGCCGGTTATTATCAAAGAAAACTTCATACTAAAGCCGGAGAGGTTCAGCTAAACGTGCCCAAGTTGCGACAACAAAAATTTGAGACTGCGATCATAGAACGGTACAAGCGCCGAGAGTCATCTGTTGAAGAAGCAATGATTGAGATGTATCTGACCGGTGTATCAGTAAGGCGGGTTGAGGATATTACCCAGGCTCTATGGGGTACCCGTGTCAGTCCAGGCACTGTAAGTAATTTAAACAAAAAAATATATAAACATATTGAAGGCTGGCGTAATCGTTCCATCAACGGCTAGCACCCATATCTTTATCTTGATGGCATTGTTCTAAAGAGAACCTGGGCAAATGAAGTTCGCAATGTTTCTGTCTTGGTTGCAGTTAGCGTTTCTGAAGATGGCTATCGTCAGGTATTGGGTGTTCATGAAGGCCATACCGGGAAAAGAAATCAACATCGTTATGACAACTTAAAAAAAATCGTTCACAGATACAGGAAACAGAACAGTGAAATATAAAGACATAACGCCTTTTTCCACCAGATTATTGACAAAAGACGAATTCTCAGCTATCAAAAAATTAGTAATCGACTCTAAAAAATCGCCCTGATACACCTGACCGAAATCGATATCGACAACAGTGTTACACATATTCATATACTCAATAACCTGATTCTTTTGATTTTATGTATCCATTCACGGGGTGAAGCAGGCAAACCCGATCAGATCCAAGATAGATCA
>CAYREE010000212.1:0-2379 GCA_964423225.1 uncultured archaeon | reverse complement strand
AGTCATGAATCACCTTGTCCATCATATGTTGGGTGGTTCTTGCACTACTAAGACTGGCAGCGTCTTCCAGAAGGAATGGCCGAATAAGAATTTCGTGAACTTTTTCGATTATGATTCTATCCGGGATGCTAGCGACTTTAAAACATTGATGGGTAGGAGGGATAGTCTTTTATTCTATCAGGATTGGGATCTTTCCATGACGAGGGATAGGATAAGGGAGGGTTGTCGCCAGGTCGGTCTGGATAAAAATAATCTTAGATTTGTAAGGTCTGAATTCGACAGGATCTACAATCTTGGAGCCTAATATTTATTTCACGGCTTTAACATATGAGAGTACTTTATGGCTTGTCCGGCCTATCTCAATGTCTTTGAATCCTACCTTCTCGACTAAGGGTCTTAGTTTCCGTATATCATTTTCCATCACATGGTGGCCGAACAAGTGATTCATGAAGTGTTTGACTATGCCTTTTTCTGGCGGTTCGAGATCAATAATCAGTAGTCTTCCCCCGGGTTTTAACACACGGTGTATTTCTTCTAGGCCTTTGAGCTTTAATTCTTCGCTGGGTAGGTGGTGCATCATGAGGCTGCTTAACACTAGGTCGAATTCATTGTCTTGATGGGGAATGGATTCTATTAATCCTATCTTGAATTCTATGTCTAGGCCTAGTTTTTCCAGTTTTTTTTCTGCCTGTATTATCATTTCTGGTGATGCGTCGATACCATAGACTTTACCGTCGCCTACTTGTTTTTTCGCTTCTATCGCCAGGGTTCCTGTCCCACAGCCCACGTCAAGTATCTGTTCTCCTTTGTTTATCCCTGCATGTTCTAACGAGGCTTTTTCAAGCGATCCGTTTCCACCTAATATCCAGAGCATCATGGTTTTCACTGGATCATAGAGTTTCGCCCACCTGATTGTTAGGCCTTTTGTCTCTGGTGCTCCTTCAACATGTCCGTGAAACAGGTCATGTAGTCGGCGAAATATGAGATACACTATTGCTATTCCTAGAAATAATGTAATGATGAAGGATTGGACAACCATGTTATATTATTTCAGTATTATCTTTTATTCTACCATAGTATGAAGACGACGAGTATGAAGATTATATTCGCTATTATCCATCCGAAGAATGCTAGTATACCATATTTCAAGTGTATCTTCCAAATGTTTTTTATCGTTTCTTCTTCAGGATGTTCCTTGGCTAAACGAAGCCAGTTTTTACTTGGTTGGTTACGCCATAATGCTATCGGTTGTGGTAGTGTTGTCGGAGCTCTTGGTAGGGGCCCGTATTCTTCACCATACTTCTCTCTTGCATAGTGTAATACCTTATTGGCTTCTCTGAACCAGAATATGAATACGATCAAGAACGTGAATCCACAGATGAAGGGATAACCAAACAAAACAATCATGATAAAATATTGGATAATCAGGCTTAAACATTTAAAGCAGTTGTGCTAATCCTTGGATGTCTTTGTTGGCGACATGAGTGTATATCTCAGTGGTCGTGAGCCTCCAGTGTCCTAGTAGTTTTTGGATATGTCTGATGTCGGCTCCGGCTTCAAGTAGATGGGTTGCGAAACTGTGTCGTAGTGTGTGTGGCGTCGCCTTCTTTCTTAACCCTGACTTCATGCATCCGGTTATAACGATCTTTTGTATTGTCCGCTTGTTATATAATCCTCCTCGATTGGATTGTAATACATGTCCACTATCTTTGACTCCATAAGCTTTCAGAGTTTTCTTCAATCGTTCATGTAGGAATACGGTCCTGTCTTTAGCTCCTTTACCATGTTTAACATGTATCATATCTCTCTCAAAATCTATGTCTTCCCACCTTAATGTCCGGGCTTCACTCAATCGTAAACCCGCATAATATAATAGCATCAGGGTTATTCGATGCTTCATATTTTCCGTGACTTCCATCATCTTCCTAACATCACTCCTACTTAAAACATTCGGCAACCGATACGCCTTCTTAGCCAAGGGTATATCCTGGCAGAATCGTTCTCCTAACACATTTTCACTGTAAAATTTCAATGCGAAATACCCATTCCGCACCCGGGATTCATGCAGGCCAGTTAATGACACCAGATAATCCCGCATAGATAAACCAGACTTCAAAAACCTGTTCACAAAACTCACATAAACCCGGCCAGTCTCCCGGCTATAACCACGCAAACGAATCTCCTCAATCATACGACCTAACAACCGATACCTTTCCTCCACACTAACTTGTTCCATAAAACAAAAGTTCGCAGCCAATCTAATAAAAGTTCGCCTTAGAGCAGTGGAAAACAACTAAAACGAACAAAAAGTGCGTTATACACTTGTTTTTCATCAATCACCGACACACTATGCCGTCTTATAATAAATTCGAATATGCA
>CAYREE010000211.1:0-2499 GCA_964423225.1 uncultured archaeon | reverse complement strand
AACACAATTGCTAACACCGTGATCTCCATAACCATCTCTTGCTAAGTCTTCATAATATATTGTGCATCCATCTGCGTCTTCTTCATCAGTATCTCCGTCGCAGTCATTGTCTATTCCATCGCAGGTCTCTGTCACACAGTCACCGTCTCCTACGATACATGCGTCGAAGTGGTTCATACCGTTCGGGTATGGATTATCTCTTACTTGACATATTAGTGTGTTCTGCCCTCTTGCAACATCTAATGTGAAATCATGTCCGTCACGCGGATCTGCATCGGCACAGCCACTAGTAGTATATTCAGTAGTTCCGGATACGGTATTGCCGTTGAGAGTACAATAAACTATATCATTATCAATTGAGACCCAAAGTGTGTGGTCAACAAAGGTAGTTCCGTCATAATTACACGTTACTGTGTATAAAGATGCAGGATCTCCATCATCTGCTGGGGTCCAGTAGGTATTATACTGTAGACTACACCCAAAGTTGTCTGGAGAACCCAGAGGCAGGGTAACATCCCATGAACAAAGGTCCACAGGATCAACGTCTCCGCAAGGACGGCTATAACCGCTTGCAGTGACAGATGTTGCGAATGATGCTAAAACAAGCAAAACAATCGCAGAAAAATAGGTATTATTTTTATTGTCATTACGACATCGTTTTTTTTCATATGTTGTATTTTTCATTTTTGTATATTACACCCCGTTTTCGATTACTGATATTAAAGTTATCATAACTTGTTAATTTGGCACTATCATTGCATCTGGTGTATAATCCGAGAAATAGTTTATGCTATCGCTTATCCAACCAACCTGTTTTTTCTTATACATTTCCCCGAAACCACCACACCAATTAAAAAATAAATTCTATTGCGGTATATATTTGGACATTGTAGATATAAAAAATAGGTAGTTTTTGAACATTGTTTGAGAATTTGGAATAATAGTTCACTAGGCTTGCCCATATTATTATCAATAGTATTATATAGACCCATTTTTCAGGGGAAAAAACCCAATAAAATGTATATTTTTATGCATTTTTGCATTTTTATATACGTATTTCTTATAGGTTTGCTATGGATATGTACCAAACATATATCAAGATTGAAGAGACTGATCCGGAAAAAGTCTACCTCTCAGTCAAAGATGAGAATACATACCTCTTAGAATCAATTGAAGGTAGTGAAAAGCTTGCAAGATACTCATTCATAGGATTCAACCCACTAGCCAAAATATCAATGAAGGATTGTAAAGCGGATTACACCAGATACAATGGTTTCAAGGGTACACCACACGGCAATGACCCATTGGAAGTGCTTAGTAACATCGTTTCAGAAGTTAATGCGAGCGGCCCACAATTATCAAGATTCAGTGGAGGATTCGTAGGATATCTAAGCTATGATATAATTAGATACTTTATAGCTCTTGATGGAAATAAAGATGTCTTAAAACAACCAGATTGTGAGTTTGTACTTACAAAGAACAATATAATATTCGATCATATCAATGGAGAGACTTATCTATGCGAGAATCATTTCCAAGAAAGTCAAGAAGTTGATGTGGAATCATCAGTCAGAGACCTCGAGGAAATAGCTACAACCCTAAACTTAAGTCAAGAACTTGAAAATAGCGTATCAGAAGGTGAAGTTCTCGCCAATACGACCCGGAACGAATATATGGATTCTGTGAAAACTGCAAAGGACTATATCAGAGAAGGGGATATTTTCCAGACCGTATTATCCTTAAGACTACAGAAAGAGTACTCAAATGACAAATTCATGGCTTATCTTAGGCTAAAGGAGATCAATCCATCCCCCTACATGTATTATCTAGACTTCGGGGACAGGAAAATAGTCGGTTCTAGCCCTGAAACACTTGCCAGAGTAGAGAATGATGTAGTATCCACATACCCAATAGCAGGAACTCGTCCTAGAGGAAATACTCCCGACGAAGACATTAAGCTTGAAAAAGAGATGCTATCAGACCCGAAGGAGAGGGCCGAACACTTGATGCTAGTTGATCTTGGTAGAAATGATGTGGGTAGGGTGGCTGAATATGGAAGTGTTGAAGTATCGAAATTCATGGTAGCTGAAAAATACTCGCATGTACAGCATATTAGCAGCGAGGTTACTGGAAGGATGCGGGATGATAAGAGCATGTTCGACGCCCTGCAAAGTATATTCCCAGCAGGTACTGTCTCAGGAGCGCCTAAAGTAAGGGCGATGGAGATTATTGAGGAGCTTGAACCTGATAAGAGAGGGATTTACGCTGGATGTGTAGGATATTTTTCCTTTAACAACAATATGGATACAGCAATAACCATAAGAACTATAGTCTTCGAAGGGGATACTGCTTATGTGCAGGCAGGGGCGGGGATTGTCGCAGACTCTGATCCTGGAAGGGAATACGAGGAATGCATGAATAAGGGGAAGGCTTTAATGAAAGCATTAGGTGATGGAGATGAAAAAGAGAGTTTGTGATATCCGTATCCAGAGTGGTCGA
>CAYREE010000210.1:0-2541 GCA_964423225.1 uncultured archaeon | reverse complement strand
AATATTAAGCAATAGTTGCTTAACTACTGGGATACAACAAGGGGTTCACTCCATTATGTGATGCAAATTGTCTTGAATTATGTAATGGCAGTGTTGAGAGTTGTACTCTAGACGTTGATAACTGTAGATGTAAAGTGGTTTGTAACACAATTATATCCACTACTATCCCAGTTACAACAACAGTTAAATCCACTCATAATAAAGCATTATTAGATGTTTGGAAACCTGACGGCACAATTGTTCAAGTAGTAGCTAGTTACCAATCTCCTGGTGTTATGGATGATTTTTTCTTTTACTTTTGGCCATCTAAGAATGAGTTTTATGTTTTTGATGGGAGTTATTGTAAATCGTGGTTTAGGATTCCGTTAAGCAAGGGATTTCTTCTTGAGCCAGATAGTACAAGAACTCAGATTTGGGATGAAAAACTCCCAATAATCATTCAATTTGGATCATCAGTTAGATTCAATAAAGAGTATTATCTTGTGAAGGATAAGACTACAGATAAACCTACTGGAAAAGGAATTCTCGTATGCAAGGGTAAAATTCTGGATGACATTAGTTCAGAGGGGTATATAAGCGAGTATCTGGGTTACAAAATCAAGGTAGATCACTATTTCACATAAAATGATGTTACCATTAATAATAATCACCTACGGCGTGTTTTTAGTATTCTGGCTTGCTGACATTTATTTCACTTATACTGGAGTAAAGAGGCTCGGAGTATCTGTTGAAGTAAATCCTCTCCTACATTCATTAATGAAAATTAGAAGAAAGTTTCTAGGGTTGTTTAAACTCATTGAAATCACCCTCTTCAGCTACTTAGTCTGGCAGCTTTCACAGTTAGACGAGGAATTATTATTCAATATCTTGATGGGTGTGATATTATTCTACTCTCTTATTGTGGCTGCAGGAATCAAGGTTTATGTTGAGGTGTCTGATTGTTCAACGCCAGTTGTATTGTTCTTCCTCGTAGTCTCGTTAGTACTGGTATTATTGATTTATCTAAATCATATGGAATACGTTAACCGCGGTATCCTCGCTGATTCATTGAATGATTGCGGTAAGAAGTATGCTAGCTTATATACTGAATCCAGTGTAGGAAACGAGTCGGGATTAGCCTCACCCCAAGACTATAGCCTGTTATCCGAGGCATTGAGGGGTGATACTATATGAGGAAAATAGTCCTATTATTGATTTTAATTATTGCAGGTACTGTTTCAGCACTGAATGCAGGTCTTGACGTCTGGCAGGATAAGCCAGTATACTATGAGAACGAGACTGTTGAATTAAACCTGAATCTTACGAACTATGATATAGACTGGAGCCTCTCTGACGCCAAATTAATTGTTAATTCAACATACAAGGATTTTAATATCCCAATCGGAAGTGTTTCTCCCGGAGACTCAATATTCAAGAAGATTAGTCTCGATAAATTCGAGAGAGGAAATTATCGTCTGACAGCCTATCTTGAACATACTTTCCTGGGCGTAACTGATGTTTCAGACCAGCAAGTGGTCCAAGTACGGGTAGAACCTGCCGAGCCTATTGTAATGCAGGATAAACATATACTCATCAATGAAATCCAGTTCCCAGAAGAGATAGAGATAAACAAGGAGTTCCAAGTCAGAATAAAAGTCGACTCGACCTTTGAGGAAGGCAAACTCCTGTTACAGCTCGATGATTCAGACGTAATAGAATACAGTCTAGAGGAGGGAGGCCAGGTTATTGAAGAAACACTCACTACAAATACGCCAGGTCAACATGTAGTCACATTAAAGGCATATTCTCTAGACGAGCAGTTAAGAGACTTCAAATCCAAGCAATTCATAGCCATTGACACGGGCCTATATAAACCAGTTGAAAAGAAGGATCTACAACAGGCTGAAAAAAAGGTTGAAATCAGTGGGACAAAGAAACTAGAAAGAAATGTTATAAATGAAATAGGATGCTTTATAATAGGAGGATGTGAGGGAGATATTGAACCACCTAAAATACTCCTCACTGAAGTTAATCAGGCTGATGACTTGATATCGAATGTTATAGTGATCGCAGATGATACAGAGTATGGTGGCTCCACGGTATCCAGTTGTTCTCTAAGAGTAAATCAGGGTCCACTCATGCAGATGACCGAGTTAGTCAGCGAATTGAATGGATCTAGAAAAACATATGAAATTTTATTAAATCTAGGTATTGATAGTGTTGAATTCATCTCCTTCTCATGTGTTGACGAATATGGAAACACTGGATATCACAAGTATGAAATAATAAAGAAAAAGGGGAGAGTAAAAATACAGGTTTCTGATAACCAGATTAATTCTCCAATCTCTAAGTGTGAAATCCACATAGATGGTAGTTTGAAAGGATTTACTGACTATAATGGTGTGTTTGAAACTGAATTATATGCTGGAAGCCATTCTCTTCTATTAAAAGCGAGGGGATATGGTGAAAAAGATGTTATATTTGAGGTAATATCAGATAAAACCGCAGACTTGAGCATCAATCTAATACAGTCTTATGAAACCAAATTTACTCCACCCACGG
>CAYREE010000209.1:0-2565 GCA_964423225.1 uncultured archaeon | reverse complement strand
AAACCACAACATGCACTTCCACCACGCTTGGAGGCGGTGGTGTAGGGGGTGGTGGAGGCGGTGGAGGCTACTCCACAATACCAGCACGACCCAAACCATCAACAACACTAAAACCAGTGCCAACAACAGTGACAATACCACCATCAACATGCCCGGCACTACCAGAAGTAATAGTAGTAAATCCACCGACAACAATACAGACCAGCCCAGAAATAGGAGTGCAAGATACAGGAGGATACGCACAGGAAACAAAAATGGCAGAGGGATCATTGTCTACTATTGACTCAACATCAGCTCCAAGCTTTATAGGACGTGTGATCTCCTATGTTCCAAGAACCGGGAATATGCTAAGGTATATCTTCCTTTTCCCCTTGATTCTTCTTGTACTATTCATTGGATTCCTCCTAGGTACTAAGCGAAAAAAAGAAAAGGAAGATGACATAGTAGAAGACCAAGAAACCCCCATTCCAACAGAATCAGATAGCATAAAGAGTGAGAAAACAAAGTAAAATAGCGTATATAGATTTAATTCTTGTTAATAAAGTGTTATTATGCAGACGAATTACCGGTTTTTATCCTTAAATCTAACCGTCTTTCTCATACTAATCACATCTACAACTAGTGTTAACGCATATAATCCCCCAACCGATATAACCTGGTCATATAAATCATCTTCTGGAATACACTCCAAAACTATACTAGCTGATGGTGTAATCTACTATATTACGGATAATGGAAATGCATATGCGTTAAATGATACTTCTGGAAGCTTGATATGGAATAAAAAACTTCCTTCAAAATGCTCTGCACCAGCCATATCTAACGAATATGTAATATTCGGGTGTGAGAACAAAGTTGTATATGGCTTAGACAGACAGTCTGGTAATAGGTCATGGAGTGAATTTATTGCCACACCAGTCAAATCTAATCCAACAATAAAAGACAATACTGTATTTATCGGTGATGACAGAGGATTCATATATGCATTAAATGCTGAAAATGGGAAGACATTATGGAAGAAAAAGATAGGCGATAATATAAAACATCCATTATATGTCGTTGATGAAATATTGTATGCGATCTCAGGAAACAAGCTTTCATCAATAGATATTTCAGACGGGAAAGTTAACTGGTATTTTACAGGTGATTCAGACCTAACAACAAGTCCCAACTCTTATTCAAAATACTTAAGTATACCATCAATTAACAAGAAAGTCTATTTTTTAGATAAAGATACTGGAAATCGGATATGGGACTATGAAGCCGGATCCGAAGTCAAGGGATCGCCTGTAATGACTAGAAAAGGGCTGTATTTTACAGATAAAAGCGGTTCTTTTTACCATCTTGATACTCATGGGAACATGTTATGGAAGAAGACATTGGAGGGAAATTTTGAAACTGATACTATATTATTCAGGGGTAAGATATTTGCTGCATCAAAGGAAAATAAGTTATTTGTAATAAATCCTGAAGATGGAACAATAGAATATATGTATAATCTAACAAGTGAAATAAAGCATCCTCCAATCTTTAGTATGGGACGGATGATAATCTCACAAACTGATTCAATGATAATCGCTTATGGCGGATCAGTTGATATTGCTCTTGATGATATCCAGATAGAAAAACAATATGCTTTAGACAATCAAATCGTTCCTATAAGAGTATTTATTAAAAACAATGGTTTGCTCGTTATCGACCGTGCAAATATATCTTTATCAATAGATCGAACACCTTTATACTCTGAAATTACCTCATTACAACCAAATTCAATCACTGAAATAGTATTTAATATCACAGCTGATACAGGGCGGCATCTTGTGGAGGCACAGGCAGTTCTTCCTCAAGGAGTTAAGGACATAGATCTAGAAAATAATCATTTTGTCAGTGCTTTATGGATACGTAGCCATTGGCCTATGCATCGGCATGATGTTCAGCGTACTGGTGATGTAAAAGTCCTAGATTCATTTGAAGAGGATTTGAATAATGTTTATTGGACCTGCAAATCAAAGGATTCACCGGAATCCGATTTTAATTCTGTTAAGTATCTGACCCGCATCTATCAAGGTGCAAGTAGTGTAAACGATGTTCATCCTATGTTTAATTGTGAAGGTTCATCAGAGTTCGTAGGAAAAATAATTGCAAATCTAACATGTAAAATCAAGAATTCAAGCAGTTTTTTTGTTGATCACTTAAATATTTTCCAGTCTAGCAGAACTTTATCTCGGATTAGCAAGGAATTAGCCGAAGATTTTATTATTGATTGGACGTGTGATGTCTCGTCAAATAAAACCCTTCCATTCACAAATGCATCTATACATTATAACTGTGTTAAAAAACTTGGGTATGAAGGATCAGGTGAAGATTTATGGAATTGTAGACTACGGTCATTATCAAGCTTTTCATTATTGGATTATGCCAAGATGAAAAATGAAGGCCTTGATGATCTATCATGGAAACAAGTAGATCCTGGAGATTATGGACTATTATGGTCTTTTGACTCTAAGTCCCAGATTTATTCCAGTCCTATTATGACGGATCTTGATCAGAGTTCAGATGGGAATC
>CAYREE010000208.1:0-2574 GCA_964423225.1 uncultured archaeon | reverse complement strand
GCTGATCGTTACCACGTCACCTGGCACATATTTCATGCAATCACTGAAATTGAATAATGCGTGACCATCTGCCTCTGGCATCTCAAAGCCCATCAGGTGGGCTATCGTCGGGGCTATGTCAATATTCCTGGCGTGGCCAAAGTTGCATCCGGCTAGTTTAGGATGGCTGAAGATGAGGTGGGTGTAATTATCCTCCCAGTTCAAATTCGCATGCTCTCCCTTCATCGGATTAGCGTCGAAGTAATAGCCATCCTCATAATTGGCTAACAAAATTATATCGCCGCTGCGTTCGCTGTTCAAACCTTCTATCCGTTCTTTCGCATTGGGATAGATACCGTAGCGGTCAAAGTGTGATATGTCTCTCCAAGCACCATTTTTGAATAATAGTCTATATGGAGTGGATGATCCGTTTTCACGGACGAGAACGTATCTTACATATGGCTTTTCTATAAAAGCCATAGCTGCATTTGATAAAACATATCGAGACGTATAACTGCTCCAACTATCATCACCTTTCAAATAAATCATAGCCATGCCGCCGTTCTCGGCAACGACTGCATCAGATGACCCATGATCTGGAAAATTGATGAGGTAATCCTCATTTTCACAACAGGGATTAGCAAGGGTATACTCGCATAGGGGAGTATGAATCAAGGACGGACGATTACATTCAATAATACTAAAACCATCCTCTCGCAACACATTCTCTAACTCGTCTCGGTTAACACCACGAGAATCATTAACCCTAGTCTGACCATGATCTGAAGTAATCACGATTAGTGTGTTATTGTAAATCCCAATATCCTTTAATTTCTCTTCTAATTCTGAGATTAGAATATCAAGGTTTGAGTAAACATCTGCCACATCAGAAGAACTAGGACCATGATCATGACTAGCAAAATCAACACCAACAAACCAAGTACCAAGAATAGTAAATGGATCATTTTCATTTTCATTTAAAAAGGAAATTGTATCGCGATAGATTAGATAATCTCCCCAATCATAGTAATCAGTTTTATATAGAGCTGATGCGATAATAGCATCCTTATAATCATCTGATCCGTTATCTATGAATTCATATATTGATGCTGTTTTCTTTGACTGGTCTTTTAATTCAAGATTAGAGTAGATTGTCGGTGTAAGTAAGTCCTCATTTGGCGTCCTTTTCACCATATCGTAAAGATTTCCATAATCTCGTAAGTAAATACTGTTTCTATTAAACCATCTGAAACCCATTACTCCGGTTTTATTAGGATATGCTCCTGTATAGATTGAAGCGTGTGACGCAGGCGTTATTGTTGGAAACACTGCATCAGATTTAGAGAAAAAGACGCTCTTATTCATTAATCCCTTAAAACCACTACCGGGTGTATTGTATAATGCATCAGCTCTTGCACCATCAACAAGAACAATTATTGTATGATTTACTACATTAGCTGAAGTGTTAGTAGTCAATAAAAGCGTAAATAAAGTTATTAAATATCCTCTTTCCTTTAATATATTTAGGCATCTTTTCATAGTTGTTCCTCCGAATGACATTGACGTGAATTGGTGCTTAGATCCTGCCTTAGTACGAGTAAGGCAGGATCGCCATCATATTATTCCATTATTTTTTTTATTCACCCCATTATTTCGGCCATCCCTTGTAATGCAAATATTAAGGTGATGAGTATCCATAGGATCTCAGTAATTATCCCATATATTATTGACATTCTATTCTTTACCAAGATGAATGATATTATTAACGAAGCGATTAGTGGTGGGAAAAACCAGATGAATAGAAGAATAATCTCGCCAAGGTAATATGGTATTTCCAAGAAATTTTTTGGCGTTATTAATGAAAAAAAAATGGTAATTGATATTATCCCGATTAATATTCCAAAAGTAATTGAAAATAATCCTTTAATGAGATCAAAAAGTGGATTATTACTTATTAATTGTTTTTTCATTTTCATCAAGAGGATGTGGATTGGATCCTTATACTCCTAGAATTTATTTTTAGGTTTGGTTTTTTGGTGTTGGGTATTGTTGTTTGTAGTGTTTGTTTGTGTGTTTCGGAGTCTTTTTCTGGGCATTCTGTGTATTTCATTGTTAGTCTTAATTCTATTTGGGGTAGGTCTGTATTAACTATTATCTCATTGTCTTGATCTGGTTCTTTTATGTCTCCGGGATTGGTTCGCTCGTATTCAGCATTTGGTTGTGCGATTGTGACGCCATTTGTAATGGATTCGAGTGTTCCAATCGTATTGAATGTGATTTCCGGGCCGGTGTTTTCAATGATTATCCTGAGTTTCTTGGGGTGCATAGCCGCATCCTTTTCTGTGATTTGTACTTCGTGTATCTTGAATTCTGCTTGGCCGCATGTTGTTGTACATGAGGGATCGATCTTTATGCTTTCCTGCATTGAGTATTCTTGACTATTGAACTTCCATGTGATGGTCTGGTCGAATTCAGTATTTCGATTGCTGCAGAATTTCATTAGGTATGATGCTGGATTGTATTCTTCTTCTCCGGGTTGTAGGTCGCCATAGGTGGCTTTGGTTCGTATCATGCATACGCGGTCTTCATCGCCTG
>CAYREE010000207.1:0-2593 GCA_964423225.1 uncultured archaeon | reverse complement strand
GTGATTTTATTATAGATAAATCCAGGCCTAAAATAAATCTCCTTCCAAGCTGTGGAACACATTGATGTGATCTCGTCAGCATCCATGTTCGGATTGATAAGAGATGGCATACTCATATCATATTTCTCCCATTCTCCTTCAGGGAATCTCAGCCAACCATTGGCTTTAGCTTCATCGAATAATTTCGTTCCTGGATAAACAACAGGAATCGAGAACTGAACAGTATCAACATCAAGTTCCTTCACGAACTCTATCGTGTTCCTCAAATCCTCCCGCCTTTCCCATGGATATCCGAGCATCACCGTTCCATGACGCATGATACCTGATTCTCTGGTTGCCTTGAATGAATTTCTGACTTGTTCGATAGTGTATCCTTTCTGTATCCTATCAAGTGTCTCCTGACTAGAGCTTTCAACCCCGAATTTGATGAGCCTGCATCCAGCAGACCCCATCCAGCCAGACATGTCTTTATCAACATTATCAACCCTGCCATTACAACTCCAGACAACATCAATTCCGCGTTCGCCAATACCATCACAGAATTCCTTCATCCATTTCCTATTGCAAGTGAAAGTATCATCGTCGAAGAATAATTCTTTTACACCATGCTTTTCAACCAGCATCTGCATCTCATCAAGGACATTTGAAACACCACGGAATCTTAACTTGCTCCCATACAGCATTTGTGGCCATGAACAAAAAGTACATTTATATGGACATCCCCTCGACGCCATCATGTATGTGAATTCATCATGTAATCTCCAAGATTCATGATAATTTCTCCAGGGTATGATATCTCGGTCAATGAAAGGAAGCTTATCCAAGTCTTTAACAAGCTCGTATTGGCCTGTGTTAACGACTTTTCCATTCTCCCTGAAATAGACGCCCTTGGGAAGATCTTTACCAGAATCCAGATGCTTTGCAAGATCCAACATACTGACATCAAAATCCCCCCCAGTGATCACATAATCGATCTTCGAGTTCTCCATAGTCTCCAATGGCAATACGGAAACATGGTCTCCACAAACAGCAATATTCAAGTCAGGTACAGCTTCCTTTAATTCATCAACCGTACTCCAGCTCTGCTTTATCGTAGGCGTCTTCGCTTCATAAACCAATAAGTCAGGATTTAATTTAACGATCTTGTCGAGAAAGGATTTATCATCAGATGACTCGAAAATGGAATCTAGATAAGTGACGTCATATCCTTCCTCACCCCATAATGTAACACCACTTGCTGGGATCATAGGATAAATCAGCTCCTTATCACCCCTCATCTTAGCGAACCTATTCTGACTTAGTGTAATAAAACCGCTATCAGTCTTGAATGGAAGATATGCGAAAACAGTCTTCACAACTCCACCATCCTAACCATTACATCTGAAATAACATCCACTTTCTTTTTTAATATTTTCTTTAACAAACCCTGTATGAATCCTATCCCATATGAGACATGTATTATCGGATATAAGATCCACATTGTTGGAAAGACCATGAACTCTTTTTTTTCCAACCCCATCTTAAGAGACGTGAATCCTGTTAAAGCCAAGTAAATGATTAACGGAATCAAATATAAAACAGAGCCAGTAATATCCACTATATAGGGTATGGATAAAAGATAAGTTAAGAAAAGTGTTGGAATAAGAAAGACAGGTCTAAAACAAGAGGGTTGTATCAATAATTGCTCCATCCGACCCCGGCCATAACCAAGATTCTTTTTTATAACCCCCAGTATTGTGGAGGCTCGACTGTGATTCACAAGTGCTTTAGGCTCGTATATCATCTTATACCCCTTTTCACTTAATCTATTGAAGAATTCATTCTCCTCGTTTGGATATAAGTCCACGCGTAGACCACCTTCCTTAAGATAAGTATCCCGTCTACATGAAAGATTACATAATACCAGATGAGTTTCATCTGCTTCACCCGCATCCCCAAGAGGCTTGAAACGATAGCGCATGCTAGCAGCACCAATGAATGTCTCCATAGTATAACCAAAACACCGGGCTATCAATGGATCATATACTGGCGTGACCATAGGCCCGCCCACGATTGACACATCCTCATCTTCATAATATTTCAAGATGTATTCTAGAGCTTTTGGATCGACTTCAACATCATCATCCACGAAATAAACGATACTACCAGTTGCTTTCTCACAAGCTAGATTCCTCTGCAATGAAGGAGACCTACCCTCGGCAACAATTACTTCCAACAGTTTTTTCGGATACTCAAGTTTCTTTAATGAATTGATACAGATATCTGCATTAACATTCGGTCCGATGGGAAGGATGAATGATACTTTAGTCTTTTCCATTTTTTTCTCCATGCTTCTCATCTTTTGTGAATAAGTTTAATGAAACACCCTTCTTAAATGCGATAAGATACCCTAAGAAAACCTGGGGTAAAATCGATAGTACTAACATCATTAGCGATATTGCAACCATAGTCTCAGCACCAACTCCAAGAATCGAGAAAACCGCGATAAGACCTGCATCACGAGTACCAATACCCAGAAGCGATATAGGGATTATCTCAATCATCATTACTACAGGCATAGCAAAGATAAAATAAATCGGGTGGATATAAAGCC
>CAYREE010000206.1:0-2644 GCA_964423225.1 uncultured archaeon | reverse complement strand
AACCACAAATATAAAGTTGCCAACCTAATGGTATACTAACAGGGGGTCAGTCCAAAATCCTTTCTAAAAAACTTGCGGATGATATTCTTTTAAAATACTTGTTTCTTCTTGTTGTCGCAATAATCACTTCTTCAAGCGCGTTGCTAGGTCTTTTTAGCCAGCATTATCTCCTATTTCTTCCATTTCTCTCAATCATATGTACTTATCCAATCTTGTTGATAAGGGATTTTTTCAATAGATCGGATTTTCACCCATTGTTTTATCTTCTGATCATATTCATCTTCTTCTTCAACAACATGTATGTGATGACAACATATCCTACGAGTCCAACTTACAAGCTAATAGAACAGTTACGTGTCACAGAGCATGTGTTTCAAAATACGGATTCTTCAGAACCTGTATTGCTTCTCGTCTGGAATGATTGTGGAGGCTATGTTTTTAATGAGGATCTTCAGTATTATTGGCTTGCAAACATGGATATGGTTGATTTTTTCAGGGAAACTGAGGGTTATGACATATTCGGTGAATCAATGATAAGTCTGATAGAGGAAAGGAATGTCACATTTATCATATCTGATGAAGTGGATCCTTCCCTGTTTTCAGAATACTATAGATCCACAATCCATTATGCAATATCAAACAATACCCGGGATTATGTCCTAGCAAATTATCACCCCTCTGATAATCCATGTCTATGGGTCCGTGATACTAATTCCTCATTTAATCCTCTCGCATAATTTATGCAAGAGGTTTTTCTCCCTATATATTTCTCTCTCACAGAATGAAGCGTGTTTACCTGAAGGAAGGTCTGCGTGTAGAGTGCATGTTGAAACAAGCCCCAGATCTATGTTGGATGATTCATGAAATCTGCCAATCAAGATACTGTACACTCCTGGGAATTTGAGCCTCATCGGACGTCTTAGGATTGTCGCCTTGAACAAGTCGATGGCTGATAAGACGACTATATTTCTCAAGTGTCTATCACCAACCACGCATCTAATTATATGATAATATGGTGTCATCAATATGATTTTTATTAGGTTAAATACTCTTGAATTGCCTAGGGAATTGTTTATCTTTTCAAGTCTTTCATTTAAGTTTTTCATATCCATTATCCTGGACAAGGCTTTTGTCTTCTTACCATCTGTTATCACATAGCATCTGACCTCGCATTCTGGCACTCGGTTGTCTATCCTATTGGATAATTTTCTGACTATCTCGAAAAAATGATAAGCAAATACGGTTGATTGGATGAAATCCTCGTCTTTGAGGTTGGTTACCTTCTCTATTGATCTAATTATCTCTGCTTGTGTCAACAAGTTATCCTTGGGACGCCTTCCAATATTCCATACGGAATTGAAATCCAATATGCAGACATCTTCGGAATTTTCACTGACAAAGTCTATGAACCTACCTATCTGATCTTCATTCAATCCCTTCACGATCATAGTATAGATCATTATTGAAATGTTGTTCTTCTTCAGATTTTTAAAGGCATTGAGTTTTTCTTCTACTAAATCTTCTCCCCGGATCTTTTTGCTTTGTTCAGGGTCAAATGTATCGAATTGCATGATCACAAGATCCAGTCCGGATTCTTTTAATGTGTTAACATATTTTTCATCAGTCAATTTTTTACCGTTTGTAAATAGGACAGTTTCAAATCCATTTTTTTTTATTTCAGTTATGATTTCTGCAAGATCGTCTCTTACTGTTGGTTCACCTCCGATAAGGTAAATTCTTGATCCTTTGAATTTTTTTACCTTCTCTATTATCTCTTTTTTTGTAGGGTTTTTCACATCACTTTCTCTAGAATCAGTGAAGCAGTAATTACATTGTTGATTGCATTTATCGGTTATAAATATCTCTAGGGTTTCAGGATATGAATTGTATCTTGTTTTTTCAAACAATTTTTTAAATGTTTTATAATGCCCTGGAGTTTCCCACATATGCAGTGCTTTAAATTCACCGTGTTTAACGCATTTTTTCCCTATGTGGATCTTATCGGAATCCTGGAAAACAATGGCGTCTATTACGTCCAAGCATACGGGACATAGGCTCTTTGTCTCTTCTAACACCTTCATTTTTATCAACTACTAGCCTTTAATTCCTTCAATTAGCTCGCCGAGTAGCAAGCTGGTTTGCGTTATTAATGCGATGGATAATAGTGGAATAATCTCTAGATTATTCTTTTTGGTTCTTAGAGTGATTGCGAGTATGAATTTCAATGTCCAGATCATAGAATATACGGTTGTTTTTCCATGTAATACACTATATTTTATTTTCCTGAAGTGATATGCTCCTTTCCCATAGTTATAAAATCGTTTGAGTAAGTGACTGATTTTTTCGCTATAATTATGCTTGATTGAAGTCTTATCTGTGTAATACATGTTTGTCTTATTGTTCTGGTTGAACCTAACGTTAAATTCCATATCCTCAGCATATTTGAAATTTTCGTTAAATAAGCCTATCTCACTGAAGACTGTCTTTCTATAAGAATTATGGGCTGCACCACACCCATAGATAAAACAGTCTCCAACCGGATCAGTAAAATTCTTTATAATCACATCGTAATCGTCTGTAGGGATATATCCGCTATTCATAGCATATTTATGGAATCCATGTGTAAATCGAGATATGATACTCT
>CAYREE010000205.1:0-2667 GCA_964423225.1 uncultured archaeon | reverse complement strand
AGAACGGGGACGTAAAAAGTTTCCCGGACCCGTCGTTGCATCAAGCAAGGCAAGCGAAGAACGGCCAAATAAAGTCGTATTAAAAGTGACGACACTCGAAGAAATTGCTAAAAAACGGAGTGGTGAAGAACCATTACTCGACTTTTACGTTGATGGAGCCGATGAAGTAGACAAGATGTACAACCTGATCAAAGGCGGTGGTGGAGCACTATTACGAGAAAAGATACTGGCTTCAGCTGCAACAGAATTCACATGTATTATCGACGAATCCAAGCTCGTAAAAAAACTTGGAGCATTCCCATTACCAATAGAAGTGCTACCCTTCGCAAAAGAATTAGTCATACTCGAACTCATCGAACTCGGAGGCAAACCCAAAATTCGCGAGAAATACACTACAGATAACGGAAATATTATAATCGATGTGCTAGGATTAGCTATGAAAGACCCGCTTGAAGTCGAGACAAACCTGAATAATATTGCAGGAATAGTAGAAAACGGGATATTCAGTGTAAGACAACCTGAAAGAGTCATTGTTGGAAACGGCGACAATGCAAAATACTTATAAGATAAAATGACAGACATGAACAAACAACAGGAGATACAACAGATACTCATGCAGGTCGACACATACAAACAACAACTCGAGTCGATCAGCAAGCAAGGAAAACTGATTGAAAATGCGATATCAGAGACAGAAACAACAAACCAGGTCCTAGATACGCTAAAAACAACCAAGAAAGGGGCAGAAATGCTAATGCCGATAGGTGCTGGCTCCTATATAACCGTAAGCCTCAAAGACAATGAAAAAGTACTTGTAGGTGCGGGAGGAGCATTCAGTGTGGAAAAAGATATTGAAGAGGCTAAGACAACCCTTGAAAAAAGAAGAAAGGACATGGAGAATGCGATAGAAAAAATATCTAAACAAGCTATGGAGCTTTCACAGGTGATAAACCAATTGAATGCGAAAGCAGAAGAGATGATCAGACAAGCACAAATCCCGAAATAAATCCATAATAAAAAAAAATGTTCGGAATCCTAAAAGACAAGTTTAAAAACTTTGTTGGCGGTATGCAAGAGAAGGCTGAAAAAGAATATAAGATTACCGCATCCACTAAGGCCAAATCCATTCTAACAGGCAAGATCAAGCTTACTGAAAACGATCTGGAAGACACATTATGGCAGCTAAACCTAGACTTACTGCAAAGTGATGTGGCAGTCGAGACTGCAGAATACATAACTGGGACATTGAAGGAGCGAATGGTAGGTAAAGAAATAGTCAAGAATGAGATCAACGACTTCATAACAAAACAGATCCGCGAGACAATACTTGAAATATTCGAGTCATGCGAGAGATTTAGCCTAATAGACTCAATAAAAGAATCTGATAAACCCTATACTATAATCTTTCTAGGAGTCAATGGTACAGGAAAGACAACAACAATGGCCAAGGTAGCAGACTACCTGATGAAAAATGGATTGAATGTCGTATTTGCAGCTGGTGACACATTCAGGGCCGGAGCAATAGAACAACTACAAAAACATGGGGAAAACCTGGGTGTAAAAGTAATATTACATCAAAAAGGTGCTGACAGCGCGGCAGTCATCTATGATGCTGTAGAACACGCGCAGGCAAAAAAAATTGACGTAGTATTAGCTGATACTGCCGGTAGGATGCAGACAAACACAAACCTAATGGACGAGCTTGAAAAGATTGTCCGGGTAAACAAACCAGATCTCCGCATCTTCGTGGGAGACTCTCTTAGCGGGAATGATGCGGTAGAACAGGCAAGGACCTTTA
This sequence comes from uncultured archaeon, assembly GCA_964423225.1. Lineage (GTDB taxonomy): Archaea > Altiarchaeota > Altiarchaeia > IMC4 > SCGC-AAA252-I15 > CAYREE01. The sequence goes on along the minus strand of CAYREE010000205.1, from coordinate 869 downwards.
ACAAGATCGCTGGATTTGACGCGGTCATACTAACAAAGATGGATGCTGATCCGAAGGGTGGATCAAGTATTTCAATTGCACATGAAACAAAAAAACCAATAATATTGATTGGAATAGGACAGGATTATACAGACCTTAAAGAATTCGACAGCAACTGGTTCATCGACAATATACTATAAAAAAAAATGATTTATCTAAGTGTGGATGTTGAACAAGACTTTCCACCACACTATAATACATTCAATGGCATAGATGGTCTGACCAAGATAGTTAAGCTATTGAAAAAGCATGAATGCCAAGCAACTTTTTTTGTGACTGCCGAATTAATACGGAAAAAACCCGGCCTCTTAAAGGTGATAGAAGGCTATGAGATCGGATGCCATGGTTTAAAACACATTGATTATACAAAAATATCTTTAAAAAAATTTGATGATCATTTGAAAGAAGCAGTAGCTATATTCAAAGAACATGATATAATCCCCACAGGATTCAGAGCACCCTATGCAAACATAAACCAAGATATGCTGAAAGTCATGGGAAAATACTTTCTATATGATTCAAGCAAACAATTCCACAATTCAAGCTTTATGGACGTTGAAGAAATCCCGATTTTTACTGGAGGAAAGGCTTTTGGGATTAGCCAACACTTATTCAACCTACTTCTTAAAGCACCTGTCAAAGACAAAGTATTCTTCATCCATCCCTGGGAATATGGGGGAATAGAATTCGATAAGATCATGGATAAACGGAAGAATTTGAGGATTCTCGGGTATTCACAGGATAACTATGTGAAAAACCTTGAGAAAATACTTTCTATCGGCGTTACAAACCTGAAGGAATATCTTTTAAATTAATGCCCTCCCGGACCA
>CAYREE010000204.1:0-2682 GCA_964423225.1 uncultured archaeon | reverse complement strand
AACCGCTATACTGAATTGATCATTGGCTTTCATAATTTCAATCCCTTTTGAATCCTCATCCTAACACTTTTAGGAATGAATTTCCGCGTCTTCTTGAATATGCTTGAAGACATCAATGAATATGCTAGGTTCTGAGCATTGGTTTTACTTTCTTTTTTTACAGCTAACTCTCGAAGGGTGTATGCACATCTTTTAACCGCCTAATGATCCTGCGGGCCGCAGTGCAGTTCAAGAAATCTCTTCCTTTTCACCTTGTCTTTTTCATGATTTTTCAATGCTTTTACAATGGTTTCACCCAACTCTTTCTCATCATATGCCTTGTATATCCCCTCGGTCTCATCATCATTGAAATATGGCATTGTTTCTCCATGTGGGTTATAGTATATGACGGGCCGTCCCATGAGTAATGCCTCATAGATCACTGTACTGAACCGGGAGATCAGCAAACATGATTTTTCGATTTGCGCATAAAGTTTGAATGCATCGGATTTCTCGACATTATATGCTGTGTATTCTCCGGTATCTCTGGGGTGTTGAGAGATGAAATAATCCCTTCCTGATTCTTTGATGGTTTCACAGACTTGTTTTATCCAATCGTCTCTTTCGTTCTCGAATACGCCATATGTGAAGTTGGAGTTAACCATTATCCTGTTTTTATCCGGTAAGGGCTTTTCCATTATCTCATCGTATTTTGGATTACCTGTAACAATGCAATTTTCCCTCTTTAAGTGTTTCAACGTGTATTCGCCCTGTAGGAATACATAATCTGCAATCTTCATCCTAACATTGTCCTTCTCATAGAAATCCAAAGGGCCTTCCTGAACACAAATTGTTGGTATCCCTAATCTCTTGGCTTCTAGTATGATCTCTTGTTCTTCTTTTCCCCAGTCATTGCCGAAAATGATGATGTTTGGATCAACATCTGAGATTTTATCTTTCGGATAGCTTAAATACTCAATATCTTTTGTTCTTAGATATTTTTCAGCGTTCTCATACCTTTCGGATATGATCATAAAAGCATACTCTTCTAGATTTTCAGCTAATGGCAATAATAGCTTCACATGCGTCTCATTGGAAGGTACAAATAGAAAGGTTCTACTGCTCATTTTATACATACCTTATTTTATATCACTTCATTATAACTATACTATTCAAAAATATTTGAGGATGGATTTAGTGGTAGTTTGATGATGATATTTAAGAAAAAAAACATTTTGATACTCTTGGCAGTAATTATACTTATATCCACTATCATTGCCCTTTATCTAGTTAAATCTATTATCGATCAAAATAATCAGCCTCCTGTCTGTCCTGTATGCGATTTCAACAAAGATTATTCTGCGGTTAATTCAAGCAACCTTGGATTACTGTGGAAAGCAAGAAGAGATGAAGACACTGAAGAAATGATGAAGCGACTCGATTCATTGGGCTATTTACAAGGATACCATGAAGCACAATCTGTATTTGGGGTGAGTATCTATGATAAAGATAAAGCTTACCCTGGATTAAATATCTACGTCTCTGGCCATGCCCCCGAAGCATATCTCATTGACATGGATGGTAATTACCTTCATAACTGGTCATATCAAGCACATCCAAACCTATTGTATCCAAGACACCCACTTCATACCAAATTCTTCAGGAGAGTATTTCTCTTAAATGATGGGTCGATTATCGTTAATTTTGAGGATCATGCATTAGCAAAATTGGATAAGAATTCAAATCTAATCTGGATACATCAATATCGCGAACACCATGACATAGATGTTGATGAAGAAGGTAACATTTACTCGCTTGCATCTAAGCGGAGTCCAAGCCCCTGGAAAGAACTACCCTACATAAGGGATGAGATGATAATTATTCTGGATCAAGATGGTAATATGCTTAGGGAAGTGTCTTTATTAGATTCTTTTATTGGTTCTGAATTCGAATATCTGTTGAAAAACAGGATCAGAGATCCCGATATTTTCCATTCAAACAGGGCCCAATACTTGGATGGTTCACTTGAACATATCTCCCCACTGTATAAAAAAGGCAATGTACTTGTATCAATACGAAACCTACATGTTGTAGCAATAGTCGATATGGATGAAAAGAAAATTTTATGGGCAATTGATGGTCTTGCCAAGAAATGGTGGAAGCGGCAACACGAGTCTACCCTAACGGATGATGGTAAGATGGTCGTTTTCGACAACCGTTACAAGGATTTAGAAAGAAAATCAAGGATCATTGAAATTAACCCACTTACAGAAGAGTTACTCTGGATGTATGAGGCTAATGAATCCGACGATTTCTTCTCCGAGACGGCTGGAGCACAACAAAGACTACCTAATGGCAATACTCTCATTTCGGAGTCAAACTATGGAAGAGCATTTGAAGTTAACAAGGAGAATCAAATCGTGTGGGAATGGTTAAGCCCTCATAGAGTAGGTGATGAAGACGAGCTTGTCGGAACGTTATTCCATATGTTTAGACTTGAAGATAATGTCAACTGGCTGATAAGGGATTAGAATAATCGATCTCCATAACGAAAAGACATATAAAAACCTCAAGATAATCATTAATCTAATAATAATATACGTATAATCGTCTATAGGTAGGTTTAATGACTTTAAAAAATATTACAAAATATACGCCAAACTCTCAGCTGTGTAGTCCAAAAACTTTATTGTGTGATATGTT
>CAYREE010000203.1:0-2685 GCA_964423225.1 uncultured archaeon | reverse complement strand
AAAAGCATACCCTGTTGTGATCGCGTATTCAACTGATAAAGATGAGATTCCTAGACCTCATGGATTTTATCATGCAATTGTTTATTTACCTAACTATAAAGGTGGAGTATGGGCTGACCCTACATGTTATTATTGCCCACTTGGTTACCTTCCATCATCTAATCAAAATAAAAACTCTTTGAAATTATTGGATGGGACGAGAGGTTTTGAAAAGACTCTAAAACTAACACCAAAGGAAAATTCTAATGAAAAGTCGTTTAGTATCACCAATATATCCGATGATGGTTCAAAGACCATCGAAACATCAGTAAAATATCTTGGTGAAGTAGCGTATTTAATGAAGTACATGGTGGAAAAAGAGGGATTAAGTAAGTCAGAACTCAGGAAAGCAGAGGATTTCGCTAAAGATTTGTCAGAATATATTATGAAGTATTACTGTGTTGATGTGAAAATCTTAAATTACTCTGTTTTCTATGGTGAAAAGTTAATGGAATCGAATGCTACTGCATATTGTGGGGGAGCTGTGATAAAATCCGGGAATAAATTACTTTATTCTGTTCCAACCAAACCAGGTTTTACTGAATATATCAAAGATGATGAAAGAGTTTTCCCACTTGATTTTAATGATGAAGTCTACATGGAATATGAGATAATAATCAACATACCTGATTGCTATGGCATTGAGTCGTATTATACTAACTACTCGATAAAAAAACCGTACATAACTAATGTGCTTACAATGGAGAAAATAAACCCTAAACAACTTCGTATGTATTCCTTTTACGAAACAAAGAAGAGTATAATCGAGCCAGAAGATTATATACCGTTTAAAGAAGATATCAATTCTGTGAATACTAATGAAAAACAGTCGATCATCCTTGTAGATTCTACTCTTATTATACAACAGAGGATTAATGAACTGCGAAACACTAAGGCAGATGAAAAACAACTCAATAACGCTGAAAGGTTATTAGAAGAAGGTAAATGTACATTAGCAGAAGATATTATTCGTGAGCTTACACCAAAAAAGAAGACCACACCTACTAGCACAATTAAGAAAATCAATAAGTCTACTACAACATTGCAAAAACAGGATAATACCGTATATGATAAACCTAAAACAGTTGATGAGCCTCCCCTAGATGGTCCTAATGGTTCGAATATCCTAGTTATTGTCATTGTAGGTCTAGTGATATTGGTTATGGTGCTTGTAGTCGCATTGAAGAAGAAGGGGGGCTAGTTTCCCCCGATTTTTTTTTTAGCATGAAATTATTGGATAAAATTTTTTATTATAAAAATTTTTCCCTTAAGTGTATGTTTTGTACTATTACTTTTTATTGTATTCTTTTTTATACTCGAATTTGTAATTTTGGTTAACACTGTTATTTTTTGGTGGTGGGGAAGGTTGAATATGGATAACTCAGGTGGGTTTTTAAAATTTTTCCCCTGCTCTACGACTATCGTTTTTGTCTTAAACTGTGTTTTTAGTATGTTTTGGAGTAAAAAATGGATCAAAGAAACCTATTATATGGATTGTTTGTAACCTGCATTTTATGCATGAACGTATCAGCAGACGCTGTAATCAACACGACGACTGGAGCTATCTCTATCATGCCTTCTGGTGATAATGATGATTATTTCACTTTTGAGACTGTTAGTGGCGAGCCTTTTCTTTCTGTGGAAGGGGGGGCATCCCTATTCATGGATAAGAGGTTGTGGATTAAGACGAGTGGTTCAGATCCTAGTAGAATTTTTGCTTCAGCGTCAGGTACTGGTTATGCAGGTCTTTATGCCGATGCGTCTGACGGTGACTTTGGTGGCGATGATTACCTATTCCTTAGGCAGAATAATGATTTGACTTGTGATCTGGCTTGTAGAGGAAGTGATTTGGACATAGTCTCTGCAGATTCCATATATCTATTTGCTGACGGGGAAACCGATGATTATCTTGAGTTGCAGACTCCTAGTAATTCTCCTAGAATTCATGTTAATGGTGGTGGAGCATTGTATTTTCAGACTGATGGTGGAGTAATGTATTTTAAATCTAGTGGTGACACAGATGATTTTCTAATATTTACTACTCCAGGAAATACTCCATATATCGGGGCGATGGGAACTTCTGTAATATACTTTAGGGATGGTAGTGCTTATGAAACAGTGCATGCGGATGCATTCACTGAACATACAAGTGCGTATGAAGGTACTATTGACAATGCTAGAGAAGACTTGATTGATTGGATGAATCTAGAGCATCCTGAGGGATTGGCTCCTGAGCATTATGCTGAGGATGTCTTGTCAAGTTCAACCTATGATCAAAGTCTTGATATTACAGATAAAGGCACTGATCTTGGAAAGGCAGGAAAAGCACTAGCAAAGTTGCTGCTTAATACTGAAGAGCGGATAGACGTATTAGACAGTAAAGTAACTAATATTGCTGCCACCAGCCCCTCTCCAACCAATACAGAGAGTCCCCAATCTATTGATTCAGGCCAGATTGACGATTTGACTACACGTGTAACTGGTCTTGAAAACACTGTTTCAAGTCTTTCATCTAATGAGTGTCCAGACTATTCAGATGAGATTGGTGATTTAGAGGATATAATCCGTGATCTGGAGGATGAGATGGATGATTTGAAGGATGAGATACGGGACCTGGAGGACGAGATAGAATCATCATCGCAGAGT
>CAYREE010000202.1:0-2724 GCA_964423225.1 uncultured archaeon | reverse complement strand
TATTATGGGGCTGCATATGCAGCCCCATAATATCCGTGTTCTGGGATAAGTATCAGGTTTAAAACAAGGTTGATTACTGTCGCCAATCCGATAAATAAGACATTCTTTTTCTCCTTATTCATAGCATTCAGAAGGTATATGTTCAGTGCCCCCATATTCAAGAAGAATCCGCCTAACGCTAATATGGGGATGAGGGAGACCGCACTTTCGAAGGATGGGCCGTAGATAATCTGGATGATAGGTTTGGCAAAGATGATAAGGCTTAAATGAGTTATTATAACGATGATAAAAAGTATTTTAAACGCTTTTTTATATTCTGTGTAGATCTGTTGTTTATTATTCTTGTACAAGCTTGATATATGCGGGTATAATGCCGTTATAAAGACTAGGGATAATAGCTCAAGATTTCTGATCAGATTATATGCTGACTCATATATTCCCGTGATATATTCGTCTTTCATCCTTGCAAGCATTACTATGTCAATCCTAAAGATTATCAATAGGAATACGCCATTTATGATAAATGGTAGAGATCTTACAATCAGTTTTTTTATTAGTGTTATGTCTGCATTGTACTTAGGTTTTGGGAACTTTTTTATCATTACAATTGAAGCGAATATGAATGCTATTATCTTTCCTAGGATGAATGCAATTATCACTGGGACAATACCATAGCCATAGATTATCATAATTGATGCGATTATCGTAGTGAAGATATCGTGGATGAAATATGATACTGCCTCATACTCCATTTTTTGATATGCTCGAAATACTACGATAAGTACGTCAATAACAGATGATATGGCTGCATCAATCCATATCAAGCGGATAAGTAAGTTTATTGTAGGTGAGAAATAATCCATGGAGGATACGTATAGGATTAATGGCAGGACCAAGAGCATCGCCGCCAATCTGAATATCATCATGTTTCCAACCACTATTGGAACCATCTTCTTGTCTTTTGAAAGTTTTCGAATGCAATAATCGTTTGATATTAGGTTTCCAATCTGGAGGATGAAGAATTCTATAGCGAATATGAATGCGTATATTCCTAATGCAGATGGGCCGAGATACCGTGAAATTAATACGATTAATATGAAGAAGATCCCCTTATTGAGGATTTGGTATAATAATAGATATGACGTGTTTTTCAATACTTTCTTTAACATTTTTCGTAAGTCATATGGCCTAAAACTTTTTTTGCAGGAAGGTAATAATATTCGGATTAATCTATAAGAAACATTTATTCATTTTTCATGCGATCTTCTTATTAGTCTTGTTATACAATTTCTTACATGAATCTTAGTGTCGGTATCATTACTCATAAAGACACGAGCTTAATCGACCTTATTAATACTGTTTTAAACCAGGATAAGGTTGATTCTCAGATTAAAGAGGTTATAATCGTGTCTTCAGGGATACTTGATGAAATAGCTGCTGATCTCAATGATCTACTGGAAAAAAACGATAGGTTAATGCTTATCAGAGAGCCTGAAAGATCTGGAAAGGCAAGATCAGTGAATTTATTCTTAGAACATGCAAAATCTGAGGTCTGCATCCTTATTAGCGGTGATATCAGCCTGGTAAAAAACTCTATTAGTGAAATAATTAAGCCTCTTAAAGACCCTCAGATTGGCCTTGTCGGTTCTAGGCCGGTTCCACTGAACCAGGGCAGGGATTTTATCTCATTTGCAGTAAAACTGATCTGGGAGATTCATCATAATCTCGCGATTATACGGCCTAAGGTAGGCGAGCTTATTGCATTTAAGAAGATTATCTCTGAAATATCGCCTGAAACCGCTGTGGATGAGGCTTGGATTGAGGCTATGATCACTGAGAAGGGTTTGTCAATTGTTTATGCTCCTGAATCGATTATTCATAATATTGGTCCTGAGTCTTTCAGAGAGTATGTTTGCCAGCGTGAGAGGATTCATATTGGGCATATTCATTTGAAAAAGAAGCTTGGTTATTATGTGTCGTCAATGGATTATTTTAAAATATTTAAGGCGTTGTATAAATCATTGGTATTTACTCCTCGAGGCATATTTTTTTCATTCCTCGTTATTTTTTTAGAGGTTATCATACGTTTAAAGGCTAATATTGACCTTTCTATATATCATAGGAATCCGTATTGTTGGGATATTATCGAGTCGGCAAAATTCAAGAAAGGAGATGGTTAGCCTTTTGTATTATTCTACAATCTAAATAGTATTACAATGGCTTATGATCCTGGTTATTGGGATGATGTTGGTGAAACCCATGTTAGACATCATTTGCACGAGGATGTTGCAGATTATAAACGGCGGGAACATATCGATCTATTAAAAAGATATTGTGGAAGTCTTTTATCCGCAAGTTCGGTGTTAAAAACAGATTTGTTTGAGGATGCATTTGGGCCTGATCATTTCTATGATTGGCTTAAAGATAATTCTAGGATGGTTGTTGGTATGGATATCTCTAAGCGTATCTGTTCATCTGCATTGGATAGGAATAATGGTGGCTCATTTGTTAATTCGTCAGTGGTTGATCCTGCCTTCAAGGATGGTTGTTTTAATATTATTGTCAGCAATTCAACTCTAGATCATGTTAAGCAAAGTGAGTTAAATCATGCTTTAAACGAGTTTTCAAGGATGTTGGTTAAGGGGGGTTTATTGGTTCTGACACTGGATAATGCGCATAATCCCTTGTATCGGATTGGATATGCGATTGTTAAAAAAACGAATT
>CAYREE010000201.1:0-2732 GCA_964423225.1 uncultured archaeon | reverse complement strand
TTCATTGTTGTTGATTAATCTCACTCCAATAGAGTCTAATTCTGGATGAGATTCATATATTGTTTCAAGAGTATTCAGCATGTTTTTCTCAGCTATACAGTCATCGTCGATGAATGAGATGATCGTTCCAGACGCATTTATTATCCCCTGATTTCGTGAATACGGAATCCCCCTATTTTTCTCATTGTCCAGTATCTTGATCTTGTAGTCTTGATTTTTCTTGACAACTGAATTCAAATATTTTCCGGTATCATCTATGCTTCCATCATCCACCACAATAATCTCATACTTTTCCTTGGGGTACTCTTGTGATAAAATTGACTCAAGTGCTTGCTTGAGCATATCAACCCGGTTATACGTGATTATTATGACTGAGAATATCATCCTTATCCCTGACTATTATTCCTGTCATCTGAACAGATGTTCTATAGTCTTTATCCTATTACCATATCTACTTATATCACTCCAGCCTCTGATCTGTCTAATAGATCTCCATAATGCAGATGGTCTGAAAAAGAATTCCCTATAGAATTCTTTTCTACGTTTTTCCAAATATTCTCTAGTAAGGCCTTTTGGTATGAATACTGGTTCCCACAGGTTTATCTTTGTCTTGTCTTGCTGTTCAAAATGTCCGTAGTCACGGCATATTTTTTCAAATTCAGTGTTGGGAAATGGCGTGTTCATTAATACTCCAATCTCTGTCAATGGTATGGATTTAGAGAATCTGATTGTCTCTTCTATTGTTTCCTTGGTTTCGGCGGGATTGTTGATCATAAAGACTGCTAACGTGAATATTCCGACATTATCACTCCATTTTATCGCGTTTTTGATTTGGTCTAGTGTAATGCCTTTCTGAAGCTTGTCTAGTATTGTCTGGCTGCCGCTTTCAATCCCATAGTATATATGCCAGCATCCAGCATTCTTCATATTCTTCAGTAGTTCTTGACTGACAAGGTCTACTCTCGTGCAGCAATTCCAGGTAATATCTATCTTATTCTGTTTCATTAGTTCACATATCTTTTCGACACGTTTGTTATCCAACGTAAATGTGTCTTCTGTAAAGAATATCTCTTTGATGCCATAATCATCCACTAAAACATTGATTTCCTCTAGTACTCTTTCTGCACTTTGCTGTCTGTATCTTGATCCAAAGACATGTTTATCGCAGAATACACAGTTGTACGGGCAACCCCTACTGGTTACCATTGTTGTTGACGGTAGTCGTTTATAATTTTTTGAATATGGTATGTATTTCCTAATATCTGGTAGAAGATGTCTGCTGGGTAGAGGTAAGGAATCTAGGTCTTCTATCAATCTTCTAGGATTTGCCTGGATTATTTTCCCATCATCCTTGTAGATAATCCCGTCAATATTCTTTAATTCATGGCCTCTAGCGATTTTGTCTGCTAATTCAACGATTGTTTTTTCACCTTCTCCGATAATACCGATGTCAAAGTTATCATGCATTATGGTTGCAATAGGATCTGCTGATATGTGTGGGCCACCAATGATCGTTAATAAGTCCGTGTCATATTCTTTAATCTTTTCAGAGATTTCCAAGGTATTGTCGAGTGTTGGTGTGACACAGGTTAGGCCTACTATGTCTGTCTTATGTTTTTTTATCCTTGACACAATTTTTTCAGTATTCAAATCCTCGAATTCTGCATCGATTATCCTTACTGTATGTCCTTCTTTCTCTAGGACTGCTGCTAAATAGCATAGGCCTAGTGGAGGTTGTTCTCCTTTACAGCCAAGATGTTCTGTCCCAAATAATTCACTCAGGTTGACGGGAGGATTAATAAAAGTAAGGTTCATCTTCTATATCGTATATATACATTATCTTACTTATCCCTAAATGCAATGGGTGTTATCATGTTTAAGAAATCCAATCGATTCATTTTATCAAAACTACTTGAATTTTGAGGTGTAAAACATCTTATGAAAATCATATTTGTCTATCCTCGAACATATGGGGAATACATGTTGTTTCCACCATTGGGCCTTCTTTATCTTACAAGCATCCTAATTAAGGAGGGTCATTCACCGAAGATTATTGATTGTAATCTGTTGGATGATGTGGAACTTGTTAAGGAGATCAAGGATTCTGAATTGGTTGGGATTTATGTTTCGGCTGACGTTCATGTGGAAGCATTGAGGATAGCCGAATTGTCTAAAAGATATGGTAAGACAGTTGTTTTTGGAGGTCCTCAAGCTTCTGCATTACCCTGTGAATTGCTCAATTGTCTTGATGTGGATATTATCGTTGTTGGTGAGGGAGAAGAGACCCTTATTGAATTGGTTGATTCAATAGGAAATAATAAGAGCTTGAAGGATGTGAATGGTATAGCATTTAGATCGTGTGGAAAAGTTGTGTTGACTGAAAGGAGGGATTTTATCACGGATTTGGATAGGATACCTTTTCCTAGATTGGATCTGCTTGATATGGACAAGTACTTTGACAAGTGGAGGAAAAACTATGGGTATACTGTTGTTCAGATGATATCTAGTAGAGGATGCCCCTATAATTGCATCTATTGTTCAAAACAGACTTTTGGTAATGTTTATCGAGCAAGATCCCCTACTAATGTTGTTGATGAGATGGAACAAATAGCAAATGATTATCTTCCTGATCTGATTGTAATACAAGACGATTTTTTTATGTTCGACAAAGAGCGTACTATTACGATATGTAAGGAAATTCTCGATAGGGATTTAAATGTGGATTGGGTGTG
>CAYREE010000200.1:0-2734 GCA_964423225.1 uncultured archaeon | reverse complement strand
CATATTTGCTTCTTCAGCATCCAACTCTTCGACCAATTCTTCAACTGCATCAGTCACAGTTGTGAAAGAAATAACCGGGATCCTTGAACGATTCTCTATCACCATCAAACCAGTATCCTCATAGAAGAACCGGTCTGACTCCGATGGAGCTGTAAGATTCTCAAAAATATCGTAGACAGGCTTGGAAAACACTATACTAGTATTGACTGGCCGGTCAATGAATATGTCGACTGGTCTGCCACGCTTTCCGTCTCCGACTTCTCCGAAACGACATGCGCCTTCTTTACTGTGTCTTACCCGGACTGCCCAGCTGAAACCCCCTTGAAACGGATTCAATTCAGTTCCTGAAGGCCCTAGATCAACTGTTATCTCATCGCCTAGTACGGTCAGTTCACCATCAATCCTCTCCTCGAACCTTGCCTGCTGTTTTAATATCTCTTCTATCTGGACGACTTCTTCAGGTGAAGCGTCAGCGATTTGAATGAGTATGTATTGGTCTCCCCAGCTTCTTATTGGAATGTCCTTCAATCCCATGCTGTTTAACCTGTTCTCAAGGATCCCTCGTTCAAGAGCCATTATATCAGCGGTTAATGGCCGTTCAAGCTGTAATTGTAGTTCTATACCTCCTGCAAAGTCTAATCCATAATCTATCCCGTTTCCAAGTCCTATGCCCTTGTCCTTGTTCATTGGGATGATATTTGATATGAGTAGAAGCGAGATGAATACTGTGATCATCCATAGCACAACCTTCCAATTCTTAAGTGTCTTACCTAGAGCCATCTTTTTTTATTTTTCGAATATACTGAAATTGAATATACTTTTTCTCCTACGTTTTTTTGGTCGTCCCGCATTCCATTTTAGGATGCCTGCATTTGTGAACCATGTGGTGAACAAGTCCATGATAAGTCCAAACATAAGTACATATGCTATCGTGTTTAATGTTGGAATCTGTATGAAGAATGTTGTTACGAAGATGACTATCATCATGGTGATAACAATGGTTGACGTCATCATCAGACCAGTCTTCATTGCCTGATCAATATTCTCGTCGACTTCTCCTGTCTTGAATTTTTTCACTCTTGCTGTAAGGAGTATGTCTGTGTCGACAGAGTAACCTATCAACATCAGTAAAGCTCCGAGAGATGCTGAATCGAATGGTATGTCTAGTATACTCATTGCAAATAAAGCCAGTAATGGATCGCATATAGCTGCCTGTATAACTGCTATTGAGGGTACGAAATCCTTGAACTGTATGAATACTACGAGACTCATCAATACAAAAGCCCAGAATACAGCCCAAATTCCCTGTTCCCTGAATGTTTTTCCTAGCGTGGGTCCTACAGACTTGATGTTCATGTTCCTCTCATCTATTATCAAATCTATTTTTTCTCCCATATAGTATTCAACTGCACTCTCTAATGATTTTTTATCCAAGTCCAAACCACTAATAGTCATCTTCGCATTATCGACCTGGATATTATATCGTTCAAACCTGGTTCTTAACTTATCAACAGCGTCTTTTGCAGGTGTATTTTTCAAAGAGACACTAGCAGTATCTACGACATACATTCTACCAATACTTTTTTCAAGTATGGGTGTGATATCATTCTCTGAGATCATAGTGGTTGTAACGATCGTGATCTTATTCTTATTTGTTGCTATCTCCAAACCCTGATAAACATCCAACTCTAATAATCCTTGAGAACTCAATGCTCCTCGTAAACCTTCTAAGTCTCCCTGACTCAAGGGTTCGGCTGTGAAAGCCTCTATCCAAGTTCCTCCTTGGAACTCCAGACCATAGGATAGACCATTCTGGATCAAGACTATTGTCGCAAGTGCAGTAACAATCCAAGGCAATACTGCAAGAAGCCTATAATCAACTTTAGCTATCAGTTTACTGTATAAGTCATCATACATGTTCTAAATATTGTGATAATCAGGGTTAAAAAGGATTCAGTTCTTATGATATAATATAAAAAAAAAGGGGTGGATTAGACGATGTTTAAAAAAATTGTGATTGGAGGCACCTTCAATATTCTGCATGAAGGACATGAGAGTCTAATAGACACTGCCTTTGAAAACGCAGAATCCACGATTATCGGCCTTACAAGCGATGAATTCGCTAATAGGTTTAGGATCGAGGAGGTTAGGATATATGAGGATAGGCGGAATGACTTGGCTAAATACCTGTCCAAACACGATAAACCATCTGATATTGTCGAGATTAACGATAGTTATGGTGTTGCGACAATCGATGAGGATATTGATTCCATAGTAGTGAGTGATGAGACGCTTCTTAGGGCTCAGGAGATAAACACTATCAGATTCAAGAAGAAGCTTCCAAGACTCACGATCATCGTCGTGCCCCTTGTCCTTGATGAAAAAGGACAACCAGTCTCAAATAGCAGATAATCTATTAACCATAATTTTCCTAGATTATATAGTGGCTGTGCAAGATTCCAATGAGGATGTCAGAAGGATATTTCAATATCATGGACATCTGTTAAGAGAGGAGGAAAGATTGCTGTCTGATACAGGGATGCCTAGTCTATCAGAATTCCACGAAAAATTCTTAAAACCAGGATATAGCAGCTCTGTAAGGATGAATACCGTCAAGATGATGAATGATGTTTTTAGGCCTATTCCTTCAAGATTCAATTATGCGAAGAAGAGATGGGGTAGAGCCATCCTACATCAACTCATTGGACCTGACTCAATATTGGAACACCTTAAA
>CAYREE010000199.1:293-2763 GCA_964423225.1 uncultured archaeon | reverse complement strand
ATGAAGAATAGGTTTATTGCATCTGCATTATAGGATATAAATGCATATTGCGGAAATATTATATCCTCAATTATAAGTGATGATAATGTCTGCAACAACTATAACAGCTCCGGAAAATACCATACCAGCATTTAGTCAAGTTCCATTGATAGGAGAACAGAATTCTCAAAGAGACTTGGAATACAGGCGGAAGCTAGTGGATAAGGCTTATACGGGGTGTGGAGTCGTGAAAATGCATACTAGATTCATGGTGTTTGAAACACCGGATAATACCTGTATTGTAGATACTGGCGAACGTATTGATTATACGGGATCAGATAAGGGTGATTTAGAGTTCACGAAGCCTAAGATCCTTGTCCTTGATAAATCAGGGGAATTCGAGGCTTTAGGCATGCCGGTTGGAGTAGGAGATCATACTATTCTAAGCGAAAAGGGTAGGGAGTATGGTTTCTCGCCTGGATTAATGGATGATACAGATCATAATGCCCTAAATGCATTCGGATCCTTATTAGAAGGTGATGCTGCAAGAAGAAACTTTAAACCTCCGGGGGACATGCTGGCTGCAATGGTAGCCCAAGAACGGAGTTTAAAGGCTGTGCCTGGTTCAAGGGGTTCAATGGACCTAGACATGCATCTTGACGAGGATGATGGAAAGGGTCGGCTTGCATTCTTTCCCACAACGATAGGCCCAATCACAAACGTGCATTTCATAAATATTAACATGAGTTCAGTAGATCGTACGAATTTGCGTGCAATTAGAGATCCTATCGAAAGAGCTCTTTCAGACATATTAAACGGTGATTATACTCATGCGAGAGAAAAACTCTTTGCCGCCGATGATAGGGATCATTCAAATAGTAATACAGCAATGGAAGCGATATCACGTTTCAAGACATTGGTTCGTAAAAGTAATATTAAATCAGATTGAGAACAGCTCAGCTATTCATTATTCAATATTGAGAGCTTGCAGTTTTCCACGCCCCGTATCGCACTTAGTCCACCATAGAGCTTTTGAATATTATCAGCTGATCCTTCGACTATCAATACTTCAATACATTCATCATGTGTGACATGACTGTGCATAGTCGATTTGATATTCTTCTCATATCCATGTTGTAGTTCAACAAGCTTCTTGTTAACATCAGATACGTGATGATCATAAAGATACGATATCGTCCCCATGATCTTGCCCTTAGATGAAACTCTTTTTTGTGATATGAACTCGTTAATCGCATCCGCTATAGCCTTGGACCTCTTCGTGTATCCGAGCTCAACAATCAATTTATCGAATCTCACACACAGTTTAGAGGGGAGAGATACTCCGAAACGTGTTACTCTATCAACCATTTTATGTCACCATGCTTATAAACTAGTAACACTAATTTGGAAAAGATAGCAAAAAAATGGTGGACACTACAATAATCCTCATAGGAACTGCATTAACCATCGGATTCTTACACACACTCTTTGGCCCAGACCACTATCTACCATTCATCGTTATGAGCAAGGCCCGGAACTGGAGCATGAAAAAGACAACACTTATCACCATCTTATGTGGGATAGGACATGTTACAAGCTCGGTAGTATTAGGCCTGGTTGGAATAGCTTTCGGTGTCGCTGTGCTAAACCTTGAGATAATCGAGGGAACTCGGGGAGACCTTGCGGCATGGTTGCTTCTGGGCTTTGGATTCGCTTACTTCATCTGGGGAGTGCATAAAGTGCTAAAGACCAGGAGACATGCGCATAAGCATTTTCATATGGAAGGTGCTGAACACTCACACACCCATACACATACTCATAGCCATTCTCACACTCATTTGAACAAGTCTAAAAATATTACTCCATGGATCCTCTTCACAATCTTCGTGTTCGGTCCATGCGAACCATTGATCCCGATACTAATGTATCCAGCCGCAACAAACAACATCTTATCCCTAATCCTTGTGACGCTTGCATTCAGTTTTGCAACTATTGGAACAATGACTATAATGGTTTTATCAATGACATATAGTCTCAACAGGATAAACCTTGGTAGCCTAGAAGTTTACTCGCATGCACTTGCAGGAGCTGTGATATTCATGTCAGGTGCTGCAATAAAATTCCTGGGACTCTGATCGGAATCAGCAGTTTTCAGAGCTTACCCATCCCTGATTAACAATACAGTCTCTACCATTATTATTAGGGTAGTAGGACTTTATCCCTGATTTTTATCTTTTGTATTCCTAAATAATAGTATTACATTTATATGGAGGCGAAATTATATGAATACTATGTCTGACACCCATCGTCGAATCGGATTATTAATCGCAATTGGATTATGCGTGATAACATTATACTTATTGAGAGAAGATTCAGTTACTAGCCCAAGTGGCCAACAATACATGACAGGATCCACTGGCTATCCTACGGAGACAACACCCCCAACATTTAGGGAAAGAACACCTCCTACCTCAGCATATCGACCTGGCCC
>CAYREE010000199.1:0-277 GCA_964423225.1 uncultured archaeon | reverse complement strand
ATATCCACAACACCATCCACTTCTGCTTCAACACCATCATATACTCCTCCATCAGTACCGGTACCACCAACACCACCCTCTTCAATGAGTGGACCACCAACCGGAGAAAAAGACAAGTACTGTGAGAGTATGATGGGAGCCTGCTATAGATACGAGGAAACATCAGCTGGAAGCGGAGAATATAATGAAATTGATAAAAAGTTACCAGAGTGTAGAGCCGGTGGCGGAATAAAGATGTGGCAATGTTCCGACGGTGATCGCGAAGCCCAAGTTTGTG
>CAYREE010000198.1:0-2805 GCA_964423225.1 uncultured archaeon | reverse complement strand
CAGACGTAGTCGAAACAGACGAACTCGTCACAGACGTAGTCGAAACAGACGAACTCGTCACAGACGTAGTCGAAACAGACGAACTTGAAACAGACGTAGACGTAAAAGTTGTCGAAGAAGAGGGAGCTGTTGGAACTGTACCAGTAGGTCCACTAGCAGAAGAAGCGGCTATTGAATTTCCACTTAAACCATCAGTAGAAAGAGCGGCAACAGAAATACCACTAATATCGCTAGCAGAAGGAACGACTATAGAAAGACCACTAAAAACACTAGCAGAAAGACCGGTTATAGACTCTTTAGGATTGCATTCATCTGCATCATTACAGCCGTAGGGAATAGATTGGGCGTTCACAAACACAGAAAGAACAAGAAAAATTGTTAAAAAAGAGGCTGGGGAAAAAATAAGGCTTTTCTTCTTCAAACTAAAATATTTAATAAAAAGAAGCAGTTTATAAAAAAATTCACACAGGTTTTTTTCTCCTAGGATTAACCTTGTATCGCCTTTCCTCTCTTTTCTCGGACTAAGTTTTTTTTTCTCAGGGTATATGCGCATTTTACTGAGATAATATTATCAATATCTTGACTGTCAAAATATTATAATATATATAGGGCGTTATAGATTTAAGAAGAAATATGAAGAAAATACAAAGACAAATTTTAAAGAATTAATTCTAAGTAAGAGTCAAGATATTAAATCTCTGAGACTCAGAGATTTGATAATATTATATATATTATAATCACGATGTTTGAGAATAAATACTTATTTTATCATAATTTTTTGATATTTTTGAAGAAATACACGGATTTAGAATTACCTATATGATTATAAGGAATAGATAAATAAATCCAACATATTTTTTAATATTTTGACTTAAGAACGTTTGATTTCAGATAATTTTAAAATTAAAAATATTATGAGTAATGGTATTAAACAAATAATAATCAAGGTCATACTCAACGCCGCGACTAGACCAGGAGGACCATCGTGATATAAAATGAAAATTGAGATCGGTAATGTTGCATACCCTGGCGGATAAACCATTATCGAAGTATTCAATTCATTTAAACATAGGATGTAAATCAATAGCCAGCCCGTCAATAAGGGTGGTCGAATTAAAGGAAAGATTATATTCTTTAAAATCAAATATTGCCTTTTCTCGACTTGAACCGCTGCTTCCTCAATTGATTTATTGATTTTGGATAAGGCAATCTCGGAGGTTTTAAAGGCTATTATAGTGAATTTTGAGATATATCCGAAAAGTATCATAATGGGTGTGTTATAAATGAAAAGCAGTGGATGATTCCAGAATAATATCAGTCCCAATCCAAGTAGAGTACCAGGCAATATAAAGGGGATAAACAATACTAACTCAATAGGTCTATTGCTAACTTTTTTAGAATGGAATAAGCCATAAGCTATAGAAAATCCAATAATTAGGGTTACAAATGATCCGAATACTGCATATTTGATACTATTAACAATATTCGGCATAGCGATATCAAAGGTAGTCAAATAATTCCCAAATCCATTATATTTCCCATAGAAAAAAAGGGAAGAATAAAAGAGAGAAGATAGTGGAATAAATAATGAAAGAGTTAATATGAAGATAGTTGATAAGAATGCGGGTATCCACCAGGATCCAAGATCATATTTTTTAGTAGAGGATGACGAGAGTATAGAAGTAAAGATCCGTGTTTTAAAAATTTTTAGTAGAATCAACACCGCGATAAAGGATGTGGAAATTAGGATTATTGAGTAAATCATGGCTGATTTCGCATCGTAAAATGCGGCAAGTTGACTGAATATTTCAATACTAAATGTGTCATATAAGAGAAAAGACACGGTTCCAAAATCTGAGATAGCCTTGATAAAAACAAGAAGTGACCCAAACATTATCCCATTTGATGCTAAGGGTAATATTACTCGAGTAAAAGTTTTTCTAAATCCAACAGATAAGTCGGCGGCTTCAAGTATAGAATCATCAATTGAGTTCAACGCGCCACCAGTAAGCAAGATTACAAAGGGAACAGAAGAAAGGGATAAAATCAAAAATGACCCCCAGAAGCCGTAAATACTGAAATATTGATTGTTTGGCCCAGTGAAGAAAATGATATAATCTATGATATGACCTTCAGGACCAACCATATTGATCCAAGATATCGCCAGTATATAAGTGGGTATAACTAGGACCAATGCAAATGCTATTTTAAAAAAGTTTGGAAAAGGAATGTTGGTTTTAAATAGAATGAATGCGATTGGGACGCCGATCACGGTCGTGAATATTTTTGTTTTTAACCCAACGAATAGCGTATTTTACAATAGGGTTTATTGACGTGTTGATAGAGCCAACAATCCTAGACTATTATAATCATTAACCGTCCAATCAAGGATTATTGGTTGGAACAATTGCAATATTGGTATTAAACCAATAATGAAAAAAACTCCAAATCCAGTTAATAATAATTTTCCTCTGACCTTGAGCATGACTAATCTTATTAATCTCCAGTGAATAAATCAAGTAGAAACTTGTTTGACTCTTCCATTTTTTCAGCAACTTGATTAAAATCGACAGTCATATCCCTTATCTTATCAATGTTTTTCACACTACTCGGTGTCGAAATTCCACTTCTCAAAGGTATTTGTTTGGAAACAGAATGAGCTAGTCGCTCCTCCATTTGTCTGCTAAGCATATAATCAATGAATTTTTTCCCATTCTCAGGATTTGGCCCGTCTTTAATTAAAGCAACCGTATTTGGTATCACCATTGCACCGATATGATCTACTCGCTGATCAGGATATGCAAT
>CAYREE010000197.1:0-2816 GCA_964423225.1 uncultured archaeon | reverse complement strand
TTATCTAATGATAAGATTCTGGTATCTCTAAGAAATGACGGGTCATTAAATGACCTTAATAAAATATTCGGCGCTGAATACTCGGATCGTATACACAAAGTCCCAGATGGCGGTTTTTTCACAACAGTAAAAACATTTGATCATGTTGAAATGAATCAAGGAAAAAAATATATTGGAGTGAATCTAGCTGGTGATATGCCTGCTATAAGATTCCCTGGCAAAAAGCCATTATACGATACTATTGGAAAACATATTCCAAATTTATATGAAAAAATTAACTCAACCAGACATCATGATCTTGATGGATTCTTAAAAGAATTCAAGAACAGCATAGAATCAATATTGCTGGAAGATCAGGAAATTCAACTAATATTAATACCTCATATATACAAGGATCTAGAACCAACCAGTAAATTTCTGAAAATCTGTGATTCTAAGATCGCAAGAAATCAGATCACAGTAGCCCCTTATGCAATAGGACAAAATGCACAAGACTATGTATTTGATCTGTATGCGAAATGTGATGTATCTATGGGTATGCGATTTCATACCAATGTATGCAGTATCGGATTAGGCACGCCTTCCATAGGATTCGTGACATATCCTCAAATCAGGAAACTATATGATGAGCTAGGGATTGGCGAGCGGGCGATATGTGTTAATAAATCCGGATTTATCGAGGATTTATCCAAGATGATTCATGGATCAATAAAAAATTCCGAAGATATTAAGAAGCAATACTCAGTTATTAGAGGTCAGTTAAAGCATGATGCAGACAAATTTCATAAAGTGATAAAAAACTGGTTAGATGAACAATCATAAACGATTAAAGAAATGGATAATACAATAGAAATAAACAAAAGAACAATCGGCAATAAATCTCCGCCGTTGGTAATAGCTGAAATCGGGATAAATCACGAAGGTGATTTCAAAAAAGCGATCCAAATGGTAGAGGACGCCCATTCTGCGGGATGTGAATGTTTGAAGTTCCAATGTCACGTTGTCGAAGATGAGATGATTCCAAATGATGTCATCCCTGGAAACTCTGATGAATCCATTTGGGATATAATGGATCGCTGTTCACTGAGTGAGAAAGAAGAAAGAAAGCTTAAACAAGCAGTTGAAGAAAGGGGCATGATATATCTGTGCACTCCCTTTTCCAGGGCTGCGGTAGACAGGCTGGAAAAAATGGAGGTTCCCGCATACAAAATAGGATCTGGAGAATGCAATAACTATCCATTGATTGAGCATATTGCGGAATTCAATAAACCAGTAATATTAAGTACTGGCATGAATGACATAGCATCAATCTCTCCGGCTGTTGATATCCTCAGGAAAAAAAATATACCTTTTGCATTGATGCACTGCACATCAATGTATCCCACACCCTACGATAAGGTAAGATTAAATGCCATTATTGATCTAAAGAAATCATTTCCCGATGCACTCCTCGGCCTTAGTGATCATTCACTAGGAAATTATACTTGTTTTGGAGCTGTAGCCCTTGGAGCATCAATACTTGAAAAACACTTCACATCGGATAAGACCTGGCCCGGTCCTGATGTTCCCATCTCAATTGATACAGAAGAGCTTAAAGACTTAATAATCGGTTCAAAGGCGATATTTCATGCGTTAAGTGGTTCAAAAGAAATATTAAACGAAGAAAAACCCACAATCGATTTTGCATATGCAAGCGTCGTGACTATCAAAGATATTAAAAAAGGTGAATTGTTCTCAAAAGATAATATTTGGGTAAAAAGACCAGGTACAGGGGAAATACTGGCAAGAGATTATAATGACGTTATTGGTAAAACAGCAATGAAGGATATAAAGAAAGATCATCAATTAAAAAAGAGTGATTATTAAAAATGTCAAAAAAGAAATTGATTTGTGTATATTCGTGTAATCGTTCCGAATATTCAAGGCTTAAATCTGCAATGCAAGCCATAAAGGATCATGAAGGCCTAGATTTGAATGTTGTTACTACTGGATCGCATTTATTGGACCGGTTCGGGCATTCCATCTCAGATATTCAAAAAGATGGATTTAACATAGACGAGAGTATCTACACTGTGATTGAAGGCGGAAACCTGGAGACAATGGCAAAATCAACGGGCCTGGCAATACTTGAATTGACAACTTATTTCTCGGAAATCAAACCTGATTTCCTGTTGGTGATAGGAGATAGATATGATGTGCTACCCGCAGTAATCACTGCATCCTACCTCAATATACCGATTGCACATATCCAGGGCGGAGAGAAAACAGGTTCAATCGATGAGTCGATACGACATGTAGTAACAAAATTCTCACACATACATTTCCCCTCTACTGAAAAGGCAAAGGATGTCATTATTCGGATGGGAGAAAACCCATCAAATATATTCGTAACAGGTTGTCCATCAATAGATCTGTTGCTTGGATCAAGTAAATTAACAAAAGAAGAAATGTTTAATACAAGCCCGTTAAAAGCAAAAGTTGGAGAGACTCCTGACCCAAAAAAAGATTATCTAATACTGATTCAACATCCTGTTACAACTGAGGCTGAAGATAGCGGTCGTCAAATAAAGGAGACATTAGAAGCCATCCATAAATTGAAGATGCAAACAATTCTTTTGTGGCCGAATCTTGATGCTGGATCAGATCAAATGGTTTCAGAGATAAGGAAATTCTTATATGAAAAAGATTGTGATTACATCTATGTATACAAGCATTTGCCAGTGGATTTATTCTTCAATCTACTTCGAAATTCCTCTTGTATTGTTGGTAATTCAAGTGCGGGCATTCGTGAATCCTGCTACTTTGGTATACCCTGT
>CAYREE010000196.1:0-2823 GCA_964423225.1 uncultured archaeon | reverse complement strand
GCGGTCATATACGCTTTTCACCAATGCTTTAACCCGGTCTCTTACAGATTGTCCATCGATTATCGTCGTATGGTCCTCAAGCCTTATGCTCTCATCTGTCTGTGCTTGAACACGCATATCCTCAAGAGAACGGGGTGGGCCTGATCCCATATGATTATCTTAGGCAGGTGAGATTAATATCAGAACTCTTTATAATCTATAGTAGAATATTATATGGTTAAGATGAGGAGCGATAAGATCAAGCGTGGTGTGGAGCGCACACCCAATCGTGCGCTACTATATGCGACAGGAGTAGTCAAAGAAGACTTTGCAAAACCGTTCATAGGGATAGCATCAAGTTTCACAGACTTGATCCCAGGACATACTGGAATGCGGGAGCTTGAAAGATCCATTGAGAACGGTGTTTATGCTGGCGGTGGAAAACCATTCATCTTCGGAGTGCCAGGAATATGCGACGGTATAGCAATGGGGCACTATGGTATGAGATATAGTCTGCCTTCCAGAGAACTCATAGCAGATGAAGTAGAGTCTATTGTGAATGCTCACGCACTTGACGGAATCGTACTACTCACAAACTGTGATAAGATAACACCAGGAATGCTGATGGCAGCAGGACGACTGGATGTTCCAGCAATCGTAGTGACAGCTGGACCAATGCTTGGCGGATACTATAAGAACCGGAGACTCAGTCTTGTAAGAGATACGTTCGAGGCTGTAGGCCAGTATCAGGCAGGAAAAATAGACAAGAAAGAGATGGAAGCCTATGAATGTGAGGCTTGTCCAGGACCCGGGTCATGCCAGGGCATGTATACCGCAAATACAATGGCATGTCTTGCCGAAGCGATGGGAATTTCATTGCCTGGATGCGGTACAGGTATCGCATCAAGTGCGAAGAAGAAGAGGATAGCATTCGAGTCAGGGCAGAAGGTAGTAGAGCTCGTGAAATCAGGAGTGAATGCGAGAAAAATACTCAACAAGAACTCGATATACAATGCGATAGTAGTAGATAATGCATTGGGAGGAAGTACGAACACAGTATTACATCTCACAGCAATAGCCCATGAATCAGGCTGTCCAATAGACATGTCATTATTCGACAAGGTAAGCAAGAAGACTCCGCACATCTGCAATATGCGGCCGGGTGGAGAGACATTCATGGAAGACTTGGATAGGGCAGGTGGAATATCCGCTGTATTGAGTAGGTTAGAGAAGGGTCTCAAGTCTAATCCAACAGTGGCAGGACCGAACGTGAAGAAGATAGCGAAAGAAGGGATCGTATATGACTCTGACGTAATCCGACCACTCTCTAAGGCTTATCATAAGGAAGGCGGTATGGCAGTATTAAAGGGTAATCTAGCACCAGATGGAGCAGTAGTGAAACAAAGCGCAGTATCACCCAAGGCAATGAAGATGAAAGGCAAGGCCCGGGTATTTGACAGTGAGGAAGAGTCAATGAAGGCAATCCTTGACAGAAAGATCAAGCCTGGTGATATCGTAGTAGTAAGATATGAAGGGCCGTCCGGAGGGCCTGGTATGCGGGAGATGCTTTCACCAACATCTGCCATCGCAGGTATGGGATTGTCCGAATCTGTGGGATTGATTACTGATGGAAGATTCAGTGGCGGAACCAGGGGACCTTGTATCGGCCATATCAGCCCTGAGGCTGCACAATGCGGTCCACTAGCATACATAATGGAAGGCGATGACATACTCATCGACATACCCAAAAGGAAGCTAGACCTACTTATATCCAAGAAGGAGATGGAATCCCGCAAGAAGACGTGTAGGGTTAAAAAACCAAGGGCTAAGGGATGGTTGAAAAGGTACTCTAGACTGGTTACAAGCGCGGATAAAGGGGCTGTTTTAGAGTAAAAATTAAGCCTTTATTTTTAAACTTCCTAGATTTTAACAGGTATCGACCGGTTCAAATACCAGCCAACCTGGAATAGTGATTTAGGAAGATGTTAGATAGAATCGCTAGGATTTTGGCCAAAAAAAGCGTGTTTTTCCTATTCTTCTCCTCGGTCACCATATCCGAGATCCTTACACTGACTACAATATCAATAATGGCGATATTATTTGGCAGGCCAATAACCCTTGACTATCTATTGATAGGTTTTTTTGCATGCATTACTTGTGAGGTAGTAGTCTTAACTATCCTCTTATGTCTTGTGAAGCGTCTTCGGGAAACAAAAGAGGCATTGATGGTCTACGTCGATGAGCTCGAATCGAAGGCAAGATTGCTTGATGATCAGGGTTTGAATAGATACGACACATTATTAGATGAGGGTAATGCGTATATCATAGAGTCAGAGAAAACTAAGCGAGCCATAAATATTTTTAAAATCCTTGTGAAGCACGGATTCAAAGGACAATGCATTACAACGCTGAATCCGGATATATTAAAGAGAAGATATGGATTAAGCTTTCTTGACATACAAATTGTCTGGCTTTCTGAAGTTGATTCTGATATTGCATTGAATCTTGATGACATAGATGCGATTAAGGATAGGATTTCAACATTTCTTTCAGAGAATGAAAAAACGGTTATATTATTGCTTAATCCATCAGTCATGATTGCTCATCAAGACTTTAAATCATTCTTAAGCCTGTTAAAATTTGCTGAAGATCAGATCGCAGTCCATAAATCAAGGATGCTTATCTCCATCGATCCTAAATCCATTGAGGATAAGCATTTACGGATAATCCAGAGGGATGTGATAGCATTAGAAAAAAAGAGTAGGGCAGGTAAATTAGTGGATATCGACAAGACTTCGATGTTGATCAAGCGGAAAGAGGATATTGAATACATGATCAACCTGT
>CAYREE010000195.1:618-2879 GCA_964423225.1 uncultured archaeon | reverse complement strand
TTCTTATCTTTCACCAATAAACGCACATCACCCACATTAATATCCACATTATCCTCTTGCTCAAAGAAGAAGTAATCCTTTGCCACACCGATGACACGCTGATCAATCTCTGAAATAGTAATCCTTGACGAGGGATGATTGACAAGTATCTGACGAGGACCCACTAATGTACCTGCCCCAATCATCAGGATATCCTTGATGTCAGGCTTAATAAAGAATGGCAATTCGAAAAAATTGATGTATTCATAAGCAGTATACCCCGTATCAAGCAAAATGGATCCTGCAAGCTGATCATCCAGAAAAAGATCCCTTTTCCCATCCTCCTCTGAAACAATGATCCGATAATAAGAAGAATCCTCGCTATAAACAAGTTCACCCGTACCGATATACGCGGGCGGGAAAAATAACATGAATCCAATGATTACCAAAACCATAAAATTTTTCTCCAATTTCCTATCCTGATAGTCGAGGGAAATACTTGAAAGAAGCAATACTATCCCCACCGAATAGAAGATGGTCGATACATTAAACAATGGGATTAAAATAAATCCAGTAGCCATCGTACCGACTATGCTGCCAAGAGTTGATAATGCATAAAGGTCTCCAGCAGTGGATCCAATCGAATCAAGTTTCTCAGCCGATAACCTTATCGCATAAGGTGACACCATCCCCAAAAAGTAAGCAGGAGCAGCAAGTAACAGAGATGCAGCAAGAAGAAGTCCAAGTTTAGAGGGAATATATGTTGTAAAAGCTATGATAGGCTCCCCTGCAAAAGGGATAATAAAAACCAAAAGTGAAGACACAAGTATAATCCTGGAAAGCTTGACGAATGACGGATTTCTATCAGCCATCCTGCCACCATGGTAATAACCAAGGCTCAGACTAGCAAGGATAACTCCAATAAGAGCAGACCAGACGAAAGTTGACGAACCATAGTATGGAGCCATAAGCCTACTGCCAAGTATCTCAACAATCATGACAGAAGCACCAGTAACCAAGACAGTTGATTTAAGACTAAATAATCCAATCTTTTTTTTTACATGCAGATTACTAGGATCTTTCATCTGAATCATCCCTAAGAGATATCTTGTAAAGGACGGCAGTATACCTTCCACTTGTAATACCCTTATGATGCCAATCCTCACTCTCCAAAGCAAAAACAGGTTTAACTGAAAAACGATTGAATAATTCCAGACCATATAATCCAGTCAATGGCAAAACAGTATTCGAGTTCATATCGTATAATTCCCTCCGTTGAGGATCAAACTTAAGGTTTTTAAAGACTCTCCCAGTAATCATGTTCTTTAAAAGCATCTGCCCACTATCATATCCAAGCAGACCCTCAACAAGAACATCATAACCAAGACCCTGAGTCGTTGCATAAACCGGCGTATCATTCCTCAATAAACCATCAATAAAATCCAGGCTAGCCTGAACCTTCATAGGATCAAGAATATCCTTTCCCCCCGGATGTCCGATACTCGTCGTCCCAGCATAATACTCATAATGCTGACTCTCATCCATAGCCATAACACGAGCATTAGGCCCGACGGTAGCGCCAATCTTCTTGGAAAACTCGCAGGGACCGCAATATCCACGCCTATAATCAATGACTGGATAGATATTCGTCATCATCCAGACAATAATGATAAATAAAATGATTCCGACGCTAGCCACATCATACCTTAAACGGATCTGATCCAATGCAAACGCACTGAGCATTACTGGAGCTACCAATGCAGGTATGACAAACCTTGGTGAAGTCGAGATGATATTACCCAGATACATAAAGAAGAAAAAGAACCATGCCAACAATGCAATTGCCACTAATTTCTTATCCTTAAATAACAAGCCTAAACCAACCAGGGATAAAATCCATCCAAGCCATGTCAAGGAAAAAGTAGCCCAAGTAAAGGATAATACAAGCATGTCAGAAAAAAAGCTGAATCCTCTATTAGTCTCCTCGCTCACAGACTGAATATTTCCAATAAGTGAAAAACCCGGCTCATAAATCATCTTCGGTACGAAGAATACTGTGAATATAATCAATGCTGGTATCGCTAACACTAACAAATCTACGAAAATCGTCTCATAAGAATGTAATAATTTTACCTTAGTCTTCTTACGAACCTTCTTAAAACTAATCGGATTATTAAAATGCCAGTACAAGAGCACCAATGCAGGAAGTGCAAGGACGCTGGTCTGACGAATAACCATTGTAAAACCCAGAAGACCTGAAGCTAACACCTTCAACTTCAATG
>CAYREE010000195.1:0-608 GCA_964423225.1 uncultured archaeon | reverse complement strand
CCCACAAGACAGTATATGCAGAAGCTAAAAGGAAAAAGAGCTCCATACCATGGCCTTTACCATAGGTTGAAAGCGATAGATGAATAGGTAGAAATGTGAGAAGGAGTCCAGAAAAAACACCCACATATTCAGAATCGAATAATTTCTTTGCAAATAAATAGATCATCGGAATGCATAATGCACCAAAAAAGACTCCGGCAAAAAGAACTGAATATTCAGCAGTAGTTGCCCCCAATAACTTGAAAAAAGCATAGGTGATTGTCATAACTAATGCTTCGCCAGGATATCCAAGATCACCCTGTAGATAATGAAGCCTCCCGGTCGAAAGCGTATTTTCAGCAGCCCTCGCGCCAATAACAGAATCAGTATGAAATAGTCCATCAGACATGAAATAATACCTTACGAGGAAGGCTAGTAGGAAAAGAACTATCCCGATCTTAATATCTTTCTCACCAAATCCGATTATATTCTTATTTTTTACTCTTGGCATCCGCATCCACCACTATCATCGCTTAGAGATGAGACATGACCGCGTAAAACCGCAAACCCGCCCCTAATAAGCAATCTTAGATCATTAATGTTTCTTACAGATGTGATTTTATTATAGA
>CAYREE010000194.1:0-3022 GCA_964423225.1 uncultured archaeon | reverse complement strand
CCACTATTTTTTTTTTTTTTATTCTAATTCTTTTTTAGCTTTAAACAATCGTATCAATACTTCATCGGGGTCTTGCTCTATTAAAAATTTTACTGTTAAAACCAGTCTATTGGTTTCTTCATCGTATTCTCCCCGGTCTATAGGATTTTTTATCTCGATCATGTTTTTTCTTGTCTTTCTAACAAGATCGAGTAGTTTATCCTGTTTTTCCTTTATATGATTGTATTTATCTGTAAAACCGACCTTGAATGCCCTAAGGATCTCCAGTCTTTCATCCCCATCACGATATGCCGGCATGTATTTCAGATTATTGAGTTCACATGCAGCAATTTCCTGGGTGTATTTGTTTCCATCATTCATAGTTGTGAATGGCTCATTAGGAACGTCAAGGAAAGTCTCCTTGTCGATCCTTGTAAGTACTTTATTCTGTGGATTATAGATGTAATTCGTTTGATATCCATCTCTAATACCGAATATATATGCGAATGCAGCATTCATCCCTAATTGATAAGATATTGTTATCCTATTCTCGTCAAGCAGTTGAGGATTGCGATATGTCAACTCGTTCAGGGTATTTCCTGGGAGTCTATCCATCAATGCATAATCTCTTTCCATATGTCTCACTTAATTCATGCTTGCAATGACAGATCAGGATGTTTATCTCCCTTATGCCTAACAACTCTCATTGAATAGACTGGTATATCAACTTCAGCAGCAAATTCTAATGACATAGCATCACTCATAAGTCCTGCACCCTCATCACCTTCAACTCCAAGAAGTAATCTCAGATCCTCAAGGTTCTGCGAGGGTCTATCCTCCCTCTTTATCTCACGTGCAGAAAGGAAAAAATCACGGCCATCATCCCGTGTCCCCTTTCTGACACCATATATCTCTAATTCAGTCTTTCTAACCTCTGAGCATGCCCCCAAAAGGTCGGTACGAGTATCTTGTCGTGCAACCATATCATTCAATTTTCCAGTCTCCTTAGATAAGTCTAAGCCCGTGTCAAATCGGCTATGAGTATCTGTAGTATCAGTTTTACCTGAGAAATACACTACTTCAGGTAATTTAATGCTCTTGCTTGAATTGATCCTATGAGCTTCCTTCCTGGTTGAAGCCCGTATTGCATCAATCAATTTGTCGTCTACTAATACCATTTTAATAAAAAAAGGCGTTACAAGAATAAAAATTATCCTTCAACACAATCAGGTATACCTTCTACACATTCATATCCTACACTACATACTTCGATAGTATGTGATTTAGCATTTCCCTTACACATACTTTGATTAGTCCCAGGTTTTGTACAAACAAATATTGTAGTCTCCTCTGTAACCAGACTTTTGTCATTACCCCTACATCGTATCTTAACAATCTTTTCAGGACAATCAAGATATGAATTACATGCTCCAGGCCTTAAAGTAGTTGTTGTAGTTGACGATGTTGTAGTGGATGTAGTTGTGGATGTTGTCGTCCTTGACGTAGATGTGGATGTTGTAGATGATGTTGTCGTCTCTATTGTAGTGGTAACTGTTGTCGTTGTATTAACTGGTGCCGGCCCACCTAATCCAATCGTGTTTAAAATAGTCTTGAATAAAACAACGAAAGGATCTAGGAAACAGCATAAGTCACTGCTTTGAGCTGAAACACTACTGCTCATGAATGCGGTTATGAAACATATTAGGAAGAAAAATTTTAGGTAATTTATCATATCTATCATTTATCAACATAGTAAAATAAAACTCATATTTTAATGGGAGTGTACTAATTACTAACCCGTATACATATGAATGTAATCCTAGACATTGGAATTGTTTTATACGGATTTGGAAAAGAGGTTTTAACTACTTCTATCGACCGTATCATACAGGATCTTATATATTGTACGACTCCTGTAAAATTAGACGATTACGTCAATGTTGATGATGAATGTGACTGGTTAAATAATGAGATTAGAGGAACGTGATAGATAATGATGAATGAAATCGGTTTTGACACAGAGGCTTATTTGAATATACAGACCAAGGAGATTCTTAAGAGAGTCAGTAAATTCGAGAAATTATACTTGGAGTTCGGCGGTAAACTCTGCTATGACATGCATGCTGCACGGGTTCTACCGGGTTATAGACAGACTGCCAAGATAGAGTTGCTGAAGAAGCTTGGCGATATTGACGTGATATATTGTGTGAGCGCCAAAGACATTGCGAAAGGACGAGTCAGAAGGGACTTCGGCCTGACATACGACAATCAGACGCTCAAGGATATTCGTGATATACGGGAATTTGGCCTTGATATTCTAGGGGTTGTAATAACCCGGTATCACCATCAGGAATCAATACAGATATTCAAAAAGAAATTGGAGAATTTAGGGATTAAAGTGTATCTTCATAGTGAAATCCCCGGGTACCCCGAGGACATAGAAAAAGTACTGGAGGGCTATGATAGGCAGCCTTATGTTAAGACTGGGAAAAAGCTGGTTATTGTAACCGGAGCTGGCGGCAACTCGGGAAAGATGGCACTCTGCATGAGTCAAATCTACCATGAGAGAAAAAAAGGCGACAATACAGGCTTCGCAAAATTCGAGACATTCCCAATCTGGAACCTTAAGCTTAACCACCCGATAAACATGGCTTATGAAGCCGCTACCGCAGATTTAAAAGACGTCAACATGGTCGATGGATATCATGAAGACGCTTACGGCATCATCGCTGTCAACTACAACCGGGATATCGAAAACTTTAATATCCTACAGAACCTTATGAAGAGGATAACAGAAGAGCAAAATCCTTTCGGATATAAATCCCCCACTGACATGGGAGTCAATATGGCAAAAGAGGGAATCATTGATGATAAGGTCTGTCAGAAAGCTGCGAAAGAAGAGATAATCCGTAGATACTTCAGATACTTCAGGGAGAAGGTAGAGGGTATTGAGACACAGGAAACATTAGACATTATGGAACGGATTATGGAAAAGGCGGGTGTGAAGCTGGAGGATAGGCGAGTTGTTGCACCTGCGAGAAAA
>CAYREE010000193.1:0-3075 GCA_964423225.1 uncultured archaeon | reverse complement strand
CCTCAATTTCCAGATCAATAATCCTTGTTTTATATCCGTTAGCCTCAAGTACTGAAGCGATATATGGGAGGCCTAACGGACTATAAGTCCTGCCTCCAAGGATTTTTCTATGGTCTGGATAGATTAAAATAACGTCGCTCATGGTTGATTTAAATATGTGTAAGTGAATAAAATAGTTTGAGCATGAAAGGCGCAAATAATTTAAAAATCGATGAATTAACACCTCGTTCTAAACGGGTAGACATATTATTCAAGGTGGTTGAGAAGCAAGATATTAAAAATGTTAGATCGAAGAAAGACCGGACACCACATGCTGTAACAGAATTAATGATTGGAGACGATACAGGTATCATATTAATGACTTTATGGGATGAAGATATTGAAAAAGTCGAGATCGGATCATCATATCGGCTTGAAAATGGTTATATCACAGTGTTTAAGGGGACAATACGGCTTAACAAGGGTCGTTACGGTGAAATAATCAAGATTGAAGAAGATATTAATGTTAACAAAGAAAACAATGTTAGTGAAAAAATATACGACGAATATCAGCGGCCAAAAGAATATACTGGATTAGGCGCTGACAGCTACTGGCCAGACTGATCTATTTTCTTTTTTTATTAACTATAGTAATACTTTACTATGACGGACAGAGACACTAAATTTATTTTATGGTTTAATGAATTAACGATAGACGATGTCCCAATAGTAGGGGGGAAGAACGCGTCCCTCGGCGAGATGTATCAGAATCTCACTAGTCAGGGCGTAAAGGTTCCAAACGGATTTGCGATCACCGCTAAAGCATACCAGTTCCTACTTGAAAAAGCTGGTGTAGCAGACAAGATAAAAGAGATCTTATCTGATTTGGATACCAAAGATATGGAAAATCTCGCTGATCGAGGTCATAGAGTTCGTGACCTAATCAGAAATTGTGATTTTCCAAATGAATTGAAGACCGCAGTATTTGATGCTTATACTAATCTTTGCGGGGAATATGGTGAACATTGCGATGTTGCAGTTAGATCATCCGCAACTGCGGAAGACTTGCCGGATGCATCATTTGCTGGACAACAGGAGACATATCTGAATATTCGTGGAGAATCCCAGCTTCTAGACGCATGTAAAAAGTGTTTTGCAAGCTTGTTTACAAACAGGGCTATATCATACCGTGTTGATAAGGGATTCGATCATTTTAATGTTTATCTATCCATCGGTGTTCAAAAGATGGTTAGGAGTGATAAGGCATGTTCAGGAGTTATGTTCTCTTTAGACACCGAGTCAGGTTTCACTAATGTAGTGTTCATAACCGGTGCATATGGCCTTGGAGAGACAGTAGTTCAAGGATCTGTTACACCCGATGAATATTATGTCTTCAAACCTACTTTGAAAGAGGGTAAACGCTCGATTATTAGTAAGAAGGTGGGTGCCAAGAAGATAAAGATGGTTTATTCAACCGATGGCAACAAGCTTACGAAAAACGTCGATGTTCCTGAAAACGAACGTAAGATGTTCGTAGCCAGTGATGATGAGATAATGAAACTTGCTCAATGGGCATGTATTATCGAGGACCATTATGGTGAGAAGGCAGGTCATTATAAGCCCATGGATATGGAATGGGCAAAAGACGGTGAAACCGGTGAATTATTCATCGTGCAGGCACGTCCGGAGACAGTTGTTTCTCAAAAGTCGGCTAATGTACTAGAACAATACAAGCTCGATGAAAAAGGTAATGTCCTGGTTGAGGGTGACTCTGTAGGAGATCGTATCGGTGCCGGTAAAGTCCATGTGATAAAAGATGTTCATGATATCGGAAAATTCAACGAGGGTGAAGTATTAGTTACTGATATGACCGACCCCGACTGGGAACCGATAATGAAGATAGCATCTGCCATTGTAACAAACCGTGGTGGAAGAACATGTCACGCTGCGATAATATCTCGGGAACTAGGCATCCCCTGTCTTATTGGTACAGAAAATGGAACTGAAAACTTATCTAGTGGACAGGATGTGACTGTATCTTGTGCTGAGGGAGAGAAGGGATTCGTCTATGACGGTGTCTTGCAATTCCATGTTGATTCAGTTGAGTTGGATAGTATTCCAAATACAAAGACGAAGATAATGATGAATGTTGGAATACCTGAAAACGCGTTTGAACAATCATTCATACCAAACGATGGTGTAGGCCTGGCAAGGGAGGAATTTGTTATTAACAGTTATATTGGAATCCATCCTAACGCCTTGTTTGACTATGATAAGCTCACAGATATGGAAGTAAAGGCACAGATTGACGAGAAGACTTTTGGTTATGATGATAAGACAGCGTTTTATGTAGATAAGCTTGCTATGGGTATTGCTCATATTGCAGCTGCATTCTATCCGAAAGACGTCATATTGAGGTTCAGTGACTTTAAGAGCAATGAATATGCGAATCTTATTGGTGGAAAACTCTATGAGCCTGTAGAGCATAATCCAATGATCGGCTGGAGAGGAGCTTCAAGATATTATGACGAAGAATTCAGCAAAGCGTTTGCTTTAGAATGTGAGGCTGTCAAACAGGTAAGAGATACTATGGGTTTGACTAATCTAAAAGTCATGATACCCTTCTGCAGGACTGTTTCAGAAGGAAAGAGTGTTATTGCAGAAATGGAGAAGAACGGTCTTAGGAAAGGCGAGAATGGGCTACAAGTGTATGTTATGTGTGAAATACCCTCTAATGTTATCCTAGCAGATCAGTTCTGCGAGGTATTCGACGGGTTTAGCATTGGAAGCAATGACTTGACTCAGTTGACTCTTGGACTAGACCGTGACAGTGAGCTAGTATCCCATATATATGATGAGAGAAATGATGCTGTTAAACGCCTTATCTCACAGGTGATTTCTGTGGCCAAGGAGAAGGGAAGGAAGATAGGTATATGCGGTCAGGCACCATCTGACTTCCCAGAGTTCGCAGAGTTCCTTGTTGAATGCGGGATAGATAGTATTAGTTTGAATCCTGACACAGTGATAAAGACTCGGATAAGAATATCTGAGAAAGAGAAACAGTTAGGAATATCAGATGAGCCTGGACAATAGAGG
>CAYREE010000192.1:0-3089 GCA_964423225.1 uncultured archaeon | reverse complement strand
ATATGCGTTGAGTCCCAGCATAGATAGTAGCAAACAAATGTTGAAGAATAATGGTCTAGAAGACCAATGGACATCAATGATAAGGTCTACGGTCCCTGCTCTGAGATAACGAGCTTGATATAGGATACTCTCTATCTGTAAAATTGGGGTATCATCCAATCCTCGTAGGACTCTTAGGGCAGCACTACTGGTCGGAGTCAAAGAACCGGTATTAGCATATATATTACACATCCAGACTGTGGGCAGTAAAATAGTGGAAGCAATGATCAGGCAAAGCTTCCTAGGCGCTCTAACATGCTTGTATAATACGTATAGTATGAATGGTGTTGTGATTAGTGGAGAGTCCATCCTGGCCAGGAAAGCCAGTCCAAAGAATAATCCTAGCTGACAGCTGTCATTCACCCTATTTTTTTCGAAACCTTTCTTTTGTATCCTTACGAATAACTCGATGAACAATAATACAAACATTACTGCAAGCATTATTTCAACACCCATCATCGAAAGCCTGTAGATCTGACCATTAACTGTCCATGCGCTTGCACATAATATGGGTATTGGATTTGGAAAGTAGTGAGATAATAACCTATAGATTAAGATTACGCATATGGAATTCGCCAATACAAGGATCAGTAGGCTTAATGGGATGGCATACCAGTAGTCTAGGAGCGAATGTAGTGGAGATATTAGAAATGCATATAATGGATGGAAGCCGCTTGTAGGTATGCCTTTATTGAATTCTGGAATATGTCTTGAGATCTCAAAATACAAGAATGCATCATCGATGAGGTAATGGTATAACAGATAATCCAATCCCTTTGATAAGTCAAGGAAGAATCGGGCTAATGGGATGCATGCTAATGCAATTATGATCGGCGGAATCTTTGATAAAATGGACATGACTTACTAAATTATTCCTTGCTGATGTAAATATCATCATTTTAAAGAATAGTTTTATCTGCCTCTGAATAAAATAGGCTGTTTGTTTTGAAACTTCTTTTATTTATCTTAAAATAGTCTTCAATGATGGTATGCCTAATAATATTGCGACAACGAATAAGGATATTCCTATTGGAAACCAGTTCACATCCTTCACATAACTTGCTATGATCATTCCCATAGCCATGCCTCCAAGAGACTTGCTTGAAATGAATAAAAAAAGCTCGAGATTTGAAAGCTTCTTCAAATTCTCAACCTTACTAGCATACCACTTAATAATACCTACCATATTTAACACCTCTTTAACCACTACCTGGTTTTCTCTTTTTCTTCTGATCCAAGACCAACACCTACTAAGGATAATATATCTAATAATATACTATTGTTATCATGGGTTTTAAGACGTCGAATATGGGATTATATGAATTATTGTCTGAAAGGCTAATTGATTATCCTGTTACAGAAAGAAAGATGTTCGGTTGTCCAGTATTCTTTTTGAATGATAATATGATGGCAGGTATATTCGAAGACAGCATCTTTATCCGTCTTCCAACAGACCAAATAAAAACACTGATGGAAGAAGATGATGAAATCTCAAATTTCGAACCCCTTAAAGGACGAAAGATGAAGGAATATATAATATTAAGCGAAAACCTAATGTATGACAGTCAAAATCTCGCCAAGACTATAAAACAGAGTGTAGAATACGTTTCAAAACTATAAGAAAAAAATACACTAAAAAAAGTTTATATATTAATATTTTATTTTATATTTTACAAGTTTTGGTTTATCTTAGGTATCTAAACTCATTTATTATGACAGAATCATATGATATAATGCGGGTAATGTATAAGGGATCATTACAGATGAATGTCTCGAGTGCTAGATATAAGTGCATATCTAGTGACACAGAACGTGGGTGGTATCTGGCACTCTTTACTCGCATAAATAAACTATTCTTCTAAAAAAGGCTGTTTTAATATCATAACACTCTTTATCCTGCTTATAGGTATGCTATACGCATGGTCAAACCAATCCTCTTCTCTACGGCCCTGACCAATCTTCCTTGTTCCTGAAACATTAATGAATCCTCCCTGACTAGTCTTGTAGCAGGCTTCCATATAGTATCCTGTACATATGCTGTTTTTTGTTTTACATGCGATGAAGCTACCCTTCTTTATTTCTGCATCCTTTACTACTTTTTTGAATTCTTCTATGTTCATTGTTATTATTATTGTAATTATGGAAAGATTATTAGTATATTTTAGAAGATGATTAGATTAAAAAACGAACGATATTTTTCCTGGATGGTAATCCTAATTTTCACGGTTTCTGCATTTATGATAAATGGGTATGACTTTGCTTCCGAAAACCACGCATATCAGATACCAATGGTTAAAAAAATTGTTAATGAGGACTTATACTCTCGGGACCTTATCTTTAGTTTTGTCTATGACAATACCTATTACTATTATCTGATGTCTTTTCTTAACGATATTATAGAACTTGAACAATTGTTCTTCCTATTGAAAATCCTAGGCACGATCCTTTATTTTTCATCGATATTCTATCTATCAAAAGAATTATTCAATGATAATGTAGTCTCCATGCTATCAATGCTATTCCTAATCAATTACATACCATTGATGGCGGGGGAGGATACATACTCTACTGAATTCTACTATAATTCATTGACTCTACCCCTACTACTTATCTCAATAATATTTTTCTATAAAGAACGGTTTATCACCTCAATATTTGTCTGTGGGATTGTTTTTAATATCCATGCAATATCCGCAATCCATGTTTTTACAATGTATCTTTTATACTTCATGGTAACCCGGTCAGTGTCATTAAGAAAAAAAATTACGTTAATAATATTCTTTATCTTGCTTGCATGTCCATTGATCTTTCTAAAGCTATCTAGTAATTCTTCTAGAAACCTTTTTACGATAGGAGAATACTGGTTGGACACGATGAGATATCGGAATTCTCATCATGTCTTCCCATCTTCATGGGGTATCCTACTTCCTTTATACGCCTCATTCTTCATTGTTCTATCAATATTTTCGTTTAGAAAACTTTCGAGTAATGATATTCACGGGAAAACCAAGGTTTTCCTCTCTGCAATAGCCCTCCTCTGGTTGATCGGA
>CAYREE010000191.1:0-3092 GCA_964423225.1 uncultured archaeon | reverse complement strand
ATGGGCCCGGCTATGTTATCATGGTTTCCTCTTATCAGGATTGTCTTCATCTCACTGAATTCATCTATTAATCCAATGACTTCTTTCCATTCTTGTTTGCTGATCTTTCCGAATTCATGTTTTAGATCCCCGTTTATAACCAACATTTTTGGTTTGAAAAATTCTATTGCATCATTTATCTTTTTTATAATGTCTTGAAACTGGAACCTTGGTACCATAATGCCTTTCTTGTTCAGGTATTCTTCATAACCCAGATGTATGTCTGATACGACTAATGCTTTATGTTCTATTATATAGAGGGCAAGCCCTCTGGCAATAAATCCTGGGAGTATTTCTACGTTATCCATCATCGATAAATCCTTTTTCCCGTCTTGTTTTATGATATTTCTTTGCGAATCTGTGAGCCTCATCCCTTATCTCTTGTATCAGATGCAGTCCTTGATGATCATTGCCTAGTTTTAATACTTTTTCACTACCTTTTTGATATATTTCTTCGTGTTTTTTCGCAAGAGCTATAACCGGGATGTTTTCTGGGATATGTTTTACACATTCTGCAAGCTGGCCTTTGCCGCCGTCTAGTACAATGAGGTCTGGAGAAATCCACTCAGTATGCTTGAAACGTCGCTGAATCACTTCAGCCATGTTTTTTGGATCATCTAGTCTTCCTAAAGCCCGGATCTTAAACCGTCTATATTCGCTTTTTTCTGGTTTTCCATCCCTGAATACGATCATTGATCCAACAGCATGTTTTACTCCTATATTGCTTATATCATATCCTTCAATCCTTACGGGAATCTTCGCGATTTTTAATGCTTTTGCAAGAGAACTACTCTTGTCAGGTATTTTTTTCTTGATTATCTCATGTTTGATCTGGTGTATGCTGTTTTCGACAGCCATTTCAGCTAGCTTTCTTTTTTGGCCACGTTTTGCAAACTGTATCTCGACTCGGAATCCATCCAATCTCTTAAGCGTTTTTTCGAGTAGTTCTTTATCTTCTGGCTGGCATGATGTTATAATCAATTTCGGTGTAATATCCTTTGTAGTATAATGCTGTTTGATGAATGCTTTCATTGACTTTGATGCTTCTAACATGTATTCTCCTTTTAATGGATGGTGTAATACTGAGACGATCCTATGGTTTCTGACCATCATCTGTGTGATATTAGCTCTTTTATCCACGAGAGCATAGCCTAAGATATCCATGTCCTGTAGGTGAGCGTTTGAAACATCCTGTTTCTCTGATAGGATGTCTATTGCATCAAGCGTTTTTTTCAGATTAGATGCTTTCTCATAATCTAATTTTTTAGAATACTCTTTAATCTTGGCCAGGACCTCTTTTCTCATGGGTGTTATGTCTCCAGACAGAAACCTTAATCCAT
This sequence comes from uncultured archaeon, assembly GCA_964423225.1. Lineage (GTDB taxonomy): Archaea > Altiarchaeota > Altiarchaeia > IMC4 > SCGC-AAA252-I15 > CAYREE01. The sequence goes on along the minus strand of CAYREE010000191.1, from coordinate 1,713 downwards.
CTTTAACATGTTGTTGATATTCTTTTCCGGATATTATCCTGCATGGTCCCGAGCATTTTCCTATGCTATAGTTAATACACGGTCTTTTTACATTGTCTAGTTTCTTCATGCATTTTCGTATCCCGAATATTTCAATCAGTATCTTTACTATCTTTCTTGTTGCGCCTGCATTTGTGTATGGGCCAAAGTATCTGGCTCCATCGATTGTTATGTTTCTTGTGACCTGGATGTTTGGGTACTCTTCCTGTACCGTGATCTTGATATATGGATATCTCTTATCGTCTTTTAGCCTTACATTGTATCTTGGCTGATTTTGTTTTACAAGCGCATCCTCGAGTATCAGGGCTTCAACATCATTTTTCGTTATTATCGTCTGGATTATATCTGATGTTTCGACTAGTCTCTTAGTCTTCAGGTCGGTTGGGGATAAATAGTTTTGAAGCCTTTTTTTAAGGTTTTTAGCCTTTCCAATGTATAATATCCTATCATTCTTATTCTTCCAGATATATACGCCGGCCTTATTAGGAGCCTTTTTTATGGCTTCCTTGATTCTGTTGTTCATAATACTTTTTTTAGGAATTGTCCGGTATAACTCTTTTTTTCTTTCATCACTTGTTCTGGTGTTCCACTGGCAATAATGTATCCTCCAGCGTCTCCACCGTCTGGTCCTAAGTCTATTATATGGTCTGCTGTCTTTAGGACGTCTAGATTGTGTTCTATTACGATAACGGTATTTCCTTTTTCTACGAGGCTGTTTAATACGTCTAGTAGTTTATTTACGTCGTGGCTGTGTAATCCTGTTGTTGGTTCGTCAAGCAGGTAGATGGTTTTTCCAGTACTTATCTTTGATAATTCCAATGTTAGTTTGATTCTCTGTGCTTCACCGCCTGACAATGTGGTTGCTTGCTGACCTAGTTTGAGGTATCCTAATCCAACCTCTGAGAGGAGCTTTAATTTCCTTGATATTTTCGGGATATTCTCAAAGAATTCCAATGCCTCTTCAACAGTCATATCTAAGACGTCGGATATGCTCTTACCCTTGTATTTTATCTCTAATGTCTGGGGATTGTATCTCTTCCCCTTACATTCACTGCATGTGATGTATACGTCGGGTAGGAAGTTCATCTCGATCTTCAGTATCCCGTCACCCTGGCATTTATCGCATCTTCCACCAGAGATATTGAAGCTGAATCTTCCTTTAGTATACCCCCTTACTTTTGCCTCATTGATCTGAGCGTATAGTTCTCTTATCGGCGTGAATAATTGCGTGTATGTGGCTGGATTGCTTCTGGGTGTGCGTCCTATCGGAGATTGGTCTATGACGACTACCTTATCTATTAATCCAAGTCCTTCAATCCTATCGTGTTTACCTGGTTTTTCTCTGCTGTAATAGAAGTTCTTCATCAATGCTCTTGCTAAGATATAGTTCATAAGCGTGCTTTTTCCAGATCCTGATACTCCTGAAATGCATATGAATTTCCCCAGTGGGAATTCGACGTCAATGCCTTTTAGATTGTTTGCACGAGCGTTCACAACGGTTATCTTTGATCCTGATCCGGATCTCCTCTCTTCTAGGACTGGTATTGCAAGTTCTTTTCTCAAATATTTTCCTGTTATTGATTCTTTATTTTCACTTATTTCCTTAGGTGTCCCGGATGCAACCACCTTTCCTCCATGAACTCCTGCACCAGGTCCCAGGTCAATGATATAATC
>CAYREE010000190.1:0-3097 GCA_964423225.1 uncultured archaeon | reverse complement strand
TTGTTCTCATCAAGGGAGCTTGCATGGCGACTATTGATCCGTGATATAAGTGCTAAATATAGGCAGTCATTATTCGGGATATTATGGGCATTCTTCCCGCCAATTGCGACAACTATAGTATTTGTATTCTTGAACAAAGGAGGTACAATAAATGTCGGAGAACTACCTGTCCAGTATCCCCTATTTGTAATGTATAGTACCATCTTATGGCAGCTTTTTATTGAAAGCCTAAATATGCCATTAAAAATTGTAACTCAGAGCAAATCAATGTTATCAAAGATTAACTTTCCAAGAGAGGCACTGATAGTCTCTGCGATAGGTCAGGTATTGTTTGATTTTGGAATAAGATTGTTGATACTCATACCTACATGCCTCTACTACCGGCTTGATATTACTCTTGGAATAATCTTTTTGCCTTTTGCGGTTATATTAATAATGCTACTCGGGATAATGTTGGGGATGTTTTTAGTTCCTATTGGATTATTATACACGGATATCTCACTCTCGATGACAACTGTTACTAGCTTATGGTTTTTCATTACTCCTGTTGTTTATATGGTGCCTACGGAGTTGCCGTATTCAATTCTATCTTATTTGAATCCAATAACTCCTCTGCTAGTTGCTGCGAGGGATATTTTGTTTATTGGGATCATCAATAATCCCATTTCATTTTCAATAGTCTCGATACTTTCTTTTGTTGGGATATTTTTTATGTGGATTTTCTATAGAATTTCCATTCCGATATTGGCTGAGAGGATGGTAGCATGAAAAAACATAACAATAAAAATAAAAAAGAAAAAGTCCTTGGGGTCGAAAAATTATCTAAAAAATTCTGTAAGGATTTAAAAAAATCTTTATGGTATGGCCTATATGATTTGACTAGTGAGATATTATTTCATTCAACTGATAAAACAAAACTGAGAAAAAAAGAATTTTGGGCACTTGAAGGCATTTCTTTTAGCTTATACAGAGGGGAGACTCTCGGATTAATAGGTCATAATGGTGCGGGCAAAAGCACTTTATTAAAGTTAATCAATGGAATTTTTAAACCAGATTCCGGATCAATTTCAATCAAGGGTAAGGTAAGCGCACTCATAGAATTGGGTGCAGGCTTCAATCCAATCCTAACCGGACGAGAGAATATTTATGTTAATGCTGCAGTACTTGGAATTCCAAAATCTGAGGTGGATAAAATAATTCAGGATATAATCGATTTTGCAGAAATCGGAGATTTTATTGACGCTCCAGTTCAGAGCTATAGTTCCGGAATGAGGGTAAGGCTAGGTTTTTCAATCGCTGCAAATTTAAATCCAGACATACTTCTAATTGATGAAGTATTAGCTGTGGGGGATTCTTCTTTTAGACAGAGATGCTATAATCGGCTAAACGAATATAAGAAAAAAGGCGGTACAATAATATTTGTATCGCATAACATGTCTGCAGTGGAAGCTATCTGTGATAGAGTTATATTACTGGATCATGGACGACTTGAAAAAGATGGGGATACAAAAGATGTCATATCCGTTTTTAATAGGAAAATGGATAAGATGAGTGATGAAGCCGAGAAAAGATTATTAAAAAGAGATGTTGAGACGAATTCAGATTCCTTAGTTATAGAATCTGTGAAATGCTATGATTTTGATGGAAATGAAAGAAAAGAAATAAACTATCAAGAACCATTTGAGATTCGAATAGCGTACAATGCAGTTTTACCAATTAAAAAAACAGCCTTTCATATAGCAGTTCGTAAAGGTTCAAGGACAAACCAATTCATTGCATTAATGGTGATGAGTTATGACGGATTAGATATTCGAGATTTAGATGGTAAAGGAACCCTATCCTGTATTGTTAAGAACCCAGAACTTACTCCAGGCAATTATTATCTTCATATATCTGCAGAAGGATCAGCCGCTTCAGGAAAACTAGGAAATAAATGGTATGCAAAACCTCAGGATATTGGAGAATTCACAATTATCCCTAAAGGATTTACAGAAGAGTTTCCAGGAGTTCCTACAGCTCAAATATCCTCGTCCTTACCCCCTATTATCCCCAAACATATTTGGATCAACAATGATAAGCCATTGGAGAAAGATTAATCTATTATTCGACTAAACTGCATAGGCGACTTTATCTAGAATATAAAAACATAATACTCTTATATTCATATTTCCAGAGACTATTATTACTTATATCAATACCTCTCCAATATAATCTAATAGGTGTTTTAAACGATGAAAAGGTTCAATTCAATGGGTTTTCGGGTATATTTTCCAATAGTGATTATTATATCCTTTATTGTGGGAACAGTGGACGCAGAAGGAAATATTACTACATCTTCCGGAGATTTATATCTGATACCTGCGGGAGGAAATGTTTTCATAAATGGTTCAATTAAATCTCCAACTGGATCACGTATGGGTATTGGAACAACATCCCCCAATTTCGATCTTGAGGTTCAGGGTACTGCAGCTTTAGGACTATTCAAACGTTATGATTCACAAGCATTAAATGCACCCGGTTTCTTATGCACGAAAAGTAGGGGATCTTTGGCCTCTCCTTCAAGTATACAGTCAGGGGATGTTCTTGGAAAAATGCAGTTTAGGGGCTATGTTGGTTCAGATAAAAACTACGGTTTCTTTGGATTTATTGCATCAGATACAAACCAAAACGGATATTTTACATTTAGACCAAGTGACTTATCCACTAATTTGTTTACTATTAATACAAATGGTCAGGTTTCAGCAGCGGGCACATCTAAAGCAGGCGCGGATACTTTTTCAGTGGGTGGTAGTTCTTATTCAAGCGGTGGTTGGCATACTAGCAATGCAGATTATGCTGAATGGTTTGAAAAAGAGAGTGAGTCACATGTTGGCGATGTTATTGGAATTAATCCAACGTCTGGCAAGGCAAGGCGTTTTATTATGGGTGACTATTACATCGGCATTCATTCAAGCGATCCAAGTATAGTTGGAAATAGACTACTTGAAACAAATAATGAAATGGAAGATACTCATGTTTTAGTTGGTTTGTTAGGACAGTTGAATGTGGATAAATCCCAAATAGTTATTGAAAATAGGATTGTAAGAACGCTTGATGG
>CAYREE010000189.1:0-3317 GCA_964423225.1 uncultured archaeon | reverse complement strand
GTTTTTCATCAATCACCGACACACTATGCCGTCTTATAATAAATTCGAATATGCAGGTGCAAGGTCTTCACCGTGATAATGACTTCGTGTCGGTGACTTCCTCGGCTCGTAGCCTCGGACCCTATCGGGGAGAAAAACTAAGGTAAAAAGACTCGGACTACGTCCTCGTCCAAATTTTTCAGGATAATACGGCTAAAGAACCAGGATTCCTGAAAAACTTCTCCTAACCCTTACGATATTCTTCAATCACCGACACACATTCCAATCTTTAAGAAATTTCGCCTATGCAGGTGCAAGGTCTTCACCGTGATAATGACATCGTGTCGGTGACTTCCTCGCCTTCGGCTCGGACCCTATCGGGGAGAATATCTGACGACTAAAAGGATGCTAACGCATCCCAAATTTTGCCCTACGGGCAAAACTTCTCTTACTCTCGGGCGTTATATCCAATCATTCGGGGGCAGTATTTTATGTTTTTATGGTAAATGGATTATATGGGATTTAGTGTTCTGAGAGATGGTCAATTCTATAAAGATGTTGCAGAAGTATTAATACGTCCACATAAGGTGTTTGAGAATAATAAAAAAAGGGCTGATTTGTGGGCAGGATTAAAAATAACAATCATCGTCTTGTTCATATATAATTTCTGTTCATTTATTTTTTTTCTTTCGATAGATGGGAAGGAATTTAATATCTATGCAGTATTGGCTTTAGCTTATTATTTAATTCAGAGTTATGGATATCAGATAGTTAATATTGGAATTCTATATTTGTTTGGTAAAATCTTTATTGGAGAGGGGAGATTAGACGAGCTTATCTGGTGTAATTCAATATTAGCAACTGCAATAACACCAATTAGCATTATTTCAACTAGAATAGTAAACCTAAATCCAGGATTATCTTGGATTATAATACCGTTATTTCTTTATTCACTGATCTTGAATTATGTTTTAATCAGAATAGTATACGATAGATCAAGAATAAAAAGTGGAATTATTCTTATAATTATTTTTATTATCCAGGCAATATTTTTAATTATTTTACAATCTGTAATGGCTCTGTTAATAGGTATAATATCATTTTCTAACTATATCACTAATAATCCTGCATAATAAATCCATTAAACTATATAGAAAAAAAGTCTGCCCCCTCATGACTCTTCGGCACTTCGTGCCTCAGCCCTCCCTTCGGTCGGGGGATATAACTCGGTCTAAACGGGGGAAATCGGATTCTTTCTTTGCCCCCCAAAATTTTATCAAAACAAACCAACATCAGATTCTTTGATAAAATCTTCGTTTACCCCTGGCGTTACTTGCAATTCCTTCGTATGTAGAAATGATAGGTGAAATAATTTGTATTATGCTGGCCTGTATTTCCAGTATAATCCATTGAAGGTTTGTACTGCATCTTTCCATCCAAGTATTATTATTCTTCCTTTTTGAGCATCTTGGGGAAGGTCTGTTAGGTAATTATGATCTGGTTGGGTTGTTTTCCATTTTTCATACTCTTTGTATGCACGTTGAATCTTATCACAATCTTGAGGAATCTTTTCCTTGATCCTATCAGGTGTGTCTATTGGATGATCAAGCATATCTTCCGTCCGTAGATTCCCATATTTACACCATATTGATCCATATTCTATCGGTTGTGGTTTACGAGTTATCCAACATTTAATTTTTTGGCCATTTGATGGTTTATGACGCTTCATATCATCAACCCAACAGTATACTCCATGATTTTTACCTATCTCATCTGCTTTTTCCAGCTCTGATATCGATTCAACAGTTAATCTACGAGAAAAAATTTTTACACGACCCCTTAGATTAATTTTCGCGGCCATAATATTAGAGGGAACCAATACGAATAATTCAGGATAATTCACACCATTAAAATGAAAGCTATTAAATCCAGTACTTCCTTTAACATCTCGTTTATCAAGAGTTCGATCAGTACCTAATAAATCAGCTGTAAAACGCAATATATCCTTCAAGGCACCCTCATTTGTAATAGCATCAGGGTATCTACCAACAAAATCATCTATTAAACCTGGAAGCTCTTGAACAGGATTAGGACTTTCAGTTAAAACCCTCCCACCAGTAAAGGAAGCTACAAAATCGCCTCGTACATCAGGAAAAACTCCTTCTACTTTTCTTTGAAATCTTCTTATTTCTCTATCAGACTTAGGAGTATCTTGTATATAACCCATATTATATAAAAAAGGAGTAAACGGTAAAAAGATACAAACTCAGGAACTTCCTCGCTTTCAGCTCGGATCCTCGCTCCGCTCGGAGCAAGTAACTCGGTCTAAACGAGAGAAATTGGGCTTCGCAATACTCTCTCCAAAATTTTATCAAAACCCCGTGTTTTCAAATTCTTTGATAAAATCTTCGCTTACCCCTGGCGTTATCCACAATTTTCGAGCAACAAAAACAGTACAAGAGAAAATAACGTTTCAATTACTAATTATTTGCCCATATTCTTTCAGAAACAATAATTATTTCTTGTCCTATTCATCAAACCAATCAATAGATTTTTTGATAATAAATCATTTAAAGAATATAGATTATGGGGATGTAATAAGGGTATTAATCAATATTTATCTTATGGTATTCATTAAAAATGGAATTCACTGTATGGAACATTATGAGTGGAATTGACCATAGTTTGAATATTATTAATCCTAGTGGAGGGGGATTATTATTTATTCTAAATTATTGCCTCTTGTATTACTCGATTAGAAAAACTAATGAAAAGACATGGAAAAAGATCGAAGGTTTAGATAAAATAATCCTCACAATCATCTCATCTTTAATTTCGATGTTTGTTTTTATTGTAATTTTCGGGGGTTTGTTGTTTCTTCTAGTAAATATAATTGGATTTAGTATACTCGTTATATGTCATATAATTGGATGGAATAACCCATTTTTATTATTAGTACAACTATCATCAGCAATAATATTTTCTACCGTTCTATTTTCTATCTTTTTTACTATCAGAGCTATGCAATTGATTATAAAATTTTATCATACTTATTGGGGATATTTATTCTCCAAAGGATTCATGAAACTTCATATAAGCCAGTTATATACACAAGACAATTTTTTGGATAAACATAAAATTGTAACTAATATCCTTTGGCTCCCCTATTTTTTCCTTTCTATTTTTTACTCAACATTTATTCTATCCTACATTTTAGGTATGAAATCTCTCCATCAATTTGCATGGGATATATTAAATATGTCAGGTGATTTGAGTAGAGTTGAACAAATAGGATTACTAGCATATATTATTCCAACCATTATTACACTAATATGGTA
>CAYREE010000188.1:0-3371 GCA_964423225.1 uncultured archaeon | reverse complement strand
GGTGCTCCCCCGCCAATTCCTTTAAGTTTCAGCCTTGCGACCGTACTCCCCAGGCGGCGGACTTAACGGTTTCCCTACAGCACTTCCTGAACACGAGGTTCAGGAAACACTCAGCCCGCATCGTTTACGGCTAGGACTACCCGGGTATCTAATCCGGTTCGCTCCCCTAGCTCTCGTCCCTCATCGTCAGGCCCGTTCCAGCAAGGCGCCTTCGCTACCGGTGGTCCTCCGGGGATTATAGCATTTCACCGCTACCCCCAGAATACCCCTTGCCTCTCCCGGCCTCTAGCTATATAGTATCTCCTGCACGCCCTACAGTTAGGCTGCAGGATTTCACAGGAGACTGTTATAACCGACTACGAACGCTTTAAGCCCAGTAAGCGTGGTTACCACTTGATCTGCTGGTGTTACCGCGGAGGCTGGCACCAGTCTTACCCAGACCTTATTCCTAGAGCTTTTTACACTCTATAAAAGTACTAGTTGTACTAGCACACTTGGGGTTCCCTCGTCACGCTTGCGCGCATTGCGAAGGTTTCGCGACTGCTGCGCTCCTTAGAGCCTGGACCTTTGTCTCAGTGTCCATCTCCCGGCTCCCCCTCTCAGGGCCGGTACGGATCAAAGGCACGGTGGGCCGTAACCCCGCCGTCAACCTAATCCGCCGCAGACTCATCTTAGGGCGCGTCAACGGAATAGTCTTTGCATTTTGGCATCATTCATTCCAGAGATTGATGCCTATGGAGTATTGTCCTCAGTTTCCCGAGGTTATGCTCCTCCCTAAGGTAGATTGTCCACGTGTTACTGAGCTAGTCGCCAGGACCTTACCGTGTCCTGGACATGCATGTCTTAATCGAACCCCAATAGCAGTAACCTCGAGCAGGATCAACTCGAGTTAGTGTGGGTCGCAATATGTATTTTGGAATTGCATTTTGATTTTACAAGAATCTATTGTTATTCACAATAGGGTCTAGCTACCAATTAGTCGTCTTAGTTAGGCGGCTCCCGTGCGGGTGACGCCCCCATATTTTATGCCTCACGGTATGATTAATACTGCTATGACTAGCGGTAGAGTATAGTACTCAAACGCGTCTTTGCCAGAACAAAATCATTGTGAGGCGATTCCAGATCCGACACTCTCCCCTGTAAAATAGGGGGTTATCTCACTTCCTGGAAAAAAAATCTTTGCGCAAGAGAATTCGCGCGGACAATATATAGGTAATATTAATATAAAAGCATGCAGATATCCGAAGATAACTTCAATGCTTGTTTGAATGACTACGCTGGATTAGTATAAGAATGGTTGGTGGACTAGAATACAAAACAAGTAAGTACAATATAAGATTTTTTTGTATAATATCGGGAGGGGGATTACACTAGTGTGGGTGTTAATGTGATTACCTTAAGGTAGATCAAGATCAGAACCATCATAATTATATTCTGATTCGATATTATTTTTGATAGTATCTTCTTCTTTATCTTGGTTGGATTCTGGATTGTGTATGCTGCATAGATGAAGAGGAGGGGCATTAGTGGAAGCCTATACCTTGACATGACTGCAACTAATACATGCACTAGGTTGTAGTATAGGATGAATACTATGAAGAGTGTCTTATAGTTCGTGTTCTTGGAATATACTAGTCCAACCAAGCCCAGAAGTAGTAGGGTGATGTATGAGTAGACGTGGACTTTTGACACCAACCAGCTTATCTCTGGATTAATGTTCCCATATCCTCTCTTAAGATTATTATAACTCAATCTTCTAAGGAGGAATGAGGTAGGATACCAGAAGTCATAGAATTTCTGTTCAAAACGCCTTAAAGAAAGTTTAGGATGTGCGAACATCAGACTCATGCTACGATCTACAAGACAGGTATTATAGTCCACGATGTTATCGAACTTTTTTGGTTTGCATTCTGGAATCTTCAATAATGGTTTATCAATCATAGAGGCGTCAATCGGTTTGGGTCTTGGATAATCCCCATTACGAGGGCGTTTTGTAACATCACCATGACCATAGTTGATATTCTTCCCTAATACTTGGTCTACAAGCACAAGCCTATCATAGACCAGGTAGTTATGGATCGTCCATGGAGCAACCACCAAGAAGGCAATTAATATGAATGCTAGGGCCTGTTTTATATGATTTTCATCTCGGAATGCAATCCAGATGCCAGCGATTGGTATGAAGTATAATACTAATGATCGTATCAGGCTTGTCAGACCAAGACACAATGCAGATAAGACGAGTATCCTATAGTCGTTAGTCTTAGTGTATCTTATGATAAGCAAGAAAGACAATATCAGGAAAAAAATGTAAAAGGTTTCTGAAAATGAATAATGGGTGAATGCTATAAGTTCAGGATAAAAACTAGTGAATACTACTGCTGCCAAACCAACTTTCTCATTGAATAAATCCCTTGCTATCAAGTAGATGAAGAAGGCTGTGACTAGGCTTAAAAGTATCTGTATGAACTTCAATACAAGTACGCTACCCGAAAGTTTAAGTATCGTGTATACGAAGATGAAATATCCTGGAGGCCATATATGATTCTTCCAAGTAAGGTTTAGTTCTGATATGCTCTTGGTTTTTTTCGCCAGCTGTATGTATTGGCATTCATCATATCCGCATTTCGTCTTCATATTAGAAGTTGTTACAAGGAAGAATGATTTTATGAATAATGAGATTAAGAGGATGGATATCAAAGCCCTTATTTGTTTATTCTTGATTTTTTTCTTCATCTTAAATGTATCCCAATGATTTTAATCTCTTCTTGATGTCGTCGGGTAGTTCGACCTGTCTTGAATCATTTTCTGATTCTATTATCGTCTCATTTTCGGATAGTGACTTGGGCATCTCTTTAAATAATCCTTCGACAATATCCTTGTTTTCTTCTGCAATATTATGATTTTCACCAGGATCTTCTTTAAGATCGTATAATTCTATCACTTCATCATTGTAGGTATAGATTAGTTTGTATCTATCTGACACTAGGCTGATCCGCTTGTTCTTGTTTCGATTATAGATTTCTGAAAAAGCAAAGTCTCTAGCGTTAAATAGGCTGTTTTCCTGGATATAACTTGGTTTTTCCAATCCTATCGATTCGAGAATTGTGGGCATGATATCCTTTGTCTCAACTATTTTATTGATCCTTCTCGGCCTTGCACCTGGAATATGGATTATTAGCGGTACATTTATCAGATTAGCGTATAACTGGTTATCGTGTCCTACAAGCCCGTGTTCATTAAAAGATTCGCCATGGTCTGATGTTATAACCAGGATCGTATCCTCCATCTTTCCAGACTTTGATAGAGTGTCTATGATCTGTTGTATAAAGTAGTCTACGAAGAATATTTCTCCATCATATAATGTCGTG
>CAYREE010000187.1:265-3442 GCA_964423225.1 uncultured archaeon | reverse complement strand
GAGTGTTGAAAGAAGGAAAATACTCCAGGCATATGGCGCTGAATTAATCCTCACTGAGGCTGCTAAAGGCATGAAGGGAGCTATCGAAAAGGCAGAGGAGCTTGCTAGCGAGGACGATCACGTATTTATCCCACAACAGTTCAAGAACCAGGCGAATGTAAAAGCTCATCGTGAGACCACAGCCTTGGAAATCATCAGGGAAGTCGGAAGCTTTGACGCCTTCGTTGCAGGTGTTGGGACAGGCGGCACGATAACCGGTGTTGCAACACTGCTCAAAGAGAAGCTTCCAGAAGCGAAATTCATAGCTGTAGAACCAGTCGATTCACCCGTACTTTCCGGGGGAGATCCTGGACCACATAAGATCCAGGGGATTGGAGCCGGATTCATACCTGATATACTGGATACTGGGATCATTGATGAAGTAATCAAAGTATCAAATGAAGACGCGTTCAAGACTTCGGAACAGCTAGCAAAAGAAGAGGGAATACTTGCAGGGATATCCTCTGGAGCAAATACTTGGGCAGCTCTTAAAGTAGCGAAAATAATGGGTAAGGGAAAAAAGGTTGTAGTAATACTCCCTGATACTGGTGAGAGATACTTATCAACGCCATTATACGAGGTGAATCGGGAAAGTGTTTGATGTATTCAAGGTAGCATACGAGAAGGATCCGGCGCTACGGGGAGGAATAAGATATCTTGAAGTTATCTTCTATCCTGGAGTCCAGGCAGTGATAATCTACAGGATATCACACCTACTGCATAAGATCGGTGTTCCACTAATACCGCGCGCACTATCATATTTCGGCAGATTCCTAACTGGATGCGAGATCCATCCCGCAGCAAAGATAGGCAAAAGATTCTTCATTGACCATTCGACAGGAGTGGTAATCGGAGAGACCGCAGAAATAGGCGATGATGTAATGCTATACCAGGGTGTGACTCTCGGTAGCCATGGGTGGTGGAAGGATAAGAAAGGAGATAAAAGACATCCAACAGTCGAAGATAATGTCACAATTGGGGTGGGGGCAGCAATCCTAGGCCCAGTCACAATAAAGAAAGACTCAAAGATTGGAGCGCTCACCGTGATAGTAGACGACATACCTGAGGGATCAACAGTCATCTGCCCTAAAGGTCATGTGAAAACTAAGAAAGGATGCTTCATCTGCAAACAAGATCCCTGCATCGGATGCGATGAACAACCCGACTGGATAAAGAACGGGCAATCCCCGTGTGATGGATGTAAGGAGTAAACAATAACCATTATACTCGCGAGGATGCCAGAGCGGCTCATGGGGCGGCCTGCAAAGCCGTTTACGGGGGTTCAAATCCCTCTCCTCGCTAAATCTTTAAGAAAGATTTATCAAATGTGCCATCTTCGTCTATCGACTCGATGACACAGGATACAGGGAGGTATCGGAACCATAGGTTCTGATGTGTCAAATCCCTCTCCTCGCTAAATCTTTAAGAAAGATTTATCAAATGATTCATCTTCGTCTATCGACTCGATGAATCAGGACCTGATAAAATGGTTCTACAGATCTACAATACACTATCGCGTAAGGTCGAGGAGTTCAAGCCTGTTAAGGATGGCGAGGTTAAAGTCTATATCTGCGGATTGACAGTCTATGACGACATGCATATAGGGCATGCTAGAACATACCTGGCCTTTGACGCCATCCTCAGATATCTCAAGTACAAGGGTTATAACCTGAAATATATCCAGAATATTACAGATATCGATGATAAGATAATCATTCGGGCGAATGAGAAGAATATTGATCCGCTCAAACTATCTGGGGAATTTGCGGAAAGGATGTTTGAAGACCAGAATGCTCTTGGATTATTAAAAGCCGACCATTATCCAAAGGTATCTGAGACAATAGAAGAAATAATCATTGTTGTCGGAAAACTCATTGATAAAGGCCATGCTTACGAGGCGGATGGAAACGTATATTTTGATGTTGGAAAGACACCGGACTATGGAAAACTCTCCCATCAAGATACCGAGCAATTGGATAGACATAGGATCGAGCCAGATCCAGGGAAAAAAAGCCCCCTCGACTTTGCCTTATGGAAGAAAGTAGGGGATGAAGAGCTCGGCTTTGAAAGTCCATGGGGTAGGGGCAGGCCAGGATGGCATATCGAATGTACTGTGATGAGTCAGAAATATCTAGGGGACATATTCGACATACATGGTGGTGCCAGAGACTTGATATTCCCACACCACGAGAACGAGGTGGCTCAAAGCGAGGCTTTGACTGGTAAAAAACCTTTTGTGAAATACTGGATGCATACAGGATTCCTAAACTCGTCTGGCGAGAAGATGAGTAAGTCGCTGGGTAACATCCATCCTGTAAGAGACTTCTTAAAGAATGTTCAACCGGATGTTTTCCGATTGTTCATCTTAAAATCACATTACAGGAGTCCTATAGACTATAATCACGAAAACATAGAGGCTGCGAAAGGTGCTGTTGAACGGCTTCGAAACTTCAAGAAACTACTGGAAAACATTATAAGAGGAGCGAATGACGATGGTAGAATAGAAGTTGAGGAAGATGCAATATCATTATTGATACAATTTGATAATCATATGGACCGGGACTTTGACACACCTAAAGCACTCGCAGCCTTATTCGAATATGTTAGAAAAGCCAATAGTCTTGTGGTAGAAGGCGGACAATCTAAAAAGTCATTGGAAAAAGCATATGATACACTAAAAATCATTACCAGTGTCCTCGGACTACAATTAGTTGCAGAAAAAATAGAATTAACCAGCGAGCAGGAAAAACTTTTAAAGCAGAGAGAAGAACACAGGAAAAACAAGGATTGGTCTGAAGCAGACAGGATACGATTGGAATTTGAAAAACAAGGATTAAGGCTCGTTGATCAGAAAGACGGTTCAACAATGTTAGAGAGGATTAGCTGATGCGGGATACTGAATTCTTAAAAAATCTTGAAGAACGGGTAGGAAAGACGATAGACGACTATGGCCTCATCACAACTGAAGATAATGTTTTAGTTGCAGTATCAGGCGGGAAAGATTCGACTACGGCATTATACATTTTAAACAAGCTTGGGTACTCTGTTGAGGGGCTTATCATAGACCAATTACTGGGAGATTATTCCAAGAAGAATCTTGAGAACCTTTCTCAAGAGGAATACAAATACATCATTGGC
>CAYREE010000187.1:0-255 GCA_964423225.1 uncultured archaeon | reverse complement strand
AAGAATCTTGAGAACATAAAGACTTTCTGCAAAGAAACTGGGATAAAACTCCACGTAGTTGCGATGCGTGAAGAATATGGTTATTCAGTATGCTATATGCAATCTGTGCTCGAAGGCAGGGGAAAATCCATTAATTCCTGCACGATATGTGGTGTGATCCGACGTAATATACTAAACCGGAAGGCAAGGGAATATGGTGCAACAAAGATTGCGACAGGCCATAATATGGATGATGAAGCCCAGACAATCCTGATG
>CAYREE010000186.1:0-3442 GCA_964423225.1 uncultured archaeon | reverse complement strand
AATGACATTCTCGATGAAGAAATTATAATATTTAAAAAATCCAAGTAGGGTGAGATTCACAAAAATGCTAAGAAATAGAAAGGCTTTCTTCCCGGTTTTGCTGGCTGTCTGATAAATCTTCAAACCACAGAAATAATCTGTGTAAGTCGAAATCAATATCAAACTCAGGAACTTCCAATTCCAACTCGCATAAAAGAGGTAGCTAGATAGTAGAAGTAATGGATTTTTAAGCCTTTTTGGAAGGATCCAGTATAGTATAAAGACAGTAAAGAAAAACGATATGAAACTAAACGTGTGAAAAAGGATCATTTCAATATAAATTCGTTCTAGAGTATAAATTAATTAATGTGGATCACATGATAAAGACAATCTTCTTAACTATTATCCTGATATCAACCAATTTCCTATTGTCTGAAGCTATAGTGCGATATGAGACATTCGGCAGCAATGGATTAATCCCTGAGATGTTAGAAAGCATAGTAACAATTAAAAACTCTCGATTCGCCTACAATTACACAAACTGTGGGATAATACAGGGACTAGTCCCCGGTCAGGAAGGGATAAATTATGGAGTCCCGTTTAAAGTCAATTCCATGGGTATTAGAGACAAGGAATATCAGATAGAAAAAGATGAGGATACTTTCAGGATAATACTCATTGGATCATCTTATTCTCTTGGACGGGGGATTAAAATGGAGGACTTATACCATTCCAAGGTAGAAGAGATGCTGAATGAAAGAGATTCTAGATACAAGTTCGAGATAATGAATTTCGCATATGAAGGAGAAGGTAAAATATGCCTTTTAAAAAAAATCCCCAAGTTGCTAGGACTTAATCCAGACATGATAATGTTGGTTAGAAGGACTATGAATCTAAAAAAACCAGAGATCGTAAAATTAAAACGATACCAGGATAGGGGGATATACGTACTTGCAGTTGGATTATATGATAATCCAATAAACAAGAGGATATACAGGGATATTATACCGAATATAAACTTGGGAGTATATCACCAAGATCAGAAATGGAATTGGATTAATCCAACAGACAGCCATCCAAATGAAGAGATCCATGATCGTTATGCAAGGAAACTATATGAGTATATCATATCTCATGAAGAGGAAATCTACTCGATATCAATCCCTAAAAAGAAAAAAATAAGCTATACAGTCAGAGAACACACACCTAATGAATACGTAAAGTTAATCCATCCATTCTGGAATTCATATTATCTGAAAAAAATCAATAATCGTTTTTTGAATAATACAAGTGATCTAGGAACAAAGAATAATAATTGATGATCATAATAGTTTATGATATTCCTGGATTGATCTTAAAGTCTTCTTAATTGATTTGTTAGCCTCTAATCCTTCAACGGCAGCCATTGTAGCCGCTGTCGTAGTTATATACGGGATTTTAAGTCGGATCGCTTCCTCCCTGATATATCCAGAACCCTTGTCTGAGTTATTCTTAGTTGGGGTATTAATGATCATGTCGATTTTCCCGTCAAGCATCAAATCAACGATATCAGGTTTGCTTTCCCCGATCTTAAATGCCCTGCCACAGGGTAATCCCGCATTATCAAGCATTTGTTTCGTGCCTTCAGTTGCAAGAAGATCATATCCGAGCTTATGCATCCTTATTGAAGCATCAAGCACCTTTTCCTTATCTTTCTCAGCGATTGAAAATAGGATAGTTCCCGCAGATGGAAGCTTATTCCCAGCTGCTTTAAGCGCCTTGCAAAATGAATTTCCAAAAGATTCTCCAATACCCATCACTTCACCAGTTGACTTCATTTCAGGGCTAAGGACCGGATCAACACCCCTGAATTTGTCGAACGAGAATACAGCTTCTTTAACAGCATAATAATTAGGCGTTATTCTATTCAAGTCAATTATATCCTTTAGTTTTTCACCCATCATCACCCTTGTAGCTATTTTCGCTATAGGTATGCCTACTACCTTGCTGACATAGGGGACGGTACGAGATGCTCTAGGATTAGCCTCAATAATATAAACCTTCCCACAATAGATGGCAAATTGAATATTCATAAGACCGATAACATCTAGTTTGAGTGCAAGTTTTTTAGCATATTCTTCAATCAAAATAATGTTTTCACTAGAAATATTTCTTGAGGGTATTACACAAGCACTGTCACCCGAATGTATGCCTGCCTCCTCTATATGTTCCATGATAGCCGCTATATACACATCAGTACCATCAGATATCGCATCCACTTCCAGTTCTAGAGCTTCATCAAGGAACTTATCTATTAGCATCGGATGTTCCTCAGAAACATCGACAGCAGTCTGAGCATATTCTAATAGCATTGATTCATCAGTGACTATCGCCATACCCCTACCACCCAGGACAAATGAAGGCCGTACCATAACAGGATACCCAATCTTCTGTGCTTCTACAATTGCTTGTTCAACAGAAAAAACTGTTATCCCATCGGGTTGGGGTATACCAAGTTCATTTATTATCTTATTGAATATCTCTCGATCCTCTGCTGCTTTAATGCTTTCTGGGCTTGTGCCGAGAATATTTACGCCTGACATAGATATTTTTTCAGCTATATTCAAGGGTGTTTGCCCTCCAAACTGGACGATCACGCCAATAGGATCTTCATTCTCATATATGTTCAATACATCCTCTGTGGTTATCGGCTCAAAATAAAGCCTATCTGACGTGTCATAGTCAGTTGAAACCGTTTCAGGATTATTATTTACCATAATAGCCTCGTAGCCTT
Organism: uncultured archaeon; assembly: GCA_964423225.1. Lineage (GTDB taxonomy): Archaea > Altiarchaeota > Altiarchaeia > IMC4 > SCGC-AAA252-I15 > CAYREE01. The sequence continues at coordinate 690 of CAYREE010000186.1, read as the reverse complement.
GTTCTTTTAGGCTTAGGACTGCATGGACGCAACAGTAGTCGAATTCAACTCCCTGACCGATCCTATTTGGTCCAGAGCCTATCACCATTACCTTCTTTTTATCAGTATGTTCTGAATCATCCTCATCTTCATATGTTGAATAGTAATAAGGTGTTTTTGCATCGAATTCAGCAGCACAAGTATCAACCATCTTATAGACAGGAGTAATACCAGAGTTCTTCCTTCTGGTTCTGACTTCTTCTTCAGTAGTATTGAATGCAAATGCTAATTGTTGATCTGAAAATCCATTCTTTTTTGCTTTAATCAAGAGCTCATCAGATAAGTCAGTAATGCTTCCACGAGAGGCGGTTCCAGTAAGCTCGTTCTGGATTAAGACTATGTTTTTTATCTTCTCCAGATACCAGGCGTCAATATATGTTGCCTTATTGATTTCATCAATAGTAATACCTGCCTTTAACGCAGAATAGACATGGAATAATCGATCAACAGTAGGCTTCTTTAACAACTCTTCTAGTTCATCCTTTGAATATGATTTATCTTTACCATCCATTCCAAGACCTGATCTTTTCGTCTCGAGTGAACGTATCGATTTTTGTAATGCCTCTTCAAAGGTCCTGCCTATCGACATGACCTCGCCCACACTCTTCATCTGTGTGAAGAGGATTGGATCTGCTTGAGGAAACTTGTTAA
>CAYREE010000185.1:0-3456 GCA_964423225.1 uncultured archaeon | reverse complement strand
GGAAGGACAGTCATTGTTAAAAATAAGCTTAAGCCAATGATAGATGACTTGGATAAGCTACCGTTCTATGACATGGATATCATGAATACTGTTAAGATACTTGAGAATCGTAGTAATTGGCTTTCCATCGGGTTTTCACGTGGTTGTCCATATGCATGTTCTTTCTGTATTAATCCACTACTTAGGGAGATAAAGCTAGGTGATGGCGATCCAAGCAAATATCTTCGTAAGCGATCGGTCGAGAATGTAATATCAGAATTCGAGTCAATCATCAAAGAGTTTGGAGAACATATTGAAGTCTTCAATTTCGATGATGATCTTTTGATGCTGGATCAGAACTGGATGAAGGAATTCACCCGGGAGTATCAGAAGCGTGTTTTTGAACCATATGGTATTGAATATGCGATAAATGCACGTGTAAATACTATGAATGATGAACTGATTAAACGAATGAAGCAGAGTGGTTGCAGGGAGATACGCATAGGTTTTGAGACTGGAGACCCTAAATTAAGAAAAGAGATACTCAACAAGCCGATAACCGACGAGCAGCTAATCAATGCCTTTAACTTATGTCACAAATACGATATTCGTGGATCAGCATTCGCGATGCTCGGAATACCTCGGGAGAGCCATGAATCAATAGAAAAGACATTGAAGATGCTTGCAAAACTTAGGCCGTATTTAATTCGTCTAACATTCCTTTTCCCCTATTATCATACTGGGATATATGAGTATTGTGAAAGCAATGACTTATTCAGGAAGGATGCTTCACATGTGGATGAATTCACGATTTCGCCGCTTAAGTTCGAGAATCTTAAGGATGATGAAATACTAAAGTACAAGCATATGTTTCCCTGGTATCTTAATACTGTTTTGAATCCTGAGCATGCAGATGATTATCATGGTTTGATCAATGATTTTTCAAAATTGTCTTATAAGAGATTCTTGGATTCAAACGATGATATCCTTTCTGCTGATGAAAAAATAAGTTTGAGAATGCAAGATCTTGGTGTTGAACACTATCGTTACTTTAGGAATAATCTTTATTATTATCAGCGTTGGAGTCCCTGATCAGTTTAGTTTCTCAAAGATTATTTGCATGATGATGTGGGCTATTATGAGGTGTATGTCCTCTGATTTTTGCATGTCATCTACATTTGCGCATACTGGATGTTTCACCATCTTTTTCAGTTTTCCGCCGTTATAGCCGCATAATCCAACGGTTATCGCATTGTTATTGTTTGCGTATTCTATTGCTTCAAGCACGTTCACCGAGTTTCCACTTCCTGATATCCCGATAACAATATCTCCTGTTTTAAGGAAGTTCTTTAATTGTTCTATGAATACGACGTCATAGCTTACGTCATTGCTATATGCTGTCAATGTTGGGATGCTGTCGTTTAAGCATATGACTTTGAATCTTTTCTTTCTTCCATAACAGCATCCTTTGTTCAGGTCGCATGCTAGATGTGATGCTGTTGATCCGCTTCCACCGTTTCCGAATATGAATATCTGCTTCTCATTTTCATATGCATCAATTAGTATGTCAACAAGCTTTTCCACACTTTTTATGTCTAATCCGTCCAAACTATCCTTTAAACCTTTTATATATGCTTTTATCTTATTCGAAGAATCCATGGTTGTCACCCCAGTCTTTTTCTCCTACATAGAGTATCTTTGATCCCTGCCAGTCGAACTTGAATTCTAGTTCAAATAAGTCTTTTAGACTTGATCTTACCTTGTCTCTCTTGTCTGGCTCGCAGTAGAATAGGAGGAAGCCTCCGCTTCCAGCCCCTAATAGTTTTCCGCCTAAAGCACCATTCTCAATTGCCTTCTCATAATATTTATCTATTGAATTATTGGATATCATTTTGCTAAGGTTCTTCTTTAGAGACCAATTTTTATCAAGTAGTTGTCCGAATGAAGTCAGGTCATTATTGTATAGCAAGTCTCTTCCCTCATAAGCTAAATCCACCATTTTTTTCTGTGTTTCCATTATTTTATCAGATTTGAGCTGTTTTGTCTGATCATTTAGTATCTCAGTCGTCTTTCTCGTGGTTTTCGTATAGAACATCAAGAGATTCTCCTCTAGCTCTTTTATCAGGCTTGCTTTAAGATTTAAAGGTGAGACACCCACTTTTTCATCTTTGTTGAATTCTATCAGGTTCATGCCACCATGAGCTGCCGCATACTGGTCTTGTTTACCTATCGGATCCTTCATCTTCACAAGTTCGATATCACATGCCATCTGGGCAAGATCTTCTTTTGACACAAATTTTCCCTTAAATGCGTGTATCGAGTTTATTAGCCCGACTGTGAACGAACTTGAGGATCCTAGGCCTGTTCCGGCTGGGACATCGGCGTTTGATGTTATCTCTATACCGCCTTTTATCTCTAAGAATTTTAGGGATTCTCGTATTAGTGGGTGTTCTATGTGTTGTACGTCATCTACGAGTTCGGTCTTTGAGTATTTTAGCCTGATCTGTTTTCTGTTGAAGAATGGGTGTATTGATATGTACATGTATTTGTCTATTGTTGTGTTTAGGACCGCTCCCTTTTCCTTCTGGTAGTATGCTGGTAGGTCGCTGCCTCCACCGAAAAAACTCACCCTGAATGGAGTCCTGGATATTAGCATTTTGCAAGTAACAAATACGCGTTATTTACTAAATAACAATGTTTCAAGTGTTTTTATAGGATTTCTGTAATTGCTTCAAATAGGTTTTCATATATTTGATCTGGTTTATCCGGGTATGCATCGTCTTTTACGGCATTTCCTGTGAGTACGCCAATAGTCTTTATTCCAGCGTTTTTTCCGCATGCTATGTCACGGGTTGAATCGCCTATGATCATGGATTTGTTTATATCGATGTTGAATTCTCTTGTTGCTTGTTCTATTAATCCAATTTTAGGCTTTCTGCATTCGCAGTCTATCTTGAATTCTGGGACTTCTTCTTCAAATCCTTTATCAGGATGATGTGGGCAGTAGTAGAGGCGGTCCAAGTATGCTCCTTCCTCTCCAAGTATTGTTTCAAGTTTTTTATGGATCTTGTCGAGTTCGTTAAAGTCGCAGAGTCCTCTTGCGATTACTGGTTGGTTGGTTATCACTATTGCTAGGTGTTCCGACTTATTTATCATTGATATTGCTTTGCCAGCATTAATGTTTATTTATCCTATTTCAATTGTACTAATACTACTCAATATTTTACCAGATGGATATGCAGGCATTACCATATTTAGAATCGTAGTTAGTGTGACTTTTATTTTTAGTATTCCAGATTTCCTGAAGTATTTCCTGCCTGAGAATTCGCTTAGACCAATCACAGAACTATTACCATTAGCAGACCAAAGTCTTGGTTGGATATTGCCAGCAATTATTGCATTTATAATTGGAAATGTATTAGTTAATCTTAAAAAGAATTCAAACTCTTAATAGCAGAAAATGCTTTATCTACCAAA
>CAYREE010000184.1:0-3491 GCA_964423225.1 uncultured archaeon | reverse complement strand
GTATTATAAAGTGGATATGATTAACAAGACAGCGGAAGTCTATGAACTGATAAACAAATGCAGTATCGGATCCAATGCTACAAAAGCATTCATAAAGGCAGCGGAGCTTAAGGAAGAAGGTAACTATGATCTTGCAATGGATTATGCTTCTAAGGCAAGAGACTTATACCGGAATATTGAGGATATAGAAGGATCAATCAAGAGTGGGGAACTCATCCTCACAATGGAGTCAGACAAGAAAAAAGAAGAATTAGAAGAGAAGATCAAGGGTTTAATGCAGATGCTTATGCCAATCGTGATCTTCGCATTGACAATCCTTATGATAATCGGCATACCCGCATCCTTATTCATCATCAGGTACAGGGAGAGGATTTTCGGAAAATCCAAGGCTGAGAAGGGCAGATTAGAGGATGAGATACAGAGGATAAGAGAGCAGGCTGGTGTTGAAGCAGAAAAAGAGGTGGTGGAATCCGGAGGAAAACCACCTTTAAAAGAATCCGGTTCGGATTTAGACAGCCTGGAATCAAACGTACTTAACATCAGGGATGATAATATAGACAAGAAACAAGTCAAACAGAAGACGACTGAGGACGCTAAGGAAATGCAAAAAGCGCCTGATCCATTAGCCAATCTGGAGGACGGTGTCATGAAGAAAGAAACCCAACAAAAAGAACAAGCTGCTCCTCCAAGTAAGGTAGATAGTATTGTTGACGGGCTTGTTGACGATGTCAGTGGAGTTGCTCATGGTCTTGATCAAAAACAAGCTCCCCCAGCACCTGAAGAACCAGAGGATTTGAGTAATCTTTCTCCAGAACAATTATCTGAAAGACTAAAGAATAGTCTGGGTAAAATTGATAAGAAACTGTATAAGAGAACAAACGAGAAAGAAGGTAAATAATCGGGGATAATAGATATTTATCATATCTGTAATAATTCACCATCTAAAATCCGATATTTGGATGGGATTAAGTATTATTCTTTTAAAATTGGATTGTGTCTAATAAATAGAGAGATACAAATATGGTTTTTCAACAATGAGTGTTAAACTTAATCTTGGTTGTGGGTCGAATTATCTGGAGGGTTTTGAAAACCTGGATTATGATAAGAATTCACTTGCCGACAAACACTTGGATTTGAACCATAAGCCGTACCCTTATGAGGATGATAGTGTTGATTTCATCTATGCTAGTAATGTTGTCGAGCATTTATCGGATATGCGTCTTTTTTTCAGGGAGTGTCATAGGATATTGAAGCCGGGTGGCAGACTCCATATTAAATGCCCACATATTGTTGGTGTCGGCTACTTCACTCATCCAGAACACATCAATCCTAATGCATGTAATTTTCGTTTTCCACTGCATTTGACAGAGAATAATAGCGGGGAAAACTGGTTTAATAGAGACAAAGAGACTGTGAGATACTTTCTAGTCGAGGATATGAAGTTCAGATATGGTAGTGAAGAAGATCAGAAGTTCTATGAGAGGATAATCTCCTTCTTAGCAAATCTGAATATTCGCTTATGTGAACGCGTATGGTGCGGTTGGGTGGGTGGATTCAACCAGATCGAATACAAACTGGTCAAGAAGAAGGAGAAATAACCAGTATATAATTCACATATTCCTTTTATTCTATATGAATGTTACCGCTCAGGGTAACCGAGTGATCAGTCCCACACCCACGCTAAGAATGGTTTTCGTCCAGGGTGCTCATGATACACTGGGTCATGCCCGCGAGTTCGAACAAGCTATCAAACGAGCCGACGTCTTCGCCCCTGAATGCGGCGCAGTAACCGACGACGAACTCAAACAAATTGAAAAAATGTTCATGAATGCTGCGAAAGCGAAAGATAGTACACCAACAGGAGAGTATGAACAAGCATGCAGACAGATAGAAGCCCATCGAAGGTCTAAGCCATATATTTCTTTACCATTCCAGCTGGAGCAAGACCGAATGCTATTGGAAAACAGTGTTCCACTCCACCATCTAGAGCGTAACAGCGAGTTTATGGCAACATGGATCGCAAATATCGCAGGATCATATTTCCACTATAATGAATCCAGCATGGCCAATTTTACAAATGGTAATCTTGAAGGGGCTTGTCATGATAGATATAATTCGATACGATGCATTGGAATAACCGATGCAATTCGTGATGAGCGTATTATTCAAGATGCAGGAACTGCATTAAGAGACATTCTGAAGAAATACCCTGGACTAGGAGGAAAAGACGAGATCGTATTTGTAGTGAATCTCGGCTCAGCACATACAAGACCGGCAGATGCAATCCAGGAAAAAGGATATGATAATGTTGTTGTGGAAAAAGAGGATCCGCATGAGGGAATGGTATTCTCTATCTCCAATGGATTGATAGACGAGTATAGGGGGGATGGAAAAGTCGACATGCAGCAGGCTGAACAGATTCTAAAGACTGAACCCTTAGACTTTGAGGCTCTTGAATCCGCGGTCGGCTGTAAGCCAGTTAGTATGAGCCAGCCGGGAAGGATGAAAATCATGGCCCAAGCCGTAACCGCTGATTTCCTCATGAAAATGATTCCATCAGGCCACCCCATAGGAAATACTTCGTTCACACCACAATTGTTCACGGCTGCTGTGGCACGTGAAACACCCATTATAGACATTAATGGCTTATGCATGGATGTTAGTCAAATAGCTCAACAAACAGCTTTGATGGGAGGGAAGACCATGAGTCATGCAGACCTTGATCCAGTCATAGAGACAGTCACCGGCCCAAATTCAAAAGTCCACTGGCCGCCAACCGTAGAAGAAATCAATAGTGTGTTAAAACGAGGTTATGCAGGAAAAGCTGAAAAATACCTGGCACATGAATGAACCAGGATGAAGTTTGCGCCCATCGGAGTAGGGTATGAGGCTTAGAATAAGCGTAAAATTCGGTAGAATACATTATTGATTTCCTGAAATGGATGGAATTTTAGTTTTTTACTAATATGTATAAAAAATTATCTAAGAGAAAGGATGAATAACACAGATAAAGAAAAAGTATTAATTAGTATTCATCATAGTCAATTAGAGCATCTTGAGAAATCTTTCTTTAAAATTTATCTGTTTGCCTTAGGCTTGATCGTTGGACTGAGTCTAAATAATGAGTTGGATAATGTGATCATGGTGGGAATTATCATTTTTGTCATGATAATGCTTTTTAATATTAATCGAAATGTTGGAAATTTTATTCATGATTCCTATAAAGAATTTCGACAAATTATTCGTGAGGATAAGATCATAGATTATGAACCTGATAATCCTGGAACAATAGATGTTCTGATAAATTATAAAAAAAAATATGATTAGAATAAATGACAGGTGATTCGTCTGTAAGAGTTATTCCTCAACTACCAAGGATTAATCCTAAGATGACACCAAGAATGACAAGAAATATCTGAAAAATAACACTCTTAATTGAGTTAGTCTTTTCCTTGGATTTGTATTCAATAAGGGCTGGCTTTTTCTTTATT
>CAYREE010000183.1:0-3508 GCA_964423225.1 uncultured archaeon | reverse complement strand
AATATTAAGCAATAGTTGCTTAACTACTGGGATACAACAAGGGGTTCACTCCACTCCCTCGGTTACCATCGCATCATCTCCTCCATCATACGTCCAAATAATCTTCGTATATTAACCACTCCTTCATGAAATCCATATTTTCTTTGAATAGATGTTCGATACACTAGGATCATGACTTTGCTTGATGAAATAGTCCCTTGCAATCTTATTGTCTTCACCCGCAATCGTCCAATTAAAACAGACGTTTGCCAACCTCGACTGACTGATAAAATCTACATCATAACGCATCTACACACATATAGCTATTACTCTATCAGAGCTTAATATATGATCCAGGTATCAGGTCCAATAATTACCCAACAGGCAGAATCAATAAAGATACTTACAAAATTCGCAAGAGGATAGAATATCTTTTTTTTAAAGGGATTTAATCATAATTTAACGGGTGATAATATGAGATCTAATAGAATACTCATTATTTCTATGGCTTTGATAGCTGTGGCCGGATTAGCATTTGCAGGAAAACCAGTATTCCAGGATGTGCAAGTCGTAAATCCAGTTACCAGTGAAGTTAAAAACACGATTAGTATACCTGAACAAGCTGTTGAAGTACGGCCGAACGTATACAAGATCGGGCAGATCAGACTGAATGGAAAGTTAGCTACAGGATTTATGTTCATACATAAGAAAGAAGCATTTGGAAAACCAGTCACAACATGTGGTAATGATGTGTGTGAAAAAGGAGAGAACGCAAAGAAATGCCCGCAAGACTGTAGTGGCAGTGGAGAAGAACCTGACACAAGTTCTTGTTACGGTAACTTTGGCCGCGGTGTAAAATGGAAACAGCTAGAAGATTATATTGTTGATCCAACCAATAGCCAGGGACTGGATGAGACAGGTATTAGAAATATTGTTGCTGCAGGCATTGGTAAATGGGAGGCTGCTGCACAAGCAGACATACTTGGAGACGAAGTTGCTGGAATCGTTGATGGTGCTGATGAAATAAGCCCTGATAATAAGAACGAGGTATTATTCGGTGTAATCGATGATCCAGGTGCTATAGCAGTGACAATAGTCTGGGGATACTTCGGTGGACCACCAAAGAACAGGGAGATAATAGAATGGGACCAAGTCTATGATGAAGTCGACTTCCAATGGTCATTAACAGGCGACGCCAATGCTATGGACTTTGACAATATTGCAACCCACGAACTAGGCCACTCAAAAGGTATGGGCGACTTATACACCTCCGATTGCAGCGAACAAACCATGTATGGATACGCAACCGAAGGCGAAACCAAGAAACAAACACTAGAGGCCGGAGACATAGCAGGGATAAAGAAACTATACAAATAATATCCCTCAAATTCTTTTTTTTATCGAATTTATTATGGTCTGACAAGGATTCTGGAAGATTCTCGGATGATATCACCAATATTACTATTTGGATATTTTAGCGTATGCTAACGTCACAATAATAAATAGCGATACTAAACCAACAAGAAAGAGCGTCCCATACTTTTTACTAATTATCTTGTATAAAACACTATGTAAGGTTAAATCTATCTTCTCTAGTATTCCTGGTGTTTCAGAGGATAAACCACTGTCTTGAACACCATCATTAATGTTCCCTGAAGAATCATCCATAAATAGTGTTGTAGAGGTTGCTATTGTTGTCGTTGTGGATTCAAGCTTCTTGATTGTTGTCGTCGTATACGAAGTGGGAGTTATAGTTACTGTAGTCGTTGTCTGGTCAGACACAACCTTAAAGCTTTTATCACCTTCTATGAAATAGCAGGGTTTACTTGCTTTAACAAAGAAATCTCCAACCGTAGTAAATGACTGGCGTATACATCCATCAACGCCAGTATGATAAGTATTCGCATATCCAGCCCCCTCCAAATCCAGTGATACTCCAGAGATACCCACTCCATCTTCAAGTTTGGCACATATTGTGACTTCACGCCCGCTTATAATTGTGTCAGGCGTGATTGTTAGCATTATTCTTTGTTGATTTAGATTGAATGATCCTCTAGAAAGACAGTAACCCTCCCCGTATATGTCTATCTGGAATTTACCACATGCTCTTTCAGAGAACTTGTGTTTTGGTTTAAAATCAATTTCTCCATCACGGTCAGTCTCCTTACTCCATGAATCATCATCAGAATCCCATTCACCGTCTACCTCGCCTTTCGGATCGTCTATCCAGGTTATCTCCACATTCATATCATCAGCTTCCCGATCATTTTTCTCAAAAACTGTAACAGTGATTTTTTCATCGACTAAGGGATATTCAGGATCTATCTCAAAACTTAATACATCATCATCCTTTCCTATCACGAGTTCATCCCCTGATTCAAGATCTGATTGTATATCACTCCCAGAAACACGTGCAATAATATCGTAGATTCCACAAGCATATTTTAAAAGACCATCAGTGAAATAATCGTCATCCAAGTCAGGTCCGGGAAATTCACTTGATAGTATAGTAATAGTCTTGTCTTCATCTTCCTTGAATCTCACATCATAGTCTTCATCCCGAAAGATCGGGATGTCATTGATCAATAATTCTATATCAAGTTCCACTGACTCAGTATTATCTGGATCTTGAAATACCAGATTTACCTCGATATGTTCTCCCACATCTATCTCATCATCAACGAGCCTAATCTCAAAATCATCGAAATCAACATCTCCAGACACTGATGTTATGAATAGCACGAGCAATAATAATGGCAGTATTTTTTTCATCATAATATAAGACTATTTATCATCATGTAAAAAAAATAAGGATTTTACAGAATATATTGAAAACTGTCAAATTATACATCTAAACATCATTAAAATGGACGAAAACAAGAATAATACATATGAAAACAGGATTTAGACCTACTGTCAGACAGACACTATTTGTATTAACCATCCTGTTCTTAGCATATCCTATCCAGACTGTCTCATCTCTCGATTATATTAAATCCGTTAGAGAGATGCCTATTAAACAGGGATATGAGATTATCTTAAACTATGATGTGGACAAAAAGGATATCAGAGCAGTCTTCATTGATGATGAAACAAACATCAGGACTCACGCAGAGATAAAAGAATATTATAAGATGCCTGACGGAACTGTCAAAGTCAAGACAGATTATGTGGATGCAAATAGGATAGCATTCCATTATGCAGATACTTACGATGACTGGAACCTAAGAGGTATCAATGCTTTCTGTGATGCATTCGAACTTCAGGAGATGAATACTCCAGACTGTTTGAATGAACGTGGATATCCACTCTCATTCAGGAATGTGCGATTATACAAAGACTGGAAAAAACTCTTTATCGAGATAAAAAATATCTGTAGAAACCAGGTAGACTTGAATAAGTATCGAATCTTCTTCAATTGGGGTTCGACTATAACAGGATTTGGAGACGATGAAGAAGAGATCATGCTAAAGCCTGGCGAGACATATGTCTTCCAGTTTGACGGACAAAGATACACTGATTTTTGCGG
>CAYREE010000182.1:0-3527 GCA_964423225.1 uncultured archaeon | reverse complement strand
GTGGCTAAAGAATATACATCATCAAGTGATGGGCTAGTAAATTTCGCTGATAACACACAGACCGGTAAATATGAGGTAAAGGTTGAAAAAGATAAGTATGTTCCAGCAACGTCTTCATTCACGGTTTTAAACAGTCTTAAGATAGAATCCGAACCCGAGATTCCTTCGGTTGGCGGAGTCACAAAATTTATCATACTTGACCAGCATAATAAACAAGTTGACGATGCTATTGTATGGATAATCGGAACTTCTCAGCGTAAAACCACTGATCTTGAAGGAAAAGCAGAATTCGTTCTTGAAGAGGCAAAAGAATATGAGATATCAGTTTCCAAACAATCATTCTGGAACACGTCAATTAAAGTAACTCCAGCAGGGATCTTAATATTAAAAACCGATAAGAAAGATGCAGAAGTCGGGGAGAATATCACGATATCAGTGGAGTCAAATAATGGCGAAAGCATATCCGCAGATATCAAGGTGACTGATCCAGATGATATTAGCACTCTAGTGACTTCTGAAGAACATTTATTCAAGGCCACAAAACCTGGGGAATATCTTATTCAGATAACAAAACCTAATCATAATGGCAATAAGACCACGGTAACGGTTAATCCACACCCTCTTGAGATATCATCAACGATGTTAGACGGTATACTACAAGTGAAGGTAACAAGTCATTACAAACCTGTAAAAAAGATTAATGTATCCGTTACTATGGTAGACTGGTCAAATAAGTCGATAACCGACAATAATGGAATAGCATTTTTTGCAGTACCTGGTGTTGGGAATGTGACGATTAATGCAAATACTGGTAAAAACAAACTTTATCAGGAGAAGACGAGAGTTGAGAGTATAATTAAATCCTATCGAATAATCCTTCTATTAGGTCCTCTGGCAGGTATTGTCATAATCACGCTTATCATAATTGCTATCGTCCAACTTGTAAAGAGGCTGCAGGATAAAGAGGGTTCTGTAAAAACTACTGCTAAAAGAAGTCCAAAAAAACCTAAGCGAAGAGGTCCAAATGGTTTGATCGGACAGGGTTCTAGGTCAAGACTTGGAAATGCTTGATTAGGGGTTCTAATAACCCTAAAACATTTATATAGCCTTCTTTTTAATATAATAAAAGAGATAGTCTTTTTACCAGTCAGGATTATCTTAATTCCATCAATAGGAGGTTGTTCCAATGATATATGATATTAAATCTAATAGGTTATTTAAGAGGCTGCTTTATAGTCTGATTATTCTTACACTGCTCTCTGCATACGCGTATGCAGATGAATACGTCAATCTTGATGATTTTGACATCCAGATAGTCGATGATAATCTGGATACAGGCGATGAGCTGGAGATAAGGCTTGAATTCGATGGCCCTGACGTCGATATGAACAATGCCGAGTTTACATTAGAGATAAAAATTGATGGGACTCAAGTCCACTATGATGAAGAATATAAGGTGGATTTTATTGAGGGTAATGATACTGAAAAAATAATCAAATCTAATGATTTTAAAAATGAAGATGACGAGTGGAATCTTTGGGAAGGATTATTAATGGCATATGATTGTGGTTCACACGATGTAGATGTATCAATATCTGATGGAAACCTAGATGATGACTGGTCTCAGGACGACACCTATGATGTTGGAGATTCCGCGAAAACATTCGATTCAGTGTCTCTTAGCATGGAACAACCAAGTCTTGAAGACGATATTGAGATTACTGTTACCGATGATGATGGGGATGAATACAATGATGACGCGAAGATTAGGGTTGTCTGGCTTTCTGACAAAGGAGATAAGGAAAGCTGGGATAAAGATGACTCAGATTATGAAACAGACACAAAAAGCGATGGGACAAAAGAATTCAGTTTAGAAAACAAATTCGAAGATGACGCATATGGTGCATACCGGATTGACATATACGATGATGATCCTGAATATTGCCTTCACACAATACGATTCAATGTAAGCAATCAACTGATAATCACAGGACCCTATCCAGAAAATCCTAAGACAGGCGAGGCATTTAAGATAAACATTACAAGGCCTAATGGTAATCCTGCTATAGGCATATCTGTTACTGCAAGTGGTCCAGAACCACTTATAACTGGAAGGTCAGGTGTTGACGGAATTGTTTCATTTACCTTCAATAGACAGGGAACTTATACTATCCTGGCTGGTGGAGGATCCAGCGGATTTGATGAAGTGCTTAAGACAGTTGTTATAAGTGAAAAACCTGTTTTAACTGTTGATGTGACTCCTGAAACACAGGATTCTGGTAAATCCGTAGAGATAAAAGTCGAAGCTGATGGAACTCCAATTGCAGATGCGACGATTAATGTCGTAAGAGCGGGCGGTAGTCCTGAGGAATTATCAGATACGACATCCACCCAAGGGATCATATCCTATACTCCTTCTGAACCTGGAGACTATACTGTTAAAGCGACAAAGAATGGATATACTGATGGAACTGGCGTATTTAAGATAGAGGATAAATTCAAGATTACACTTCCAAGCGCCACAGACTTAAAGAAGGGGAGTGAGATAGTGGTGAAAGTAACCGACCAAGATGGAAGCCCTGTTGGATCAGTAAGTGTTTCAGTAGAGGGAAAGACTATAGTCGGTTTAACCGATGCAAATGGATTGTTTAAATTTATTGCAATTGATGTAGGGGAATATCCAATATTAGTCAGTAAAACTGGATTTTCTACAGAAAAAGCATCTTTGACAATTGGGGATGAATTAAAGGTATCTCTGAGTGTGGATGAGGTCGAAGTTGACTCTGATGTTACCATATCTATCACAGATTCACTTGGAATACCTGTTGATGCGGAGATTACAGTAACTCGTCCTGATGGAACGACGATAATGGAGACTTCAACATCATATACTTATACGACAAAGAAAGTAGGGGAAGTAACCGTTCAAGCGAGAAAGAGTGGTTATTCAAAAAGCTCTGCAGTTCTAAAAGTAACTACACATCCGCTTGAAATGAAGGCTTTTTTCGACGGTGATAAGATTGTGATAAATCTTACTAGTCGAGAAAAAGGAGTGAGTGATTTGAATGTTGTAGTAACTCTTCCCGGTGGTTCTAAGAAGACTGTGAAGACAAATAATGAAGGATTAGCATCTTTAACTGCAGAGCCAGTAGGCAAGTATACTTGTGAAGTTTCATCTGACTCATACGAGAAGAAGACAATATCTGTGACAAAGGAAAAAACTGATTTCAAGAATATGCTGATACCCTTGATAATCGCATTATTGGTCTTGTCGATAATCATAATAATAATCATTATTCTGATTCATATCGTCAAGTCAAAGAAAGGAAAGGGAAGTATGACTCGGAAGGGAGGCTCCAGGTTAGGGGATAATTAAAAACTATTTTTTAATCCCCTATTCCTTATTCTTTTTTTACTATGGTAGAGTTAACCACAAACATACTTGGAAGTTTCCTTGTTAGAAAAGGTCGTATTATCGATCGAGAATTATTTTCAGATGATCCTAAGAAGATTGTAGAAAAGATTAG
>CAYREE010000181.1:0-3596 GCA_964423225.1 uncultured archaeon | reverse complement strand
TTTGGCCCAATGGCAAAGCAACTGGAGATCCCTGGCTATTTGTTTGCCGAATCGCTGCTTCAGTCGAAGGCAATGATCAGAAATGACATCGCAAGACTCAATGGTGCCAGATTCGTATCTGCTGTCGAGATTGGAATGGACAAGAAGTTGAACGAATCCTTGATCAAACAGTTGACTGGCGGAGATCAGGTGACAGCAAGGTTCCTCTACAGGGAGCACTTTGAGTATAAGCCTGAGTTTAAACTGATTATTGCTGCAAATCATAAGCCAGAAATAAAAGGGGTTGATAATGGCATCTGGCGCCGGATATACATCATCCCCTTTGATGTGACCATCCCATCGGAGGAAATTGATAAAGACCTGCCTGCAAAATTAAAAGAGGAGTTGTCTGGGATATTGGCTTGGGCGGTTCAAGGTTGTTACGATTGGCAGGAAAATGGTTTAAATCCCCCCGAGAGTTCTCGATCAGCCACAAAAGGTTACCGGGATGAGATGGATGTCATCGGCGAATTTATTGATGATATTTGCGAGATTGATCCAGGAAAAAAGGTTCCTCTGGGTTCGCTTTATGCCGGGTATCAAGAATGGTCGGATCAGGCCTGCCAGGATACCCTTGGCAAAAAAGAGTTTGGAAATCTCATGCGCCAGAAAGAATACTCACAAAAGAAAAGTGGTGGGGTTCGATATTGGTCTGGTATTTCAATAGAAAAGACAGAAGAATCCTGAAATCTTAAAATAACCCAAAACATCAATTTAGCAACAACTGAGCTGCCTTTCGGTGGCTTTTTTATTTTAACGACACCATTCATATAAGGAGGTGGTGAATCACATGACTGTTTAATAACAAAAACCAAAACTTGTTAGTTGTTAATCACAAAGGTCTGTTCTCATTGGGAGTTCAGGACTTTGTTATTTTAACTCAGTCAATATAGGATAATTAATATTGCTGTAAAAAAGATTAAAGAAAAAAAAAAGAGAATCTCACTGTTTGATATCATTAAGGATGAAACCATTCATGCACGTGCCGAAACCAATAATGAATTTGTAATGAAGCTAACTGAGTTTATTACTTCCGGACAGGAACCACCACCTATTGTTGTTTTTCAGAATGGAGGTCAGTACTGGCTTGCCGATGGATTTTACAGATATGAAGCTCATATCCTTGTAGGAAGAGGTACTATACCCGCTATTATACTTCAGGGTGGCAGGAAGGAAGCTTTAATGCATGCTGTTAGAGCTAATGCAGACCATGGTGTTAGGCGTACTAATAAAGATAAAAGAAGAGCGGTCGAGATTGTACTAACCGATGTTGAAACACAAGGATTAAGTGATAGTGAAATTGCTAAAATCTGTAATGTCTCTCAACCTTTTGTCAGCAAAGTACGCAGGATACTCACTCAAAACGGTTATAAGTTCGAGGCCACAAGGATATGCGCTGATGGTAGAGTCATGGATGTTTCAAATATTGGTCAAAAGAAAGAACCTACCACTGCTCCGATTGAACCTGAAGTACCTGAAGTCGAAGATGATACTGATGAAATGATTGGGCCTTCAAATCATGGAGATCCGGAACTTGAAGTAAATCAAGAGCCTGGCTGTGAAGAGAATGATTATTCGGAGTCTGAAATTGAAGAGACACATGATGATTCGAGCGCTCCCCCTGAAACTGAACCTGTAGATGATGACCAAGGCCTGAGTCAGAGCGAACCTAAGGATGATGAAGTAAATGATCTTGATGCAGATGATACAACTAATTCTGAAACCACTGAAGGTGAACCTGAAACTGATCCTGAGCATGATGAAGATCCGGATACTGATGATAACCTTGCTACTGACGATGATGAAGATGACACTGATATTGATGAAACAGACGAAAGTACTGATTCTGACATCGAAATCGAAGATCCTGATGATAATAGTCCTAATACCAGTGATCTTGATGGAATTGACCCTGATGCTTTGAAACTTATGCTTGTCCATCTTCAAGATACCACTAAGAAACAGGAGGAGGAATTAAAGGCTAAAGATAACGAAATCATTGAGCTGGAAAATCTGGTGAAAGAATTGGAAAAGTATAGTCTCTATCTGGAAAAACGATTGCAGGCTCATGCAGATGCAGAAAGTGAGGTTAATGCATCTCTTAATCTTGATTCAATGGATGAAGAACACGCCTATTCTATGGTGTAAATCAATAACGTTGAGGCAGTCTGAGTGGCTGCCTCTTCCTTTTTCAATAAATGGAGAAAAAAATGAATTTACCGAACAATAAAAACCCCATAACAGAAAGTCAGAATCTTCCAGACATAAGCGGTTTTAAAGGTACAATTACACAACAGGTTGAAGC
This sequence comes from uncultured archaeon, assembly GCA_964423225.1. Classification (GTDB taxonomy): domain Archaea; phylum Altiarchaeota; class Altiarchaeia; order IMC4; family SCGC-AAA252-I15; genus CAYREE01. The sequence goes on along the minus strand of CAYREE010000181.1, from coordinate 1,252 downwards.
ATCGGCTGATCTCACAAAGGCATTTTTTCAAATGCCTTATGGCCAAAGCAATGGAATTGTAAGGCCACTTTTATGTGAAGCCGCAGATTATTTTCTTAAGTCCAATAACAGTCCAGACAATCTTTCGGCAGCTTTGACAATATCCTTGTCCTTGTACTCGGTTAGATTGGGCTATCCACTGCCAATAATTTTGCAATCGGATGATGCCCAAGCTGTCCATCATTTGCTGGATATTTGCAAACAGATAGCCCCCAAGGGCTCATTTATAGAAGTCCAGGAGCTATCTTGGGAACAGTTATATGAGAATCCAGATAAATTCCGGGGGAAGGTGATTATTTGCACCACTCCAAAAGGTTGTAAAAAAGCGATGCCTGATATTCAAAATCTAATACTACATGGACGCTCAGCAAGGCAGGTGCCATATAAAAGCAATATGGGCAAGGGGTTTAATCAGCATCAGATCAAATACCCTGTTGGATTTATTGGTGTTGAGACTACTGATAAAAAGAACGCCCTGAACCATCCGGCAATTCTTAAGATACCTGTATCGTCCAATGATGATCCGGGAGGTTATGCCGTAATTGGTTATGAGAATTTTGAACAGACGACTGAGGAAGATTTACGGGAAATCCATAGAATTAAAACAATTTTTAGAAGACTCAGGCCCTGTAAAGTTCAGGTGCCATTTATAAATCAAATCAGCTTAGATCTTATGAGGCAACAGCCAACTGATTTTGTAATAAAATTTAATATGCTGCAGAAGATGTTGTCATTACTATCGATAACAAACAAGCCGTCATTAATAACACCGGATGAACTTATTGAAGGTTATATGGGGATAAACCCTTCAAGGAATTGCTCCATTGATACAATAGAAACCATCACGGCAACAAAGGTTGAATATGCTCAAATGGCCCAGCTTTTAAAAGGCATTTTACCAATAAGAGATGAGCATTACACTCCAGTTCAGGTTATAATTTTTGAGGCAGTTAAACAGATAAATAAAGGGAAGCTCACGAAATCAATCATAGATCTAAATGATGATATTCAAGTACTTTCGACTCTTTACAAGGACCCTAATTCCTGGGCCATATTGGCTAATATTTTCGAGAAAGCCAATAGTAAAAGTCACCGTATTTTATCAATACAAAAGATTGAGGGAGAGCTGAATAAACTCCAGAGGCTTGGCATAATTAGTAAAAAAAAGGTATTCATTCACGGGGTAACAGCATTGTTGTAAGCAATTGAAATT
>CAYREE010000180.1:0-3621 GCA_964423225.1 uncultured archaeon | reverse complement strand
TATAGTCAAAGCATTCGTCGAGTTGAATAGGGCAGGATATCAGGTAGAGCCAAGCGGTTCCATTGGCCTGGGACTAGTCTATATGCTGCTATCCGATCCTGAAAGCAGGGACTTGATTAAGGGGAAGACTATCATGCCCGTATTGACGGGTGGGAACAGAACCCAACAGACGCTTGACTATGCTAATGAAATATATGATAGAAAAAGACTTGGACGACCGGACTTCTTTGAAACCAGATGAGTTGGTTGAATAAAAAAGAAAAAAGGGAAAAATGAGATAGAATTAAATTTCTATCCCTGAAACTTTTTAGGAAAAAGTTTCATCAAAAAAAATAAAATTTTAGAACTAGGGTGTGGGATTATATCTCGATTCCTAGTTCTCTAGCTATTTCTTCATACCTGTTTCGGATAGTCACTTCTGTGACTCCTGCAAGCCTTCCTGCAATCCCTTTTTGGGTCTGCTTGTCGTTTGTAAGCTTTCCTGCAAGATATATTGCTGCAGCTGCTACTCCAGTAGGGCCTCTACCTGAGGTTACTCCTTTTTCCCTGGCTTTCTGCAGGATCTCGATGGCTTTTGCCTCGGTTTCTCCGCTTAATCCTAGTTCGCTTGCGAATCGTGGAACATAGTCCATTGGGGTTGCGACAGGCATTCTTAATCCGAGTTTTCTACATGCGAATCTGTAGCTTCGTCCGATATCCTTTTTCTTTACACCGCTTGCTTCCTCAAGTTCTTCCAGTGTCTTTGGAAGCTGATGCTTTCTGGAAATCAGGTATATGATTGCTGCTACAACGCTCTCAATGCTTCTTCCCCTGACAAGTCCTTTGTTGACGGCTTTCCGATACCACATCGCGCATTCTTCCTTGATGTTGTTGGGAATATTCAGATAAGCGCACATTCTGTCAAGCTCAGGAAGGGCGATACTCAAGTTCCTTTGGACGCTGTCACTCATCCTGGATCTTCTCTGCCACTTTCTAAGTCTATATAGCTGGGCTTTTCTCTCTGGCTGGATTGCTCCTCCTCGAATGTCTCTGTCGTATCTATCTATCTCTGTTGTAAGTCCCTTGTTTAATTTGGCGAATTTAACTGGACCGCCAGTTCTTGCACGTTTGCTCTTCTGTTCCTCGTCGCAAGCCCTCCATTCTGGACCGAAGTCGCATAAGCCATCTTCAAGTACTAGTCCGCATGCTGGACATACGATTTCACCATGTTTATAGTCGGTGATAAGGTTTGTCGCACCACAATCCGGACATGTTACATTCGGCTGTGTGTCATCTGGATTATTTTCTCTTTTTATATCTGATTCTCCGTTAATACCTCTTAATTCTTTGCTGTCTATTGTAGCATCTTCATTGAATTGTACTTCGTCTTGTACTTCATCAGCCTTAATCTTCTTACTGGTCTTCTTCTTGGTTTTTTTCTTGTCTGATGTAGTTTTTTTCTTGTCTGAAGTAGTTTTTTTCTTGTCTGAAGTAGTTTTTTTACGGGGCATTGTTTATTCAACCTCTCTATTTAAGCTTTATTTAACACTGATTGTTTCTCCAATATTCATCTCGGCGTTCTTGTTTTTCTTTATAATAAAATGTGGGTTTTCAACTCTTCCAATAATATCGACTATACGTCCCAGTTCTTGATTATCCTTATATACTTTCTTGTTCATGAATTTTGGATCACTGACATTTGCCTTAACGACCATTTGGTCTCCTGTTTGAGAAATTATTTCGCCTATTTCCAAGTGGAACACACCCCTAAACGAGAAACTGCCGAACAATAATATATGAAAAAACCATTTAAATACTAGAAAAACGGACTTTTACCTCTTATATCGTGGTTTTTTCCATGTTTTCATTTTTTTCACACTTTTTTCTGTGTATTTAATCCAAGTATTTCACTTTTGAAGTTATATTACTGACGTTCTAATATTTTATGAAATGGATGTTAAACTTATTGCAATCACTCCTGATCCAGAGGATTTGATTGCTAATGCAGCTAGGATTTGCTATGCGTCAACTCCGAAGGGTGAGCAAGCAAACAAAAAATTGGTTAGTGATCTACGGGATTGGGGTCATCTAAGTACATATGAACATTCTTCAGCTACTTTTAGGATTGAGGGTATTTCTCGTGCTTGCACACACCAGCTTGTGCGTCATAGACTAGCGTCATATAGCCAGCAGAGTCAAAGGTACGTTAATGAACAGGGTTTTGAATATATCACACCACCAAAGATAGAGGGAGATGAGTCTGCACATGGAATCTATGTTGATTTCATCAAGTCGTCTAAGGAAACATATGAGAAATTGATAGAATCCGGGATTCCTAAAGAAGATGCCAGGTTCGTATTGCCGAATGCATGTGAGACTAAGATCATTGTCACCATGAATTTCAGGGAGCTCAGACATTTCATTAAGTTAAGAAGGGAGAAGAGTGCTCAATGGGAGATCCGCGAATTAGCTGAAAAGATGCTGGGTGTATTAAAGGAGAAAGCACCGAATGCTTTTGCAGACTTATAATCTTTTATACCTAATATCTGACTATACTAAACTATAGGTGTTCTAACATGGATTTATTAGAGAAACTTTGCATAGCTCATGGGGTAAGCGGCTTCGAGAACGAGGTCTTGGATATATTGAAGGAAGAACTTGGAAGATCATGTGATGAAGTATCTGCAGATTCTTTCGGAAACATCATTGGTAAGAAGGGGCGTGGAGATAAGAAAATAATGCTTGCAGCGCACATGGATGAAGTCGGTTTCATGGTCAAGCATATTACAAGCGATGGATTCCTCAACTTTGTTAAGATCGGGGGTATTGACAACAGGGTATTATTGAATCAGAGGGTTCTAATACGAACTCGTAAAGGCGATGTATTTGGATTAATCGGTTCGAAACCACCCCACCTGCAAAAACCAGAGGAGAGGAAGAAGGTTGTCAAACACGAGGAGATGTTCATTGATATCGGAGTAAAAACCAAGAAAGAAGCTGAAAAGAAAGTTGAGATAGGCGATCCGATAATATTCGAGCCAAATTATGGGAAATTGAATGGTAAACTATATTATGGCAAGGCGATAGACAACAGGATAGCATGTTATATCCTTGTTAAGATAATGGAATCTCTTCCCAAGAATCTGAAAAAGACAGTATATGCTGTTGGAAGTGCGCAAGAGGAGGTTGGTTTAAAGGGTGCTCGTGTCGCAGCATTTAAACTAGATCCTGATTACGCAATCGCAGTAGATACGACTCTTGCAGGCGACACTCCTGAGATATCTGAAAAGGAGAGTTCGCTTTGTCTTGGTAAAGGGCCTGCAATAACGATTACCGAGGCTTCTGGTAGAGGGGTTATAACACATCCGAAAGTTAAGGATGTTATTATGAAGTCTGCTAAAAAGAAGAAGATTCCAGTCCAGATCGATGTATTGGAAGGCGGGATGACTGACGCTGCGATAATATATCTTACTAGGGAGGGGATTCCTTCAGGTGTGATAAGCATACCCACTAGATACATCCATGGTCCGTCAGCTGTATTTCACATGAAAGATGTGGATAATACTGTGAAGCTTGCAGTGGAAGCGATTAAAAACTTATGAGGTATCAGATGAAGAGAATCAAGAAGCTTTGCGGGATTAT
>CAYREE010000179.1:1164-3645 GCA_964423225.1 uncultured archaeon | reverse complement strand
GATAAATTTTGTAACGTTTTGTAATTGTTAATATTTGTAGTGTTTTCCTGCACTTACTCAATTTGTTGTCATGGCCTCTCACGCCGGAAACCGGGGTTCGATTCCCCGTGGGATCACCACATAGAGAACAAAGACTCTCAGTAATTCACTGAGAGTCTTTTTGTTTTCAGCCAAATTTATTTTCCAACCGTATTTCCAACCTTTGCGTTAGATATATAGATAAAATCAGATATCAAATGAGAATGGAATTATCTCTTTACCACATCACTTTTTTTGTCCTGAATTATAAAACATGAAAAGATCCCATCTGTATTGAAAAAAGTTCTTAATAGATAGATTATTGACAAAATGAATATATAGCTTAAAATATCTTAATATCAGTAACAATTGTATAACGATTAGGGAGGTGATCAAAAAAGAAAAATATTATCGTAGATAAACTCTACAAGAATGATCAGATTTGATTGATTCTTGATATTATCAAAAATTCCTTCCCAAAGCTTCCTTTCTCTACACCTTGGGGGTATTTTCGATTCGGCTCTTGATGCAGTCACATGCAGAAACAGAGCCCGACTCAGGTTCAGTCCTATACGACGTCATTAACAAAATTATGACAAAAATATAGGAAGCCCGGAAAATAAGGGTCCGACTAGTTTTGTAAGCAATCCAAGCGATTACATTAATCACAGATTACTTCATAGGATTCTAAAGTTTCCCGGGTATAGAACAAAAATACCATTGAGGTAATCAAATGAAAAATATTAATTTAAATAGAGATAAAACTTACCATAGCTTAGTCTCCAGAGTTCTCTCAAAAGAAGATTCTATACTCATTTCACCAAAAGACACGGCTCGACTTCTATCTTGCGGACAATCTACCCTTGCAAGGCACCGATCACAAGGCACTGGTATCCCTTACGTTAAGCTCGGTAGAAGTGTCAGATATTCCCTGACTGACATCTTTTCCTGGATGGAGAAGCACAAGGTGGAGGTCAATAATGAATAGTGGTGACAGGGCGACAGCTCTTGAACTTTATGAAAGCCCTGAAACCCAACTGGATTATGTTATTGAAGGAGTATTGCCTAAAGGTCTTAGTATTCTTGCCGGTCCACAAAAAGCGGGAAAATCCACGCTGGCAACACAACTGGCTATAGATACTGGCGTAGGAAATCCTTTTTTGGACTATTTCAAAACAAAAAAATCCAAAGTTATCTTCCTCTCACTTGAAGAAGCAGATGATTTAACAAAAGAAAGATTAAAACTTATTTGTAACTCATCAAAGTCATTACAGGATATTAGTTATCATCTAAAATTTGAATCAATGGATGAAGGCGGATTAGATAAGCTTGAGTGGTATATTGAGCAATCTCCCGAAGTTGGCCTGGTGATTATTGACACTCTTGCGAACTTTATTGGTGATAGTACCAAGGGCAAGCAAGGGTATCTGAATGAAAGCAGTATTGCCAGAACATTTCATAGGATTACAAAACATTATGGAGTTGCGCTCGTCGTCATACATCATACGGTTAAAAAATTGACGGGCAGCATCAATGATCTTCGCGGCTTCGGTGGATATACCGGGACCGCTGATAATGTTTTAATGTTAACCACGGATAAATCCCGCGGTATTGGTAAATTGAGCCGAATTGGCAGGTACGGCGATGCGGACTACGCACTTAAGTACAACAAGAAGAAGAACTGCTGGGGTTATCTTGGCGAGTTTGAGGAGGTCATCCTTACGCCAGAACGCCAAGACATTCTTGAGATCCTTATAGACGCTTATGGCCCAGTACAGGTCAAGCAAATCGCAAAGGAAGTAGGGAAAACTGTCTCCGCAACGAGTAACCTTTTGAAAAAACTATTAAAACAAGGTTACGTGCAAAAGCCGTCATTCCGTAATTACGAATTGACAAGACCTGGCCGGAAGGCCATTGCAAACCAGTTATAGTGGTGTAAACGGTGAAAGTTGTCGTTAAGATATTGATATTATAAAGGATTAAAGCATGGCAACTTTCACCACCACACTAAAATATGGAGAAAAAAATGAACAAAATTCTTACGATTCAACCCGGGCAATGGGATTCATTCTTCAAAGCCCTTAAGCATCTATCTTTTTTGCCAAAAATACAGATTTTCGGCACCAATATGAATGTTCAAATTGCTACTAATGCTTGGCTAAGTGTTGATTTTTCTGGTGTCCTCGGAGGTAACCAAAATAATTTCGCGTTTCTGAATACCGGCCACGCTTGGAAAGAACTGGGGTTGGTCCCAAATGGGAATACCCCTGTCGAAGTGTATGAGTCTGACAAGACCTACGATGTAACAAACGGAAAAGCTTACGCAAAATTGCATAAGTATATTGTTTTCGACAAAAAAATTAATATTTCAGATTATACTAACAATACAGTGCGAATGGGCACAAAGTCGGTACTCGGGAAATCCGATTCAGAAACATTATTTAAACTGATGAAAAACAAAGG
>CAYREE010000179.1:0-1154 GCA_964423225.1 uncultured archaeon | reverse complement strand
ACGAGATGATAAAAATCGCCCTGGCCTGCGACATCGACCTCATCATGATTGACGACGAGTTGACTGCTATCGGAAATCATTTTGGTTCTCGATTCCCAGTGGCAAAAAATACTGTGAAAGATATTCTTAATTCAGCTCCGACTAGTATGTATCGGTCTTTTTCTTTCGACAAGTTGGACGGGAAAACAGTCATTATCGATCTGTTTCAGCCTCCTGGAAATAGTATGAACGATGCTCAACTGAATACGTTTCTTCACGCTCAGATCGCAATTGATACAGCAATTACATTTAATTTTGTTGAACGGTTAATCCCAATCAGCAAGTCCAACTGGCGTAATTAACGTCTCACATGCCAGGCAGGATCACTATGATTTTGTCTGGCATCCTTCCCTCTGCACAACAACACAAAAATAGAGCGGTGTCTCATATAAATTTGAACGGGAACCGTATCCTCTCTTTCACCACCTTACTGATAAATTTATTCAATTTGTTTCTATCTCTTCCCTGGTCATATAATTGGTGAAGGTCAAAGATCATATCGAAATCATTTTTAATCTCTTTAAAAAAACTGTCAGAAAAAATCGAAGGTTCTTTCTGTTTAAGTTCATGCAGACTATTATTAATTTGTTTTATTACCTTAGTTTTAAAACCTGTGGATGTAAGGATATCAATGAACTGGTACTCATCAATCAGGTGACTGAAATATTTATCCTGCATCACGTTGCTGTAAACATTCAAAGGCATGAACACATTTGAATCCTGTAGTTTTTCGCCTTGAAGAAGAAGCTCTTTTTCAGATAAGAATCCTTGTTTTAATGAAGGGGTAAAATAAAGCTGATCTATTATTGTTTCAGGAAAACTATGCATAGTCTTATGGTGGATTAATTTCCTGTCTTCAAGATTGAACAACTGAGGAGTCCGAGACTGAAATTGTGAAGTCAATTTATAATTAATCGAGTCATAAGTAAAATCAGTCCGGGAAGAGTCTTTAAGGTAGTGCTGAAAGAGTTTTTCGAGCAGAACTATGACAAACCGGTCCTGTTCCAGATTAATTCCAAGAAAATGAAGTTTAAAAGTATCATTAGCATATGGGCCTTCTTGTAGATTGTCGCGTTTTTATCCCAGCAAAATGTCAGGCTATCTTACCTATGGCG
>CAYREE010000178.1:0-3681 GCA_964423225.1 uncultured archaeon | reverse complement strand
TTAATGACATCAAGAATAAGCGTAAAATGAAATCAAACAAGAAAGACATTCTTTTTTCGATCATAATACCAACCTACAATAGACATATACTTTTAAAAAAAACCCTGGACTCAATATTAAATCTGGATTATAATCCACATCGATTCGAATTAATAGTTATTGATGATAAAAGCGATGATGATTCTATGAACCTCTTAGAATCATTCAAGGATCATATCCCAAACTATAGTATAATACAAAATACTGAGAATAAAGGAGTCTCTTTTTCAAGGAACACGGGGATTAAAGAATCCGTTGGAACTATCCTAGTGTTCATCGACGATGACTGTATAGTATCTAAGAATATTCTGAAAACATTAGAGGGGATATATCATGAAAATCCAGAGATTGTATCCTGTGGCGTCAAGATAACGAGTTTTAATGAGGAAAATATAATTGCAAGATTCATTAATAGATTCCACACTTATGGTATGAACTCGGGTTTTATCCCGACATCAGACAATAAAAAAATAAGAGAATACATGGAACAACCAAACGGTCTTTCAATAGTGCATGGATGTAGTTCAAGTCATAACTCAATAAAAAAGATGATACTTGAAGAGTTGGGCGGTTATGACGAACAATTTCCAAAAGCTGCTGGAGCCGAAGATATCGAATTGAATATAAGGATCAATGAAAGGCACAATATGTATGTTACAGATGAGGCAAACATAAAGCATGTATACAATACATCATTATTCAAGATGTTAAGACAGTTTTACAATTATGGGAGAAGTGGAAGATATTTCAGAAAGATGCTAGATGAAAGAAAGAAAACCCTTCCGGTAAGAGAGAGGATAGCATATAAAATTCATTATGTTCAAGCAATATCAGACAAGGTTGGTAATAATAATCTAGAAAAGCTAATTGTCCTGATACTAACATTACTAAGTGAGCTAGCATTATATTCAGGCGAATTGAGAAGTATAATAAACTCAAAATGAGATTCGAAAATAAAAAGTATAAACTACCATTCCACTTAGGGTATACTTGCAATTTCAAGTGTAAGTTCTGCTACTTCGGAAAATCATTAACACACGGCGATTATTCTACAAAAAGGATAAAGAACACGTTAAGTCTTTTTGGAAAGTTAGGTTTTGACTGGGTGGATTTCCTTGGTGGAGAGCCTACAATACGCCCTGACTTCCATGAGTTAGTTGCTTATGCAAAAAAATCCGGTTTCAAGAGGATAGCAACAGTAACAAATGGTTATCGCCTAGGAGATGAGAAATTTTTCAAAAAAAGCATCGAGACAGGATTGAATGAGATAACATTCTCCCTACTTGGAGTAAATGATAAAACACATGACAGATTATCACAGACTAATGACAGCCACCAGAATATGATGAATGCTATTAATCATTGTATAAACGAGGATGTGGCATACAATATCCACTATATCGTATTGAATGACAACTATAAGGAGATTCCAGAAGCTATGAGGGAATATGTCAAACTCAAGCCTGAACGCATAGAATTCTTATATTACTGTCCCGGATTTGACATAAATATTGACACATTCCAGACACTGGTACCAAAGTACTCTGACGTATCACCCTACCTAAAAAAAGGACTAGACATATTAGAGGAAAACAAGGTTTACACAAAGATATTGGATACACCCTACTGTATAATCCCTGAACAAGAGAAGAACTACACGAATAACTTCAAGTTCCCAGAATATACTGAGGATGAAGGATACTGGATGCTAAAGGAATCGATTTTAAAGAATCCATTAGACCCAATCCACAAGGTATTGATGGGCCTATCACATATCGAAAAAGAGGATTTGAAACTTGATTTATTCAGCCTACTGCGAAAAACACATTTACGGGGTCTTATTAGAAAAACACATCAGAAACCAGGATCATGCAAAAAATGCAGGTTATCCAATATTTGTTGTGGAATATGGGATGATTATATTAGATCATATGGGATAGGAGAATTCAAGCCAATAGAGTAAAAGAATGGAAGATAATGACATGTCAGTCTCGGTTGTAATACCAACATACAATTCAGCAGACACACTTGAAGAATGTTTGAAAAGCATATTTAATCAGGATACATCAGCAAGATTCGATGTGATCGTTGTTGATGATGCTAGCACAGATGAGACAAATGAAGTCTGTGAACCGTATATGAAAGAAAAGGGATTAAAATACATTAGGATCGATGAAAACAAGGGTCAGAGCCATTGCAGAAATACTGGTGCTAGACAGGCTAAGGGTGAAATAATAGCTTTTACAGACTCTGACTGCAGGCTCGAAAGTAATTGGATAACCTTGATAATAAATGCTTTCAAGGACATGGATGTCATAGGTGTTACAGGCAGGGTCATCTATGATGCAGATATTGCTGATATCAGCATACGTGACAGGATAGTCAGGCAAAATAATGCAGACTACAAATGGAATTATATAACCAGCAATATCGCTTATCGGAGAATAGTATTCGAAAAGACTAGTGGATTCGACGAGAACGTCCGTTTGGGAGAAGATTTCCAATTCGCATATGATGTACTATCAAAGGATATGGGAGATATTGTATATCATGATGAATTAGTAGTCCATCATCAGAGGCAGATTCATAATATTTTTTCAAGACGATTGTTCTGGGATGCTAACTATGTGAAATGGTATGTTGACTTTCATGTGAGGACTGGTAAGATGAGTGAATTCTTCTTTTGGAAGATATTCCTGCCTAAAGACCTTATAATCGTCTTATGCCCACCAGTATTATTGATTACAAGGAGGATAAAGGGTATAAAAGACCTCTTGTTCGTCCCAATCCTCTGGCTGTCAAAGGTGATTGAAAGACTATTGATCTGGAAGACCGCTATCAAACACAAAAGACTCATTATTTAGTATGTTATCGCTGAGAACCAAAGGTTGGATAAATATTACTCAGGCTAATGTATTATTACCGTGGATTATCATGCCTTAGAGATCAATGCAAACTGGCTTGGCGTCTCCAATGAAGAACTGATGGAAAATGCTGGATAGGCCATATCCGAAGAATGCTTGGATTTCAAGCATATTGCAGTATTTTGCGGGCCTGGAAACAATGGTGGGGACGGGCTGGTGGCCGCCAGATACCTTGCTGAAAAAGGGCATATAGTCAATGTCTTTCTTTTAATGGGTAAGTTCACGGACTTGAACAAGCTAAACCAGGTACGGTTACCCGATAATATAGGAGTCCATAACATCGAATCAAATGAGGATATCGGAGAGTTGAAGGATTATGACTTGATAGTGGATGCACTCATGGGTATGGGCTTTAAAGGAAAACTTAGAGGGCCCATGAAGGGGATTGTAGACCAGATCAATGGATCTGATGCCCATAAACTATCTGTCGACACTCCCAGTGGCGGACGCGTAGAAGCAGACTCAGTCATCTCCCTTCACGACTCCAAGGTTCCCGGTGCTATCGTCGTACCTATCGGAATACCACCAGAGGCCGAGGTTTTTTGCGGACCGGGAGACGTGTATCAAGCAATTCCAGAAAGAGCATCAGAGTCCCATAAAGGAGATTATGGAAGACTTCTTGTTGTTGGAGGATGCAAGGAATACATAGGGACGCCAACACTCGTTGCACAATCAGCACTAAAGACTGGATTAGACTTGGTTACCGTCTGTGTTCCCC
>CAYREE010000177.1:0-3688 GCA_964423225.1 uncultured archaeon | reverse complement strand
TGAGTGAGAATTCACTGATCTGTGTCTGAGCATTAGCGGTAAGGAACGACACTCGTCTACCATAACCGAAAAAAGAAGTGGAGAACATTAATACAATCGGTTTTAACGTTAATATCAATACTAGAAAAACGATGGTGGGTATGATAATTGATGTGATACTCTCTATCCATATCTCCATCCCCAACGACACGAAGAATATGATGGCGAAAAAGTCGCGCAACGACCTTACCTTCCCCACAATCTCATAGTTGTATGGGAAGCTTGCAATACTTACTCCAGCGATAAATGCGCCTATTGCAACGGAAAAACCGCTTGTATCAGAAAGCTTAGCGAATATGAAGAAGAATGATAATGCTGTTAGGAACATCAACTCATGGTTCGTGCTGATGGCTTTGAAGATATTTGGGACAATATACTTGCTGAACACAAGGGCGATAGAGAACAATCCAATACCATTCAAGAATGCGAAGGTCAGAGTATTTATCGAAAGATTGTCTAATGTGGCCAGTATTGATAGTGAGAGGATTGCGATAACATCCTCCATCAAGAGGATACCAAGGATAATCCTGCCGTGAAGGGTATCAAGCTCATTCTTGTCAGATAATAATTTTATCACGATCATAGTCGACGAGAATGCTAGTGCAAGCCCAATGTATAATGCTTCGATCGGAAGGAAACCCAGGTAGACTGCAGTGAAAAAACCAGCTAAAATCATGGCCGTACTATGTATGATCGCAGTCATCGTTGCATGTACTCCAACATCCCTAAGCCTTCTAAGATCAAGTTCTAAGCCCACTATGAATAGTAGGAATGATATTCCAAGCTCGCTAAGGCTTCTAATCACAGAATGATTTGTTATAAGTCCCAATCCAACCGGGCCTATCAGTATTCCTGCTATAATATATGCTGGGATGAGAGGTTGTCTAATAAGCTTTGAGACATGTGCTAATAGTGTTGCGGCAACGATTATCAAACCGATATCCCAGAGTATGAGTATTTCAGTCATCCTTATATCAAATCCCTCTTCAACAACCCCTTATCGAAGATTAGTATTTTATCATTTAATTCTTTCACTGACTCATCTAAAAATCCATACCAATATAAGACGATTCCTTCTCCAAACATTCTTGAATAATGGATCAATTGTTTTTGATAGTCTCGTCTAACCTCGGTCATATCTCCGAAACTCGCCTTGCATTCAATCCATTTCACCCATCTATCCTTTGTTTTCACAGGGGCTTCAAGGAGGAAATCAGGTGTTTTTTCATGGGTTGAACGCAAGTCCTTCTCAGTCTTGAATCTTATCTTCATACTCGAAAGCCAGTTCTTCACTTTAAGTTCGACTTCCTTACCACGTTCCCATTGTAATCGTGTGGCATCTGGTGAGTAAACCAGTTCCTTTGCAATTGCATGCTTCAATTCCTTTTTAATCCTAGGATCCGAGACTGTTGAAGGATCCTGCATATGGGTTTTAAACCTTTTTTTAGAAACACCCATATACTGCATCATCAATGATGCTGTTAAGACTGGTGGAAATCTAACTTCCTTAGAAATATCATAGAAAGACTTTCCGTTTTTCCAATCAGCAACAAGATTTCTCGATTTGTTTTTAACTGAATAATATTTCCTTTTAGTGTCACGGACGATTTTCTGTGTGAGGATTACAAGGAGCAAATCTTTGGATAAATTCTGTTTTTTACAGACAATATCAATATCATCGACTGTTTCAAGAGAATCTTGGATCCTTTTATATTCGTTGGCGTCCATTTTTGAACATTGTCTATACACCAACCACCATGATTGTGGAGAATAATATTACTATTTCCCACTAATATAATATATATACTATAATAATAGACGAACAATAGGAAAAAATAATATATATTATATAATACAAACTTTAATTAATATTATATAAAAATATACTTTTTTATACTCATAATGACCAATAGACTGTACACGGTTTACGTGGGGTGGTATGAATGCAAATGAAAACCAAGGTTGAAAATATCGTTTCTTCGATTACATTAAATCAAGAGCTAAACCTTAAGAAGATCACTACTGCTATCAAAGAGATCGAAAATCCAAAACAATTCCCAGGCATAATACTACATCTAGAAGATCCACAACTCGCGATGCTGATCTTTAGGACTGGGAAAGTCATATGTAGTGGTGCAAGAAGCAGGAAAGACATAAACGCTGCAGTCGAACAACTTCTAAAAAAACTTAGAAAAGCTGGTATTCGCATTAAAAACAAGCCAATTGTCGAAATACAAAATATTGTCGCATCATCAGGCATGGAATTCAAGGTAAACCTGGACAAACTGGCAATAGAATGCTGGAATACAGAATACGAGCCAGAACAATTCCCTGGACTAGTCTTCAGACTTGATGAACCAAAAACAGTAATGCTAATCTTCAGGTCAGGAAAAATCATCATTACCGGGGCAAAAAGTCCGAAAGACGCTCAAAAAGCCGCGGAAGCAACAAGGGAAATGGTTTTGAGCTACGAGGCAGTAATAGACTAAAAGAAGAATCAGCTTAACTCATGGATCTGTGCATCCATTGTCTCAGTATCTATTATTGCAATGCTCATAACGCCTGTAAGATATCCGCACGTCTCACCTGGATTAACGATAACCGTATTCTCATCAAGAGTTATCTCCGGTTGATGTGTATGTCCACAGATAACGATATCATACGTCTTTGATTTTACTATCGCCTCTAAAAGCCGTGGTTGAGTCCCATGATATATCGCGACTTTTTTACCATCGCATTCAGTTTCAATAAACTCTTTAAACACCATTTCCTTAGGCTCCATTTTTTTATTGATCCCCACTTTCTCACCATCATTATTTCCAAAAACCCCGATGATCGGGATCTCCAAGTCCATGAATGGATCTAATGCAAATGGAGCAACAATATCACCTGCATGAATTATTAGATCAACCTTCTTTTTGACAAATACTTTAACCGCCTTTTTGACAGCATCCATATTATCATGGCTATCACATAAAACACCGATAATCATACAATAATATTAATATGTCACCAATATAAACCTATCAAAATTGCTCATACTCCAGGTTATATATACTTAAATTAAAGAACTGGTTTCGACAGAAAGTGATGTTCCTTAATAATACACCTGGAAAATCTTCAACATAAAAAGTCTTTCTAAAAAAAGTACTATATTTTGAACCGTTTTCAAGAATTCCAGTTCGGCCAGCGCCCACATTCTCTAGAGTATTGTTAAACTGTAGGTAAGTGGCTGTGGGTATGCTTGCATTAGTAATATATAGTATGCACGTATGGTTTAACGCGATCTTATATTTAATATAACTAGTATAGTCTGTCCCACTGTTTATGACCTGGATATTCGCAGAGATATTGACTAAATTGCTCTTAGGATCTACTGTCCCCCAAGACCATGTATAATACTTCTTAAGATCCTGGATAATATTATTATCAAACTCCTGCTTGAAATTCAGGATATTGATGTCAATAACAGCCGTGTTTGTTACTAACGGACTAATGTCTTTCGAATCAATATACCTGTCATCATCAGTATTGGATCTTTTTGGATTTGTCTTAGTGTGATAAATCTCCTTATAATCATTCCATCCATCACTATCCGTATCCTTCATAAGCTTACTTGTCTTAAGATCCGCTTCTTTATCATCTGGCA
>CAYREE010000176.1:0-3709 GCA_964423225.1 uncultured archaeon | reverse complement strand
CTTAATATGATATCTTCCCTCACCACTACAGCATTCATATCGACAAGGAGTCTTAATGCATTTGTTTGAAATGCATTTCAATGGAAAAGAACATTCCACTATCTCGTATCCAGGAGTATTACAACATTCATTTTCACAAACCTGTACACAAGTATAATTCTGACATACCGTGCCTGCCATGCATTTCAACTCCAGGAAAAAATTTCCTGGACAACATTCAAAAGGACAGACTAAAATAGTCGTAGTTGTTGCTGTAGTAGTCGTAGTCGATACCTTCTTCTTCTTCTTAGCTGTCGTTGTTGTGATCCGATGAACATATATTGTAGTAGTAGTCATCTGGATCACGCCTTCCTGGAGCAATCCCCTAACAAAAGTATCGCTCTCATCCTTCTGCTCAGAAACAAACATATCAAGACAACCAGAGCAAAAAACCACCCCTAACAGGGTAATACACGTGAAAATCGACTTTACAGCCATTCTACCCCCTTTCATACCTCTTATATTTACATTTTTCCAAAATATTAATAATGACACCTTCAAAAGATAAAAGAATCCATGTAACTGATAAACACCATGTAGACATAGAACAGCCTGACGTCACCAACGACCTCATGAGTCCACATGAAGGCCCTCAAGGCAAACTAAAAAATTTTGGTTTAATGAAGGCAAGACACAGACATCACGACTAAACACCTTCAACAAGACTGAAGAACGCATCCTCAAGATTATCACAACCAGCCTGTTTAATAACCTCGTCTATACTACCATACCCGACCTCCTGACCATGGTTGATGATCAATATCTTCTCACATAGCTTCGTTGCCTCATCCAATAGATGAGTAGAGAAAATAATAGTCTTACCCTCCTTCTTCAAATTCTTAATCACATTGATCATCCTTCTAGCATAAACCGGATCAAGACCGCTTGTAACCTCGTCAAGCACAACGATTTTTGGATCATGGACCAGTGTCTTAGCTATTGCCACACGCCGACGTTGTCCCTTAGACAGATTCTTGATAACATCATCGACATGAGACCGCATATCCACAAGATCAAGTGAATTGTATACCGACTCCTCGATATCCTTAACCCCATATAATTCCGCGATATAATGTAAATGGTCGCGGACCTTCATATCCCCATATAAAAAATCCTCTTCAGGAAGATATCCAGTAGCAGACTTAACTTGAATCTTATCATCAACAACACTATAACCATTCACATCACAAGAACCCTCAGTCGGATCCAATATCCCTGTGATAATCCTCAATGTCGTCGTTTTTCCAGCACCATTAGGACCAATAAAACCAAAAATAAGGCCTTCTTCGATTTCGAAAGAGAGATCCTTGATCGCGTAAAAATCAGTATATATCTTTCCAAGATCCTTTGCATGTATTGCAATCGACACTATATTCATTAAGAAGCAGTTTTAATAATCACTTATGTTTCCCAGATTCCTGAAGCTATCAAAATATGAGTTAAAACAATATTCAGGAAGCGTGACTGATCAGGCAGTAATCCTACTAGTCGTACTTACCACATTCCTCATGATACTCATACCCGAATCAAATGATGCAAGTCTCCCAAGTGCATACCACATCTATCGGGTAGGATTCCCACAAGAATCAATACTCTCAGGAGTTGAATCATACTATTTCGACATGATCCCATTTTCAGACAAATATGACATGATGCAGGCAAACAGCCTCCAAGAGATAGATGCTTTCACAACTTTTAGCAGAGGCAAGCTAATTGTCTTCGGATCCGGAACATTAAAAGGACATGCAGCATTAAGCCGGATGAATGATGTTATCATCGAAGTCAATGATAGATTATTGTACTCGATGATATCTGAAAACAAGAGGCTTGAAGGCATATTATTGCCATTAAGGCTTACAATCATCGAAGAAGAAGTCGAATACTCCAATATAATCAATGCTACACTATCACTTCAAAAAAAGAAGATATTAAAACTTAGATCATTTGAGTCCAATCAATACGCAGATGAAACAGACTTTCAAGAAGCTGATATAGATTATGGACTTGATGAGATATCCGAGAAATACAAGGATAAGGTTTTCACGCCAATAGAAGGAGAACAAGTCGAGTCAGACCAGTTACTCCCCTCTAACCTGGAAATCGGACTCCCTTTTAAAAATTTGTATCGGAATATGATGCTATTATCACCCTCCATCCTTTTCTCCATATTATTGGCACTTAGTTTAGCACGCGAACGGATAGACAGAAACATTGAAAACCTGCTTGCAGCTCCGTTGTCAAGGACTGAAATACTCTTGGGAAAAGCATTTCCCTACTTGTTACTAATGGTGATTATTTCAGTGATCTACGGATTCATACTATCATCGGGATTCGCTATCTTGAAAATAGCCTATGTTTTCATGTCAATATCGATAACCATGGCATCATTCAGCATTTTTTCTTTTATGATATCAAGAAGCTACAGGGAACTAACATTTATCGGCTCATTCGGACTATTCATATTCTTCTTCTTTATAATCCTGCCAAATGTTTTTTCCGGGATAAACGTGTTAGCATTCATATCGCCTCTAGATCTAGTCACATCGATCGAGAACAATGCTGATGTTTCAATCCTAGATATGATCCTAGCCATACTACCTTATAATTTCCTCTCGTTATTCTTCCTAACCTTCACAGGATTATGCTTTAATGCAGAGACGATATTCGCCAATTACGGGACAAGCGACCTATTCAAAACCTTCTATATAAGCCTGTATAAGTTGATGAAAAATGATGTCACATATGTCATAGCAAGCATGTTACTATTAGTCCCATTCATCTTCATAGTGGAAAGCATAATAGCATACCTGGTTCTCCCACTAGGATTCATAGCCCCCGTCCTTTCCATCCTTGGACTAGCGTGTCTAGAGGAAATCACCAAGATAATGCCATTCGTCTACCGGAAGATGAATCCAGTAAAATATGCAATTTTAGCTGGTATAAGCTTCTTTATTTCCGAAAAATTATTTAACCTATATCTGATAACAAAAGTATACACCTTTCTTGGCGGGCCATACACGATATTCCTAATGCGTGGATTTGCGATCACAATGGTAGTGCATATCATCGCGACATTTGTCCTAGCATTAATCTTGTCCAAGAACAAATCACGTTTCGCAAATATGATGGGGCTTACAATATCCACGCTAATACACTTCACCTATAATCTACTAATCATGGGTGGTGCATCGTGAGGGGAGAATTAGCAATTGCAAAAAGAGAGATCAAGGCAATGCTGAAAGAGAAAAGTTTTACTTTGATAATACTCCTGGAATTATTATTAGTCTCAACTTCAGGACTTTTATCTGTTGGTTATGTGATATTAACCTCTCCAGAATCAAGTGGCATGCTATCAAAATTAAGCAACCTTGTGAATGTTGCAATCGTAACAAAGACAAAGGAACCATATACGACTTCTTTCGCGGCATCAAATATTCACTTCACATTCTATGATGATGTGAGCATAGCTAGAAAAGATTTTAAGGACGGGTTAGTGGATGCTATGATAGTCGGAGACCTCTACCTTTCAGAAAACCCGTCAAACCTATTGATATATCTTCCATCAAACAGTCCGAAATCAGATCTCACTCGCCTGACATTAAAAAAGGCTCTTTTGGGGATTGAAGAAAGCATGCGTAAATCACGTGTCAGTGAGTTTTCCCCTAGCACA
>CAYREE010000175.1:0-3787 GCA_964423225.1 uncultured archaeon | reverse complement strand
TGAACTATAGCTTAGGAGTGGGACTGTTCCAGGAATATTTGTTGTATAAGCATATCCTAGGAAACCGTTTATCACATAATTTGAGTCTGACTCATTGTCATTCGTGCTAAGGAAGAATCTATTCTTATCCTCGTCAAAATACCTGTAGATTCTTACAGTGCCAGGAGCCTTCGTAAGCCTAATATAACCTTCAACCTTCCCTCGAGTATAACCGTTCATTGAATTTGATGTAAATGTCCTGGTCTTAGCGCAAGAGTCTGTAGACACATGGAATAACTCAGTCCCTGCATCCTGGAAAAGCCATAATAAAGTAGAGTTAGGCTGATGATACCGCTTAGCATATCCAACAGTATTACCCCAAGTCAAAGTATGATTCTCCATAATCCAGTTTAGATCAACACAATTAGATGAGCAAGTACTCTCAGTATACCCTAGAGTACCAATCTTATAATAATCAGATGTGATTGTATAGTTTTCAGATTGTAGTTTATAATCCTTTTGTCCAGTAGTGAAATTAGTATTCAATATGAGATGTAACGGTTGCTTATTAGTTCCATCAACAGTACTGATATATCCTAAAGCTCCCTGCCTGACCATCTTATTCATGTATTGATTAGTCTCGCCACATTGATCGATACTGACCATCTTCTCGACAACACAAACTGTCTCAGTACAATCCAGACCGAAAAGCCAGCAGAAGAATCTGCCAATAGCCGCGAAAAACTCGCCCAGGAATTCTATGATAGCAATGAATATGTCTCCAATGAAATTCAATACTGCCATGAAAATGTCGCCAATCAATTCAAGTACCGATAGTAGTAGGTGGCCGATTGCCGCAAGGGCTGCAAGAGGATCATAAAACAACATTGCAATATCCTGTAGGTCTGATGCAAGTGAACCGATGAAATCGTTTAATCCAGCAACCACCCCACCAACCAGCTCGTCTGCAGCACCAAATACACCACCTATCAAAGGTACCTTATCAGTATGTCCTCCCCAACCAAGAAGAAGATCTGATAATCCTCCGATAATCGTTGTTGCTGCGCCGCCGAACATCTCGATGAAACCCTCGATCACATAACCATCTGCAAAATCGTCTGCACCGTTACTCATCATGGATAAGGACTGGGATAAAGCAAGTTCCGTGCGGATGTCATCCAGGTCGCCTTCTGGAAGACCTTGGTTAGATGCTGCAAGATACAGCCGATACCATAAGAGTATCTCACTGTCACCTAATTTTTGCCAGCCCCAGTATCGGGAAAGCCTATCCTCCGATATCTCATATTGATAACCCCAGGGATTATAGATTGCATAAACTGTCTCATGCTCTCCAGGAAAACCAGTTGGACGAGAACAATAGTTAACCACAACAATATAGTGTCCGTTGAATACATTGCCGCTACCATCTGTAGTAAGCACTAGGATGACGGGTATGCCCCGGTCGATAAAACGCCTTACCTCGCCAAAATCGCCGTTCTGGTATATCTCGGCATTTACACCCTGGTCGCGAGCATACTGGACTAGTATGGTTGGATCGCCGAACATTCCCCCCTCAGCACCCCATGAATGCTCGGAAGCACTAGCCCTACACTCATCATCGACAATGAAATGATCATAAGTATCAGCTCCAATAAGATAATTTAAAACATATGCAAGACTTGTTGTTCCACACGAGCTTGTCGCTCCCTGTCCAGGCAGCCAAATGCTTTCGACTTGAATATCTCGTACTATCGTACTTGAATGACCTGCCTCGTCGGTCACAGAGTGGGTTATCCTGAATATACCGTCACTTTGATATCCTATCTCAGGATTCATAATATCTGAAGAACCATGCCAGGGTAGATCCCATGAAAAAGAGGTTATATTCACTCCAGGCACTGCCTGTGAATTATCAAAATGCTCGATAGTCGTCCCACCATCATATTCGATGAAAAAGTCTGCGACTGGAAGATCAGGTTGTGGATAATCTACGGTAATACTTCTACCAACCGTCGCCGAATCCCCATCATCGTCTGTAACAGTTAACCAGACCATGTTTTCTCCACGGCTTAGTTCGCGTGTGACATTTTGCCCCGTACTGTTAAATCCATCAGATTCGAAATGCCAAAGCCTTGACGTGATATTTCCATCTCGGTCAATTGAAGTGTCAGTAAAGTTAAAATATCCAGTATATGTATCTTTCACAAACTCGAAGTTTGCGTGTGGAATCCTGTTAATAGGCGGTTCAACACTCCATAAAGCAGTGTTTAATCCCCTCGGCAGCTCACCATGCTCGTCTCTTGGATATACTCCTCCAATAGTCCTTTTTCTGCCGATCTTCATCAAATCATTTTCACCACAAGATACGTGAGTTCTGGGTTCATCACCAAGATGAGTTATCGGCTCTTCAGGTTCTGGGATGCCTGGCAGTTCAACAGTGATGGTCTGGGTGAGATTATTATTTGCCTCATTATATTCGCTTATCGCATTTTCACTATCTATCCATGCAGTAATATCATAGACTCCAGCATCAAGGAAGATAAGTGCATCATCGATCTGTACTGTCGTCATATTTCCCTGAGGTAATGCGTCTACAGGAACTGTAACAGGCTCACACGTCCAATAGATTGTGAGATTTGATGCTGGCGCATCAGCATATCCAGTATTTAAAATATCCAATCTTAAAGACACCATATCCATTAAACCAACATCAGATGGGCTAAGATCAATACGTGTGATAGTCAAGTCGGGAAGAAGCATGCATAATCCATTACTACAAGCATTATTTCCTGGACAAGGATTATACACATAGTCGATATTAGTGCCGTTGCAGTAGTACTCTTTCACATGCGTAGTATTCTCACATACATCATCCATCGAGGTTACACAGGTTGTAGTATCCCTTGAAAACACGTCTATACCAGATAAATCCGGGCCAGTGCATGAAGTGCATACAACCGAACTAATATCTCTTATATATCTGGCATAAATGTCAGCGTGGTAAAGATCCCTTTCATGAATAGGCGTGGCAATAGCATGTACATTAGATACGATGCAGATCATTAAGACCATGGCAAAGATTGTATTTTTCATGTTCCACCCCCTAGTGGAGCATCATCGCCATACTCAATATAAACACTGTTATCCTCGTCGATAGCTACGACATATTCTAGTTCATCTCCTGCAAGGAGATTTCCTGTGATTAAAGCATCGTATTTCGTGAATGGGAAATAATTGACTTTTAACATACCGGAAAGATCATAGATGTAGACGGCTCCATCATCATCGACTCCGATAATGAATTCCTCTTTTTCATCACCGATCATATCAGCAACTGTAAAACCATCATAGCCAGTGTATCTTTCCAGATTCATCATGACATATGGATTCATACTATCGCCGTAGACTGTTAGTGTGTGAGCAGAACCAAGGATAACGATTATCTCTTTCTTATCATCCCTGACTATATCTGCAACCTTGAATCCATCATGCCGGTCATTATCGCCATGATATCTCACACCATTAAATTCTGTGGGCAGAGTACCTGACGTGATCCATGAACCAGAGGAATCATACATGTATACTGTATCATCATCAGCGGATGCAACAAGGATTTCCAATTCATCATCACCAACAACATCGCCAATATCGAATCCGTCATCCTGTTGATAATCCACATTGAAATTTGATATGAGAGTTCCTGAAGAATCATAGACATATATGTTTCCATCCTCATTGTTTGCGATTATAATCTCTGAAAAAGCATCACCAGACACATCAGCAACTAAAATCCGGTCATACTGTGTAT
>CAYREE010000174.1:1824-3810 GCA_964423225.1 uncultured archaeon | reverse complement strand
TAGTCGCAAGAGACGCGGCTGGATGTGCTAAAACCACTTGTTTCCGTACTTCATCCACACCAGCATTTATTCGAGTCCCGAAAGTATCTAAAATTGATCCAGGGATAACCGTGCCAGTAGAAGAGCTTAAATCATGTAGAACTCTGCTAAGATTTCCATTATCTCCTCCACAATTTTTCAAAGCCGTATCCATAACACCATCCCGTGAATATACTACTTGCCTTGACTCCTGGTCCATAAACTCGCAAGTCCGTCTTACCCCATCTAATGCTGACCCTAGAATCTGCATTTCAGCATCTTCACCCTGATGTCGTGCGAAAGCCTGCATAGCACTTACTGCGATAACACCAATAAAATTACCCCTTCGAGGTGGTTTTAAGGGTTTATCCGGATTGTCCACGACCTCTGTTATTCTTTTAACTGCCTGACCTAGTGAGATAGCCTTATTGAAGACCCCTAATCCTGCAGGTATTACCAGCTGCCAATAATGCTCAAGATCCTCCCTTGGTTTTCCGTCTAATGTATCTGAAACAAAGTCTAGCATAGCACGCAATCCACCAAGATCATCCCCATATATCGGAAAAGCTGCAGGAGCAGTATTAGATAGGAAGCTCATAGGCAATACACCAGGTTTACGAGAGTAATCAGCTGCTATCCCAAGCATTTCATCCAATACGTTTAAGTCCCTATTACATCCATAAAGAGCTCCTACTGCCGTACTCTGAACATAGTATCTTCGTACATCATCATCAACTAATAAAGCTTGCCTGTTGATTGTTCTGAATGCATCTAATAGCTGCGTAGGTTCCTGCCAGGCTGTAGGGATACGCCCATAATCAATATGCCGTGCAACATTGATCAGTCCTGGAAGTTCATCCTTCACGAAATCTAATCTTTTTTCAACTGGTTGGTTTGCAATAACATCTTTAAATGTTATCATCCATTCATTCATCCTATGGGGATTGTTCCTCATATTAGATGATGAAGAAATTGATTCCAGCCTCCTTGGTAATTCCCTCCCATATAGTGCTGACTGATCTTCAGAAGACATGTCAGCACTCAATACAATAAGTGTTTCAAGATCGATTTCTTTTGCATTATCTCCGAAAAGACTGAACATCTGATTGATAGTTTCTGAATGCCATAAAACTTTTGCAGGTCCAGTCAATTTTTCTCCAAGATCCACAACACTCGCTAATTTATCTTTTAGGCCAGGCATATCATCTTTATACGCTGCCATCAATCTTGGTGCTGTAGCACGATAGAATGCATGAGAAGTATATTTGTCTAGTTTATCACCTGCAGCTAAAACAGCTGACAGCGCATCATCCATCATATCAGTATTAGTCCCATACACTTCGAATGCTACGGGTAGTGTTCTAAAAAAGTAGTTAACCTTACCTTCTTCATGACCACATGATTCTGTTCCAATCCTATTTCCTGTCTGACTCCGACTTCAAACGCTCTATCCATCGAGTCAGTATCCGTTCCATACGCATCCATCGCAGCATCTGCAGAGTAATAATAGAATGGTCTTTTTCCCAATCCCTCGGCTTCCTCCCCACGACTACAGATAAGGTCAGCTACTTTATCGAAGACAGGAACATTCGCACTATAATGTCTCATCAATGTACTGCCAAGCCCCGGATCTTTTTCAGAATGATGAAACATATACCAACGATCATCTTCAGGCATTCTTTCAGCAGATTGTACGAGCGTGCGAAGCATATGTGCTCTTCTAACAGGATTTCTGATCTTGATATCAAGTGAGTTCATCAGGACTCCATTAACGAAATAAGGGGCGAGTTCCGGTGATACATCCCTACCAACTAAGACTGCTTCTTGCACTGATGTAGCAGGATCTTCCATGGAATGTGATAGATTCTCCGCGTTGATGAACGTAGATAAAGAATGGGCGAATGGAACCTGCATATGAGTCGGCATTAAAGCACACATTTCATTAAAACCACGACATAATGAATCTCT
>CAYREE010000174.1:0-1814 GCA_964423225.1 uncultured archaeon | reverse complement strand
ATGTTGCATGATCCCCCAAACCCACTAACACATCGACTTTATTGGCAATAATCTGTTTTGATGCATCTCCAAGAGGGGATGTGATTCCCTTATCATCAATTATTGCCTGTGAAATACCAAGCATTAATTCTTCGTCTATCACAGAAGATCTTATACCCTCGTCGGGAATAGTTTCCAGATAAGCCCGCATCTTGGTTTGTTTTAATCTTTCAATAGTCTGCCTTGCTTTCCTAAGATATTGATCATCTGAGTCGGTTGTAGTTAGGGTCCGGTATAACTCCTCAGAATTAACTCCTGCTTCACCCTCTCTTTCCCTCCGGACTCGCCTAATCTCTTCAAGTATTTCAGTACCTTGACGATCCTTAGCTATCTCCATTAATTGAGCCTTTAATATGGGACCTAACCGGTCTAAAACCCTCTTTTTAGATTTGCCTCTTCCAGGCTCTAGAAGATGCCGGTATTGTTGTACAGAAGTCACTATAAATAAAACGAAAAATGAACTTAAATAGGGAAAATATCATTTTTTTGGCCGTGAAAAACAAGTAAATGTTAACATATTTAACTAATAATCTTGTTGTGAAGCGGATCTCACAGGAATGCCTGCAGTATCGAACATGTTTCTGAACTGATCTGATGAAACATTATGCCATCCACCAGTCTCATGAGCGCATAAAGAGAATTCCGCAGTCTCCACAATACCCTGGAAACGTGGTGCAGTATGTTTTTCTCTAGCGATATCGATGAATTCGCTTCTAAACGCATTCCATGCAGCACTGTTAAATGGCAGATGCTCATGGAATAAGTGTGCTGTCTGACGGATCCTGCGTTGTATATCGGAATTTGTCGGATCCGTTGTCTTACGGAAGTCAATGAACCTGAGGTCTGGTTCATCCCCGGAAGTGAATGAATCAAGGTTGGCAATAATTGGGTGTGGATGAGGATTGCTTGCATTAGGATAAATATTATTATCAATCATAGTATGCATTACCCTGGCCAAATGTACGCCCACACTACAACATTGTGTGAGAGTCAGGTTATCTCCTACCTGGCTCAGATTATCACCCACGGGAAGTTCCTCTTCAAGTATATGCCGATTATCAGGATCAGTTGCATATACTATTGGACCAATATTCAAGTCAGATGATCTTGTTGCAGCAAATATATCATCGATAGTATCCTCATCAGCTGGACCAGTTCCCCTAGCATTCTTTAATAAAAAACCTTTTACGATTTCAGTGCTGTCATCAGATTCTTTGACATATACTATGCGATGCATGCTCCCACGGTCTGTACCCACAGCTTTTTCAGTTACCGTCTGTAGGATTAGAGAGTCTGGATGAGCTTCTATCATGGCTGTATGAAGGTCATTTATTCTGTTTGTGATTATGGTTCCAAATGTTGTTGACACGCCAATAGTGACAAGGGCTACAGGCTCCTCATAGGAAAGCATGTTTAGCCTATCATCCAGTGCGTCTAGTTGTCCATTACAATCCTGCAATGCCCTATGTACAAAACCGTTCCTCTGATATACTGTCTGTCTTGCTTCCTGTCCAAGCGTCTCACATGATCCTCGTATCATATCCATTGCATTACCCATTTGCCACATCTCTGGTGTTTCACTAGCATATCCTGCGAAAGCTTGCATAGCATTGACACCAACGACACCAATATAATCTGCTCTCCGTGGAGGCTTTAAAGGATGATCTACATTATTGGCTGCGTCAAGTATACGTTCTATGGAATGGCCTAATGCAACACTTTTCCCCAATGATCTAAGACCTGCAGGGATCACCCTCATGTAAAAAAGCTCTTGT
>CAYREE010000173.1:0-3830 GCA_964423225.1 uncultured archaeon | reverse complement strand
CCATCAAACCCGAGACCGCACAAAAGATTATTGATTCTCCAGGCAGTAAAAACCATGAAGGAATCATGGTAAGAAGATACGTAGCACTACATGCAGGATTAACTGGAGTAGTACCTGGAACACACCACTGTGAAGTAGAGTTGGAGCGACCTGAAGCAGTATTGGAAGGTCCGGGTGGACAAACTTTTGAAGGATTCAACTTTTTCGAGGAAGGACCATACCAACACCTAGTAGACATCGGCTTCTTCCGAGTGGTTGATGGAGAACATCTTTGGCCGGTCAGAGGGCCAGGATGGGATCCAAACACAGATAATGTTCATGGTCGGAACGAGTTCGACCAGACATGGCCGATAGCAGGACAATACGATACGTATAGTACTAACGTCAAGGCTTTAGGATCATATGGAGACTACACTGGAACATCATTCAAATGGGATGATCACCAGAAATACCAGGTACACAAATTCTATGGAGGAGACTGGAGAGAACTCGTAAAACTACAGATAGGCCAGGCCCTAAGGATGCGAGAAACAATAGAGGAATGTATGAAAGACGGATCAAATGGACCAGATCCAGCGTTAAAAGAAGCATTCGAGAAATACGGGATGCTTGAAGATGTGATATACGAGCCGATAGCAGCAGCAAGACCGAAAAGAATCCCTGTGAGAAAGGGCGGGCCAAGTCATCAGAGCGCATCGCTTGTCGAAGTCGCACCCGGAATCGTATTAGAAGATCAGATAGTCGGATTAAAACTGGCGGGAATCCCAGAAGAAGCTGCATTACTACATAGACTCCTTTGCTACAGGGACCCAGTTCCCGAAAGAAATCAAGACCTAACAGATATCAGATCCTCACTATATGGCTGGGAGAAGATATTCCACTACTACGGATACAAGCTAGAGGAAAATCCTGGAAATCTGCCAACAGTAAGGAACCTATCAGATAATGAGAAGGTTGAATACAATGAGGCTGCGAAAAAAGTATTGTTTGGAGCAGCTGCAAGATACGGTGGAATAAACCATGTAGTGCATCACATTATGGGAGGCGCCATGAACACACAGTACGGCCAGATATACTGGCATCACAACTGTAACCCATTATCGATTAAAGACTATGACGTACTATGGTTCTTCGACCAATACGAAGACTTCGTTGAGGGAGGTGGAGTAATCGCGGGAAGATCAAAGATTAGTACCATAAGAGATAATTACCAAAGATCAGATAATCAAGGAGCAAGACAACAGATAACAGACATTGCAGGATGGCTAGGGATTTCAAATGAATCCCATGAAGCAGAAGATGTATTCTACCATATATACAGCATGGCCAAAGACAGGTATCCAAGCCTAGAACAGAGGTTAAAACAAGCCGCCTGAAATTGTTGGTCAAATATATATTCTACTAGCCTATGATTAGAAATAATGAAACCCATAGATCTGCCTGAAAACTTCCACTGGATCATCAAGGATAGATTATGCGCAAGCTCCACACCATCAGTTAGAGAACTGCTCATACTAAAAGAAGTCGGTGTTGACGCTATCGTCAGCCTACAAAATAACAATGACTATGATATCCAAGACTATACGAGAGAAGATCTAGGAGCCCAGGACATAGACTACAAACATATACCCATCCCAGATTTCCAAGCGCCAAGCAACGACCAATTCCTCGAATTCATCGAATACATAAACAACCATCCAGAAAAGACCATACTAGTCCACTGCTATCTAGGAAGAGACCGGACCGGCACTATGCTAGCAGCATACCTAGGATATATTGAAGGCCTGGACGGCTATAGTGCGATAGGTAAACTCAGGAAGATATGGTCAAAATACATAGGCAACTTCATCCAAGAAGAAGCCGTGATAGAATTCTTAAAAGATGTTTTCGGCCCATGTTGCGGAAGGCCGTGAAACCATTTTAATATCGTGGCTCAGAATATCTAGACATGGTCAAACTCACTTTCTTAGGCGGAGCAAGAGAAGTCGGAAAATCATCGATACTCGTAGAGTCGAACGACACCCAGATACTAATGGATTCCGGGATCAAACTCGATGAACCACCATCATACCCACTACCCGTCGACGAAGTCGACGCATTAATCCTATCACACTCACACCTAGATCACTGTGGCTATATCCCAGCAATACACAGACAGCAAAAGATGCCAGTCTACCTGACACCAGTAGCCCAAGAACTAAGCCACATGCTACAGCACGACTCCATTA
Organism: uncultured archaeon; assembly: GCA_964423225.1. GTDB lineage: Archaea > Altiarchaeota > Altiarchaeia > IMC4 > SCGC-AAA252-I15 > CAYREE01. The sequence goes on along the minus strand of CAYREE010000173.1, from coordinate 1,602 downwards.
AGATAGACGATCTCAAGGGATACGCGTTAAAATACACTGATGAAGACGTAGACGCGATGGGAATTGATGAAAAAACAATAGGATACAAAAAAACCAAGACGATAATGGATGGCGTCGATATGACATTCTATGATGCAGGACATATTCCAGGAAGTGCAGGAACACTACTTGAAATTGGAGATAAGAGTGTTTTTTACACGGGTGATACGAAATGCACTGAGACTCGCCTAAATCGTCCAGCCGAATACCCGGATAAAGTAGACATCCTCATCACAGAATCAACATATGGAGGCAGGAATCACACGGATAGAAGAGATGTTGAAAAACAATTCCTTGCTGAAGTAGACGCCACACTCGACAGAGGTGGTACAGCATTAATACCTGCATTCGCGATAGGACGCGCACAAGAACTACTACTCACACTACGTGATGCTGATTATGACGTATATCTTGACGGCATGGCAAAAAGGGCAACATCAGCGATACTCCACCACAAAGAGTCTGTCAACGACTTTGAGAAGCTCCATGAAGTATCAAGTAACGCCATATGGATAAAGAAAAGACATCAAAGGAAAGAAATCGCACAAAAACCATGCATAATCGTGACGACTGCAGGAATGCTTGAAGGCGGTCCTGTACTCGATTACCTGGGACGACTCCACAAAGACGCTAATTCCAGCATAATACTAACAGGATATCAAGTAGAAGACTGTAACGGACGGCTCCTAGTAGACGAGGGTTTTGTAGTCGACCAGATATCAGGGAGAAAATACAGGGTAAGCATGAATATCAGCCAATTCGACTTCAGCGCACACAGCGACCACAACCAACTACTAAAGACTATCAAAGACATGAATCCTGACGAAGTGATACTAGTACACGGAGACAATGAAGCATGCGATGCCATAGAAAAAGACCTGTCAGGCATGAGCGTGCATATCCCAGAACTAGGAGAATCAATAAACATCGAATAAAAGGATAATAAGGCCATTATTCCTAGATTAATACATGCCATACGCATATGGGGTAGGAGCAGATACTGACGACTTATCAGCCTGCCTAACCCAAAAAGATCCCCAGGAAGTAAAGGGACATCTTAAGGCGAACGTAGATAAGATTTTTAAAAATGCTCCGAGTGGATGCACCCAGATAAGCCTTGGAGGATCCACACCGAAAAACGATGCACGACATGCTATACTATCTGAGACAACAGGATTGACAAGAGAACAGATCCATGCAATGATAGATGGGATACATCCAAGATATCTCGAGACCTCAGGCGATTTTACCAAACCAATAAGTGAAAATATACGCTGGCTGCAGACGAGTAACGGTTATCATACTCAAGACTCATTCACAAACCGTCTGATGACAAACATCATCTCATATCATGAAAATCTTGGCGGATCCTCAGAAGGGAAAATCCTAGCCTCACTACTATTAACCCCAAAAATTCCCTACTCCCACATACTACGATTCGATGACAGGGAGAAAGGACTAGTCCTAGAAGATCACGGTTTTAGGCCTGAAAAAGTCGCTGATGGAATAAGGTTGATCACACAGGCAGTTGGATATGTTCAAACAGTAAGCGGGATCGCAGCC
>CAYREE010000172.1:0-3833 GCA_964423225.1 uncultured archaeon | reverse complement strand
ACCAAGCATTATTGCCACCCATAAGGCCCGGGCGCGCGCGGCCCAACACCACCACCCCCGCCCACAACAACGACTCTAACAGAGGGTCCGGGAGGCGGTGAAGGAGATGGTGGAACCGATGAAGGAGACGGTGATGGCGGAACCGATGAAGGAGACGGTGATGGAGGTACTGACGAGGGTGATGGAGGGCCATCAACTACGATAAAACCAAAATGCACGTCTAGGGCAGATTGTGGTGAGACTACGAAGAAGAATATCTGCAAGTCCAATGATGTTTACGAGCAGACTACGACTCCAAACTGTAAGAAAGCTGGGACACCTGACGCATCCTGTGTATCCAAGCTTACTGACAGGAAAGTGATGGATTGTGAGCCTGGAAGATGTGTAGGTGGGGCATGTGTTGATAAGACAACTACCACTACATTCAAGCAGACCTCGGATCCTGGCGGCTGTTGTGACTGTCCGCCACCATTCGGTTGTGCAAGCGGACCGGAGATAACAGCAGATGATTGTCCGACCGCATGTAGACCATATCCAGGAACTTTTGTTCGCAACGCGGTATGCTCAAGGGAAACTGGTAATTGTGAGTCGATAACGACTACTACAAGGAGTACGACAACGACAGTAAGAGATGTTATAATGACGACAACTACGGTCAGAGACATTATACCAACAACAACCCAGCCACGTGACAGTGATGGAGACGGTGTTATAGACCGTGACGACAGGTGTCCAGGATACCCAGATGGTGATGACAATGATGAAGACGGGATACCAGACGTATGCGATGAGACTCCGATATGTTGTATATCCCATTGTGCTGCGAGCGGATGGTTGGAGGGAGAATACGTAGCTGACGGCGATTGCAGCTCACCACTAGTTGAACCCTCACCATGCACATGGGTGTGTAGATATTATTATTCAATGGGTTGGAGTTGGACAGATCAAAGATGCTGCTGCAGACACTTTATAACTGGCATATGCCCAGCAACAGCCAGTGGATGCACTTGCCCGAGCGAAAACGATCTAAAAACTGAGCTATGCCCGGCAGGCAGACCAGGCACACCACCCATGATACCAGAGTTTTAACACTGCAAGTATTATATCTGATTGTTCATCATATGTTACCATGAATTATCATCTTGCAAGATCTGTAGTATTAGCATTGTTTTTCATATTCATCATTGGTTGTATTTCAAGCCAAGACAAGACTCCTATTTTGAAGGTCGAACCTAAACCAGTAAAAGCCAACACTTCAACGACAACCATATTTATTCCCGGGCAAAAAACCCTCTCGACTACAACAACTATACTACGCTTACCATACTCTGACTTCATGGATGCAGGCTGCCTCATCCAGGATAGGGGAACCTACTTCTTCCTAAACTGTAGTAAACCAGGATTAGAAGAAAAGTATTCATGCTTTATGATACGACCCGTCAAATTCGATGGCCTAGACCCAAAAGTGCAGATAGTTGAATGTGTTTTTGGGGGTAGACCAGATCTTGACTACTGGTATATTGTAAACAATAGCATTCGAAAGGCTGAAGGGTGTAAGATACAATGGTATCTTAACTATATCATATCTCTTAACGGATCGATGAGGCATATTAAGAACTGGGATGAATTCACTGATTATTTCATGCCGATAACAACACCAGAGGAAGCAATGGATTTTGCGATAGCGAACACTGGAGACATCCCCTTATTCGACCTTAAAGACGATCCAATAGTGAAAAACCTTCTTCATGAAGACAAATACATTATGGAAAGAATCACATTATTGAATGCCTCGATCAGGCCATCATATGTTGAAGAATTCAGTAATAAATCATATATTGCAAGATTGTTCGGCAGGGAAATGTGTGGTTGCAGTAAACACCCGCGCTATGCAGTCGATTACATAATACACCCAGATGGTCTAGTAGAACATTACACTGGATTGAAGGATAAATACACATATAATGAGAATGGATCCATAATGTTTCCTTGGAGAGAGGAAGTCTACGAGGGAAAATACATAAAATGCGTTGATTAGACGTGGAATATCCAACCTCCAGTGATTATAATCCATCAGCTTCCTAGTATTAACTAATGGCCAGTGCGATTAAACCGCATGAGGGTAAGGTCTTCTATGTTAAGAATATTGGTCCAAAAACAGGTCAGAACGTACCAGTCGAACTACTTGAACTTGATCCTGATGAGGCAAGAGAGAAACAACGGACTGCTAGAGTGATAACAGACAGGTATACTAGTGGAACCCTTATCACTGAAGACACTATTGATGTGCCAGGTTATCCAGTTACCCCAGAGGTTCGAAGACAGGTCAGAGAGAATGTTGAATTGTTAAATACTTTTAGACGCATTAGAGGAAAAAGTGTGTCAGTTAGCATTCCGGCTGGAAAGATCGAGAAAGACCAGATATTAGAAGAATTGCCGATAGGATCATCATTGAGAAAACCTGATGTAGAACAAGACATTTAGGCACTATGATGTTCGGTCCCAGGATCTAATTCAAATAGAATATATCTGTCTTTTTTTCCCATTTTATACTTGCGGAGGATAATATCTCTCCTATCGAACATTTCAGATAGTAGACTGGCTTTTGACATTCCTTCAGGTGGTTTATTCGCAACCTCGTTTATCCGTTCTAGCTTCTCCCAGTCAGCACCCTGACCTGGATAATATATCCCTCCCCTCCAGTTGCCGTTAGGCTGCTTTACAAAGAGGGTGGATGGGCATCTTCTTTCAACAAGCCTGATAATATCATCATTACTCACATGTATGTTTTCAGCACCCTTAGACCATGGATCCGTGCCCTTATGCCTAGAAGGCCAACTACTTGGGTCAGGATGGATGTGATAATGTGTCAGCGGTTCCCAATCATCAGGGATATCCCTGCTTGCCACAGAGAATGTGGTATTTGATTTATCGCTTTTGACATGTGGATTATGTCTTAGATGAATTGTTGTTTTTCTGGTCATACGTTCATGTCTTACTCTTCCATCATCAAGCCGTAATACACCTGCAACCTCAACACCACTTCTCACTAAAGCATTAAAATAAGCATCGATTGTAGTTGAGACTGCCCGTCGTGCCTCATCACCTGAGAAATCCTCTTCACGCAATAAATATTTTTCCATCAAATCATCCAGATTAATCCTGCCTGAAATACTCGTACCAGGCCTCTTAGACATTTCAAGCGAGGTTAACGTACGACCATCACCAGAAAATAATCTATGGGCTTTAAGCTGGCCGGTTTGAACCAGATCACGTAACTGCCCAATATCCGTGTTTCCCTCCGGAGTCATGAATGCTGCCTCGACTACTGGATCTACCATAAAGACAACCATACGACCATTCACATTATAATTCAATTGGTAGGGAAAATCCTTGAACTTAAGACTCCTACCATCTTCAAGATTATTCCAAAGCTTCTTCAACTAGCTTTGCGGAAGGCCTTGAAACGCATCCATTGCAATATCGACTCTGGAACCAGGCATAATATTAGGAGTTTCAATAGTGGTTCTAGCTGGCTCGATACGATTACCCTCCATATTTTGAGGCATAAAATAATTAAAGGCTAAGAAAGATTAAAAATCAAGGATAATCAGGAAATAGTGACATAATATGCAAGATATGGATATATTATCCAAGAAGTTTTTGATTGCATTTAACCTACAAATTTAGGCCTTTCAGAGATCATCTTTGATAAGGGTAGTTTCCGGTATGGCATGTCTTTCACAGCCTGCTTCACTTCTAACGCGACTACCTCGGGTTTCACGAGACTTTGTCCTTCCTGGCCCCTGGTTCTTACCGACACCATGCCTTGC
>CAYREE010000171.1:1250-3859 GCA_964423225.1 uncultured archaeon | reverse complement strand
AAAACTCAAGACATAATCATGCCTGAACTTGGAGGTGACTACCTTCTCAGGGCTACAAAATATCTTGATGGAATACTTGATAAACTATACGGCCTCGAAAAATTCTATAATGCTGAAACAAAAGAAGACTTGATAGGGCATCTTGTCGTGGGATTAGCCCCCCATACATCCGCGGGCGTAGTAGGAAGGATTATAGGCTATAATCGAGCGAAGGTAGGTTACGCACATCCATATTGGCATGCAGCAAAAAGGAGGAACTGCGATGGCGATGAGGATGCGGTAATACTTTTATTAGATGTAGTGCTTAATTTCTCGAGAAAATACTTGCCGGAAAGACGGGGTGGACAGATGGATGCTCCTATCGTCATCACCACAATACTTGATCCCCTGGAAATAGACGATGAAGCCCATAAGATGGAGATAGTAGAAAGTTATGGCTTGAAATTCTATGAGGATACTCTTGACGGGAAAAACCCTTCAAAAGTCGATGTTAAGACTGTTAATGACGTACTTTCCACCAACCCGTTTAATCACCTCGAATTCACTCATGATACAACTGATGTCACAGGACCGGTAATAGAAAGCAGGTATGTTACACTAGATACGATGGCAGAAAAGATTGATGCTCAGCTTGCAGTTGCTGAAAAGATAAGAGCTATCGACGAGAGAGAAGTTGCAGAGATCGTTATCAACTCGCATTTCATGAGAGATACTTACGGTAATCTCAGAGCGTTCACGCGACAAAAATTCAGATGCGTTAAATGCAATGCGAGTTACAGAAGGGTTCCACTAGTTGGAAAATGTACAGAATGTGGTGGACGACTGCTTTTGACTGTTAGTGAAGGAAACATATTAAAATACTTGAATACATCGATCAATCTAGCAGAGAAATACGATCTTTCCGATTATCTCAAACAACGACTATATCTCATAAAAAAGCAGGTTGAATCATTATTCGAAAACGAACTCGCAAAACAAGCAAGCCTCACAGACTTCATGTAAAATAAATAACTATTCCCCATCATCTAAATCTATGAATACAGTACTTTCCGAACCCTCGATCTTCCCATCCTCAACCGCGGAAATAACGATCCCATACTTTCCAGCCAAAGAACCATCCTTGGACTTAATATCAAATTTCAACTTACGGGTCTCCTGAGGTCCGATTGTTATCCCACCACGCATATAGTCTCCAGAATACGTTTCAGTAAAAAAGATGTTTTTATCTGTCGTCTTGGCTTTAATACCAAGGGTAACCGTCTTCTCTTTGTTCAAATTCATAAGCTCTACACGAATCGTGCTTATATCACCAGGCATTATCGATGAGGGTTTCACATCAGTCTTTAATCCAATATTATTTCTTACACTATATCCCGTAGTAAGTGGATTAATAGAAGTTACAAGAAAGAACAAGACGATGATAACGACTAATAGAGCTAATACTGAACGCCATTTAATCCTTGCAATTGTATCTTGTACGTCTCCCATGATAAAATACCCGATTTAAGTATTTGATATAAATAATAAAAGGAAGGGGTGTCTAAGAGTGATTGGTGTTATTGGAGGAACAGGACTTAGGGAGCTGGGTCTTTTCGAAAGACCAGGCAAGAAGAATGTAAAAACAGAGTATGGTATTGTAAAATTATTTCTTAATGATAAGATATGTTTTATTCCAAGACATGGAGTCTCTCATAATATTCCACCACATATGATAAACCACAAGGCTAATATGAAGGCGTTTGAAAGCCTTGGGATAAAAGAGATAATCGGCGTCTCAAGTGTTGGCGGACTAAACGAGGAATATAATCCAGGAAGCATTGTCATACCTGATGACTATATAGATTGTTTCAGCAATGTGACATTCTACGATAAAAAAATAAATCATATCACACCAGGATTTGACAAAGAAGTCAGGGATAAGATAATTTATTCTATAGACAAACTGGATATCAACCATATTAATCAAGGAGTATACTTCCAGACAAGGGGTCCGCGTCTTGAGACCATGGCTGAAGTCAGGATGTTCTCTCGCTTTGGAGACATCGTTGGTATGACCGCTGCAAGCGAGGCGACTCTCGCAAGAGAGATCGGATTGAAATACGCAGTCATTGCAAGCATTGATAATTATGCGCATGGAGTCGGTGACGAACCCTTAGATTTTGAAGAAGTCCTATCAAAAGCAGGTCAGAACAAGGATGCAATAGAATTGATAATAAACGAGGTCTTGACTAATAAGTAAAATGCTTGAAAAACTGAGAGAAAGTCTGATAAACTCCCCGATAATCAAACGGGGCGAATATGAATACTTCATACATCCCATCACAGACGGTATCCCATTACTTGATCCGGATTTGATGGATGAGATTTGCGACCATATTATCGAAACAACTGACTTGGATATTGATTATATCATGACTATTGAATCAATGGGCATCCATATCGCAACCTGCGTCTCTCAGAAGACAGGGCTTCCAGTAAAGATTGTTAGGAAGAAGCAATACTGGCTTGAAGACGAGGTTGTATTAGACCAGAAAACCGGTTATAGTAGTGGAAAACTCTTTATGAACTATGTTAAAAGCGGAGATATTGTTACAGTCATAGATTCGGTG
>CAYREE010000171.1:0-1240 GCA_964423225.1 uncultured archaeon | reverse complement strand
AGTACGGGAGGAACGCTAATAACAGTATTAAATGGATTAAAAGACCGTGGAGCACTAGTAAAGGACATAGTATGTGTTATCGAACGTGGAGACGGTGTGGACAAGGTAAAAAATGAGACAGGCTTCGATGTAAAGACTTTGGTAAAAATAGAAGTTGATGGAAAACTTAGGATAATAGAATAGAATAACATTATTACCATACAAAATCACAACAATATTCTTGAAATATCATGATCATAGATGACACTATCATAGAGTATAATGAGCTTATCAAAGACGATTCATGAACAATCAAGGGACTAATTAGACTAATATGACTCACACATGATCAGTCACACGACTTATATGACATATGAATGATATGTCACATGATTATACTGACTTATAAATGATGATACATAATCTTTTAGGGCCGTAAAGACATGAAATAATCAGTTTTTCTTGGCTATTCATGTATCTGTTGAAGTACATAACATTTTTATATAGTCATGACTATATCATAACCATCATGAAAGATTCATTGGCTGAGTATGAGAAGGAGTTCGAAGAACTCGTTGGGGGAATCTCTGAAACAACCTCCCAGATGAATGATGCTTTTGCTATTGGATCAATGCTATACAAGATCGCTCAGGAAAAGGCCAGCACAAACCTACTTATCAAGGATATCAACGCTAAATTCGACCTCCTCATGAATAAAATGGAGAAACTCGAATCAGACATCAACAATCTTAAAACAGAGTCTATTGTAGAACCTGAAGCCAACCTTTCAGACAGAGATAATGAAGTCATCGAATTCATAAAAAATGCAGGCAAAGTAGACGCTAAAACACTCCAAGAAAAATACGATTACAAAGGTAGGAATGCTGCGAGCGCAAGACTATCAAAATTATTCAAAGAAGGGCATTTGGATAAAACATATGCCGGACGTAAAGTTTACTATAAGTTGCGAGGCTAAACTTATACATCACCCCAACCACCCCCCCACCCCGGTCTGAAGAAGGCCGGGGTGGATCATGATCACATCACTCAGCAAAACAAACGAGGCAATGGAATAAGACCACCACATAAATTGTGGATGGGCTTAAGGATCACATCATATAGATGTGGTAATTCAGCCAACCACCCCCCACCCCGGTTGATAAAACCGGGGTGGTCCACCTTCATCAAATCAAGATCACATCGCAAAGATGTGGTAATTCAGCCAACCACCCCCCACCCCGGTTGATAAAACCGGGGTGGT
>CAYREE010000170.1:0-3883 GCA_964423225.1 uncultured archaeon | reverse complement strand
TTGATACAAGATATTACATTGGTCCATGATCACACACCATTAGAGGATGAAATTGATAAAGAAGCTGTTAAGAAAAGATATGACTATGATATCCAAAAAAAATCATTTGACAGACTAATTGAAAAACATGATTTGACCGATTATGATATAGGAGATATAAAGGATTGGATCGAGGAAAAAACCGAGATGCTAAATGGAGAAACACCTCCACTAAGGGAAAAATTTGGCCGGTTCTTAAGAAGATTTGGCTGGGAGATGCGTAGAGCGAGGAGAAAAGGAATATTATTCCTATTAAAGAGATTTTTTAGGATTATGTCTTCTCCATTCAGATAATGGATATTGTATTTAAACGATAATCGTATTCTTATGAATAAAAGAATGAAAAGCGCGAAGACTCTCTTATTGATAGAGCCACCATTCAACAGGTTATATAAGGATACATACTCACTGAACAAGTATCCTCTAGGACTCGGATACCTGGCAGCAGTAGTTCGCAGAGACACTGAATGGGATGTAAGAGTCTATAACACGGATTTCACGCCTGATAGCGAACCATTGAAGATGAGCTATATGACAGGTGAAGGATTCGAAAGATATACTGAACACCTTAATGATCTTAAAAAACCTATATGGGAAGAGATCAAGAAAAAAATAATTGAGATATCACCGGATATTGTTGGAATATCATCAAAATCTCAGAATTTTGCTTCCGCCAGAAATATCGCAAGCATCGTCAAAAGCATCGATGAGAAAATAACTGTGATCGTTGGCGGACCGCATCCCACAATGGTCCCTGACGATGTCTTGGAATGCAATGATATTGACATTGTCGTAAGAGGAGAGGGAGAAGAAAAGATATTAGAACTTCTAGAAAACATCGGGAGCGACCTTGAAACAATCAATGGAATATCTTACAGGAAAAATGGGAAAAAAACGCATAATCCAGTCCGAGAACTTATTGATGACCTGGACAAGCTTCCTTTCCCCCATGAATATGCAAAAGAGAATCTTATCGACTATGAAAAGTATCCGATAACATCATATAAGAGCATTTTCGCCATTAGAGGATGTCCAAACAACTGTTTTTTCTGCGGTTCAAGAAAGATATGGGGTAGGAAAGTCAGGTTCAGGTCTGTTGAAAACGTGTTAGAAGAGATAAAAAAGCTTAGGGATATGGGATTGAATTCAATACATTTTGATGATGACACCTTCGGAATCAATAAGAAATATTTGAAAGAACTGTGCAAAGGGATAAAAGAACATGCACCGGACATGAAGTGGAGCTGCGAGATACATGTAAGGCTGGTAGACGATGAATCGATAAGAATTATGAAAGATGCTGGATGTTACCTCATACAGATCGGCGTAGAATCAGGTAACAATTACATCCTCGAGAAGATGAGGAAGAATATAACGATCAAAGACGCCTACAAGGCCTGCAAGACCATTAAAAAACATGGGATACTCCTCGAAGCATTCTTTATGGTAGGATTCCCCTACGACACCGAGGATACGATAAGAGACACTGCTGAAGCTATGAAGAAAATAGACTGTGATACCATAGTCTATAGTATATTCACCCCATATCCTGGGACCGAGGCCTATGAGTTTTGCAGAAAACAATGTCTTGTCGATGATTCATACGATCCTTCGAAACATAATCATCAGAGCCCTGAAAACTGCTTCTGCCTAGACATAGACAAAAAAAGATTCAGGGACATCGTCAAAGAGATAGAAGTGATGGTCGACAAGAGGAACAAATGGAAAAAATACAAGCAGATCCTCTCGATGAACACACTCTGGCAGCTTAAACAATGGGGATTCATAAACGGGATAAAAAGAGGTATAAAAATCCTAAAGTGAAAAAAGCTGAAACCTTGACAAAGATGATAGGGACATTTATCTTAATCACACTTGTTCTCGGATGTACAAAAACAGATATTAAAAATGAATCGGATAATAAAATTCCTTTCAAGGATGAAATCCTTGAAGAAGTCAATTGCCCCGACTGCAATGTGATACTCCTTGTCATTGACACACTTAGAGCAGACCACTTGGGAGTGTATGGATATCCTAGAAATACATCACCAAATATCGATGCATTAGCCTCAGATGGAATATTGTTCGATAATCCATGGAGTCAGTGGCCTGCCACGGGCCCGAGCATGTCAGCGATATTCACTGGCAAGTATGTTCATACAACAGGCGTTAAGCCTAGGACACCTTGTAAACTCACAAAGGACATAACACTTGCAGAAATCTTGAATGCGAATGAACTAAAGACTGGTGCAGTTGTAAGTAATGGGGCCTTGACTCCAAAATACGGTTTTAACAGGGGCTATGATGACGACGGAGAGGAAGAGGATTATGAGATCGCTAATGCTAGTGACGATTACATGAGGATCGGAGATTCAGGAGATAGCGTAACTCAAACGTCAATAGACTGGATAAAGAAAAACAAGGGTAATCAATTTTTTATGTGGATCCATTATGTGAAACCTCATACGAAATATGTCCCAACCCATCCATTTAACGAATCATTCATTGATGACAGATATTACGGTACACATGATTTGAAGCTGAATGAAGAATTCAATGACGATATCGGTGGAATATCCGGAAGAGCCAATCTGAACAATAAAACAAATTTCTTTTATTATGTCTCCCAGTACGATGGGGAAATACAATATGTTGACGATGAAGTTGGAAAACTAATTGAAGGAATTGAGTCAATGGGACTAAAGAATAAAACATTGATAATCATCACATCAGATCATGGAGAAACAATGGGAGAACACAATGCATTCTTTGAACATGGATGGTTCATATACGAGTCAACAATGAAGGTTCCATTGATAATATCATCGCCTATAGGATTCCCTGTAAAAAAGAGGATAAAAACTCCAGTCCAGGCCATAGATATCATGCCTACAATACTGGAATTCCTCAACATCGAAATACCAGAAGACCTTGAAGGTGAAAGTCTCTATCCGTTAATTTTTAACGATTCAGTTGACAAAGAGCAGTTCATCTATACTGAAGGTGGACGCGAAGGAGAATATATCAAGGCAATACGAGACAATAGATGGAAACTAATACACGTACCAGAAGGAGACGATAGGCGACGAATGAAAGGCGTCGAATACGAATTATATGATTTGCAGGAAGATCCGATGGAACAGGAAAACCTGATGGAAAAAAGAAAGGACGTGTTTGAATCGCTTTACGGCAATTTCACCTGGTTCATAAAGAAGGAAAAGCGCCCAGTAAACCTAGATGATGAACCAGTATTGGACGAGAACGATCCAGAAGACCGTAAGACATTAAAAGCACTTAGAGACCTCGGCTACATAGAATAGGATTTTATAGTATTGACTTGTATATTTCCATTGTTTTTTCTAAATGTTTTTCAGCAGTGAACTCATCACTGAGTTTTAAATGTCCGGCCCTGCCCATCTCAGCTGTTTTCTCCGGATCATTGATCACCTGCATAATCTTTTCTGAAAGATCTTTAGAATCACCTGGATTAAATAGTAATCCGGTAACACTATCCTCAACCAAATCTGGAAAACCGCCGATATTGCTGGCGATAATCATACTTGACGAAACCATTGCCTCGAAAGCGACAATCGGATTGTTCTCCATCCAGATGCTAGGCATTACAACACAACAAGAATCTGCGTAATAAAACTTCAATTCATCATTCGGAATCCTACCAAGAAAAACCACATTATCAGATAAACCGAGTTTCCCCACTTTTTCTTCAAGCTCTTTTCGCAAGGCTCCATCGCCAACAATCTTCATCATATAATCAATCGACATGTCAGAAACCAACTTAAGCGCATCAAGCAGTATATCAACACCTTTCTCTACACTCAATCTT
>CAYREE010000169.1:0-3977 GCA_964423225.1 uncultured archaeon | reverse complement strand
CAGTCTTATCATATCATTACCCCTATCTTCTAGGTGTGCCCTTGAAGAAAGAGATAATTTTTTATGATGGTGTTAAGATGCATGAGTTCTCAAACATGAATGTCGAACGAGTTGAAGGGGATCTACCATTATTTAAGGTTTCAGGAGCCTCTGATGACTGTGAGATCAGTTTTTGTGTGGAATCCTATTCTCATTCCTCATGGACTTTCAAGAAGAAGACTATGGGAATCATTCCAAACAAGCTTGTCTACAATGAATACCCTGCCAAGATAATTGATTTCGCATTTGCTGATAAGAAGACCGGGAAAAAGAAGACGCTTGCCAACCTGGGTAATTCAGTTGGTAATGCAGAACACACGACGGGTATTTTACTATGATCTTGGTAGGAGGAATCGTTTTACCAGCCTCATGATTCTGAATGATTTTCTGGCGAATACCTTGGCTAAAAACAGGGTTTTACCTTCTGTTAACTTGAGGATGTCTTCAGAAGTGAGTATGTCTGCCATACTCTCGATATCATCATCCTCCAATTTTTCAATGAATCCACGGACCTTGTATAGGCTCCTTAATGATTTTCCCTGACTCTCATCCCATAACTGTTCGTAATGTCTTAATCGTTCACCACTAACATCATCTTCTGCTAATGCTTCTGCTGCCACATCCCCAGCAATATTTCCTGCTATTATACCAAGGTGTATGCCTCCACCATGTACTGGATCAACCTGCTGGGCCGCATCACCTATAAGCATTAATCCATCTGCTGTCAGCGTATTACAGGTCACCTTGACGGGTATACCACCACTATTTACCTCTATCGGACTTGCCTTATCGAAGAACCGAGGATTATCCTGGATAAATGCGTCTAGATACTGGCTTGCAGACTTGTCTTTTCCAGTCTTGTCTCCTAGCATGCCTATCCCCACATTAGCAATAGTATCGCCTTTAGGGAATATCCATACGTATCCTCTTGGAGCGATTTTCCTACCGAAGAATATGTGTATTTTATCGTCTATGACGTCGACTCCCGCCATTTCATACTGGAATCCTGAATGATAATTGTTTATCTTGTTGACAGTGTCAATACCAGCCCATTTCGCGCACATGGATTCCACACCATCGGCAGCAATCACGATCCGTGCCTTCACCTGGATTTTCTCACCCATATACTCGGCTTTTACACCAGTGATTCTCCCTTCCTTTTTTATTAGTCCGGTTGCCTGAGTCTTCACCATGTATCTTGCACCATGGTTTATCGCTTCTGCCGCCAATGACTTCTCGAAAACCTTCCGCTCTACAATATACCCGGATATTGAGCCTGCCGGGATGTCAACCTCCCTCTGGGAGGGAGTATATATGACTGCACCAGTTATTTTTTGAATCGCCCATTTAGAGTCAATAGGTATATCGAGGTTATCCAGTCCAGTCTGGTTGAGTCCTTCCGCGCATCTTTTAGGCGTGCCTACCTCCTGTTTTTTTTCAATGACTAGTACTTTCACACCTTTTTTCGCAAGACGTAATGCACATGAGGATCCTGCTGGACCAGCACCAACAACAACAACATCATAATCAAGGTCAGTCATTCCTTCCCACCTGTTAAAGCAGCTGCCGGGCAGAATTTGATGCATGATCCACAGTTCACACATTTTTCCGCATCTACAGTGATGATAGTCTCTCTAAGGATTATCGCATGTGCAGGGCATATCCCAACACATCCACCACAGTAAAGACACCTGGCCCGATCAACACATATCATTGAGGTAACATAGTAATGCAGATAAAAAAATAAATCTTACCTAACATAGAGCCAACAGTCTAACCAGTATTCTGACATCTACCATCATTGCATTCCCAGCCTGGGCCGTGAACTGTTTCACAATAGATTCGTGTTAGCTCACATCTACCATCCCTACAATAGGCTTCGTTTACATAAGAATTATCAGAACTGCAGTAATCATTATCTCGTCGAGAATAAGTTATATCAGTTACGATATATTGTCAGATGCAATAGCAATTAGTATCAGGGTCCTGACCCCCATCATAGTCCACACAAGTATCAAGTGTTGTAGTTGTTGTACTGGATGTTGTAGTAGTCGTGGTTGAAGTAGTGGTTATTGTTGTTGACGTAGTAGTGATTGTTGTCGTAGTAGTGGTTGTTGTAGTCGAAAGTATCGTAGTAGTTGGTGCAAGCGTTGTCGTAGCGGCTATAGAAGTCGTTGTCGTTGCTGGTAAAGTCGTTGTTGTTAATATAGTTGTTGAAGTCATTGGGGGTATTGTCGTCTTCGGAACAACAGTCTTAGAGACTATAATCTTAGAGGCTGCTTCACAACAACAATATTCTGGATTACACTCACTGTCTCCTAATAAGGCTTTAACATCATTTTTCTGACATTTATTATCATGATAACAGTAGTTGGATGAATAGCCTTTTTCAAGGCATGCATCCACGCATTTGATCAATGTTGCTTCAATACATTCTCCTTGAATACAACCTTCATAACTCTTACATTTTTTATATGGTTCGGTGGTTGTCTTACTGATGCACCGGGAATAAGACCTTCCTGGATTATCGCATTGGGGAATCTCATAGTAGGTGACAACTTCTCCACGATAACATTTAAGGTATTTCTTCTCTCTGCCACAATCATCTTTTGAATGGCATGCTATCTTTTTCACAGTCGTTGTTGGATTTGGATGAGTGGTGGTAGACGCTTTTAATGTCGTAGTAGTCTTTACAGTCGATGGGGTCTTGAGTCTTGTAGTAGTAGTCTTCTTCATAGAGTCCTCGTCTCTATCACAAATCCTGTTTGAATTCTTATCTAGACAGCATTCATGTCCAATACGGATATACGATGGATTACACACGATCTTCTTTTCATTATCTAATCCAGTCTTTTTTCCTTGATCAAAAACACAGCCAGATAGTATTATGAAGAAAAAGAGGATGATCACTAATGTTTTCCAATGGAGCATAAGTATCAATAAAATATTTGATCAAGTGTTTATAACAAGGTTTATTCTACAAGATATATGCAAGTATATCGAATATTATTTATGTCGAAGATAATACCTCCAGATCCTGGTAGACGACATATAGAGTACCTGACAGAGGGTGAAGAGGGACGGGTCTTATTCTATGGTATTTCTGAAAAAATGACGTCTACAGACGTCACAAAACAATTCCTAACAAATTTCTATGCAAGATTCAATGATAAAGGACCTGAGGGTGTTGCTATTGAAAGATGCCCGAGATTCCTCTATTCTCAATTCCCGGAGGGATTCCAAAGACTCTACGAGATCTATAGGATGGCTCATATCGCATTGCCAGACCACGTTATTGATATGAGACGTCTAGCCCTGCCAGATGAGATGCCATTACACTTTACCCGGTTTAATCCGCCGACAAAGAATGGTGAAACCCAGTTCCCAGAATTCTATAGCAAACGAATCCCAGTAGACCCGGAATTCCAGTCTCATGTACTCGATATGTATTCAGCTATAAGAGAATATTCAGATCAAGAACTACTCGCAATAAGGGATAGAGATACGCTGACAAGAGAGGAATATAGTGGACTTAATGCATTACATTCTAAGACTAGACCAGGTATAGAGACTAGGGCGAATATGATAGGTCAACAGCTTAATCAGAACGGTTTGCCTATAGAAGCTATTGAGAATGTTGAGGCAAGACTGCTTTACATAGGTTTTGGAGTTCCCCATTCAATTGTTAACTCTGTGATAAGCCAGCCATCCGAGGGAAAATCAGCAAGGGTTGTATTCAGCGAGGTATGCGCCCACATCGATAAGAACAGGCTAACGAAATTCATAGACGGGCTCTCCCCTGGAAAGCAGAAGGCTGGGATGACACAACATTATCGAAAAGTCCTGGCTCTTGAAGCAATAATGGATGCGAGGCTAGAAGGCTTACCAGAAGAAGCTGAAAAACATGCTGGTGAACGCCATCAAATGACGACAGGAAT
>CAYREE010000168.1:0-4100 GCA_964423225.1 uncultured archaeon | reverse complement strand
CATCACTGTTGCAGCCTCCATATTATAATTATGACTCGCATCTATTGCATATGATGTGAAGCCGGCATTGATCTCGTCCTTGATGAGCTGTTCAGCTTCTGCTATTGCTTCTGGAGAATTCTTCTTTATGCTTATATGGTCTCCGTGCACGACATAAGGCTGATTGAACTCTAGTTCTTCTGCAGCCTTAAGTATCATATCCATATACACTTTAGGTGGTTGCCCACTATATCCGATCTCGCTTTTTGCGATTTCGAACATCACTGCAGCATCCAATTCTTTTGCAGCCATCATAATACCCCTGGCTGAATGGGATACTCGAACGTTTGCCGCCATTACGATACACTCTTCTTCCGCTAGGGCGTTTACCATGTCCTGACCCTGAATAGGTTTAGTATAGTCCATTGTAGAAAACCATAGTGAAACAATATTTAAAAGAGATTTAACATGCTTGTTTTAGTCTAAAATAACATATATTTAGGAACTATGGATACACGCGCATTGAAGATTATGGTCTTTTCCATTTTGGTCTTGGTATTTTTCATGTTTTTGTTTATTTCTCCTGGATTAGTTAAACATCCAGGGGATAGTGATGGTAATGGCGAAGTCTGTGACGTTCTATCCAAGAATAAGAAGGCGAATATTATTCTCATCACTATTGATGCGTTACGTTCGGATCATGTTGGGGCATATGGCTATACAAGGAATATAACCCCTAATATCGATAGTATTGCTCATTCTTCTTCTATCTTTCAAGATGCGTATACGCATGCTCCTTGGACGCTGCCTTCGGTATCATCTTTACTTACTGGAATGCATCCTAGTGAGCTTGGCATATCTCAATGGACTGATATTCTCAAAGAGGATCATGATACCCTTGCGGAAGTATTAAAAAAAGAGGGATATCATACTGAAGCATTCGTCAGTCATGTGTTGATCACATCACATTATGGTTTTTCACAAGGTTTCGAAAATTTTGATAGGAGTGTCCTAGATCTCGGGCATTCACATAATACTACTACTGGAAAAGAACTGACTGATAATGCGATAAGCAGGTTGGATGGATTGAATGATCCATTTTTCGTGTGGATACACTATTTTGATCCTCATTATAGGTATCTGCTCCATGAAGATTTTACTCTCGGATTTAGTTCGATCGACAAGTATGATGGTGAGATCTTTTATACAGACTATCATATTGGACGTCTTATAGATGAACTAAAGCGAAGGAATCTTTATGATGATTCTATTATTGTTATAACTTCCGATCATGGCGAAGAATTCAGAGATCATGGTGGAAGACTACATACCAACAGTCTGTATGAAGAGCTTGTGCATGTACCTTTAATCATTAAGGTTCCATGTATGCGAGATGGTGTTATTAACGGCATTGTCGCGGAATCTGATATCATGCCAACACTCCTATCCCTTGTTGGATTGGATGTGCCTGATGATGTTAGTGGAGATATTATCCCTTTTAATAAGGATGGATTCGAGCCAGTATCAAAGAAAGTCTATCTTGAGACTCGTCGTGTCGCGAACTTGCGGGGATTGATCGATGGGAGATACAAGATAATATCAAACAAGCGTAATGGACAGGTTCAGTTATATGACTTGGTTGAAGATCCATTAGAGAAAAAGAATATCGCAAAGGCTAAAGCAAACATTGCGAATTCCATGTCTAAGAATCTAGAGGATTTCTATTCTAATTCTTTTTCTAAAACCCTGAGTAAGACACTAAGCAAGGAGGTTATTAGGAAGCTTAAAGACCTGGGTTATCTGACTTAGTTATGCAGTCAGGTCCGCTAGAACCTCTATTATCCTCTCTTTTGTCATCCCAGCTCCAAAACCCATCCTAAAATGCTTTGACAAGTCTTCGAATCCTTGGAAGCTTCCGCCGAAACTAGATCCTGGCACAAAACCAGTCTTCTTTTCTTTTGCCATTTTTCGCACGAATTCTTCTCCGTCACTTCCATCAGGTGTTGTTGGAAACACCATATATGTACCTGCTGGCTTGTATGGGAATTCACATCCCCAGTCAGTCATGGTTTTTTGAACAATCTCGCTTTTCTGTTTGTATCCTTCTATAACAGTACTTAGGAATTTTAATTCTGGGTCCTCTTGGATTAAGGCACTAACACCTGCTTGAATCCCCCTACTGGATCCAGCACTCAGATTCCTAAAGTAAAATCCGACCATTTCATGCGATTCTAGGATGTCATCAGACACTCTTATAAACCCTAATCTTATATCTGGTTTGACTATTTTTGAGAAGGATGAGATAAGATTAACCTTCTGGTTTATATCATCTCCAAAACAAACTGGTGAAGTATATGGCGTCTTCTTCCTGTCGAATAATATATACTTATATGGTTCGTCAGAGATTATCTGCAGGTTGTTTGACACTGCCCATCCACACATCTTCTTCAACTCTGATTCAGGAACGACTTCTCCAGTTGGATTAGCTGGATAGTTGATATATACTGCACAGGTCTTATCCGATAATGCATTTTCTGCGTTTTCCTCGATGAATCTACCCCCTTCAAACATTGAGGCAGGTACTCCGATATTTCCTGAATGAGAGATCAGATTATGGATTGTCCCCCAACCAGGCGTATTCACGATTATCTCGCTTCCTGTTTTAAAGACTGAGAATATGAATTGTAGGGCTTGTGAGGCTCCAACGGTGACATACATTTTTTCTAGGTCTGTGTCATTGAGTTTTGCCCCATAGTTGGACTCCATTGTTATGATGTTTTCTTTGAGGAATCCCTCTCCAACAAATGGCGGATATCCTGTAGCCCCCTTCTTTTCTTGTTCATAAACACCTTTAGCAAATGTTTCAAGTGTTTTTTCAGGCATAGGATCTGGCACACCGATAGTGAACATGTTCACTGCCCCTGCGTCTTTCGCTACTTTTACCCAGTATCTTATGGGATCTGGGACTATCCGGGCTATATTTTCATTGATTTTCATTTTAACCGAAGAATGTTTTTGCTAAGTCATACCATTTATCGTCAACAACCCTGTCTTTCACAGCTTCATTTAACGGTATTGGAACGATCTCATCACCTTTTAGGGCTACCATCATACCATGCTGTCCCTGGATTGCAAGTTCCATGGCCTTCACCCCAAATCTTGATGCTAGTAGTCTGTCTGAAACAGTTGGTGTCCCTCCTCTTTGAACGTGTCCGAGTATTGTTGCTCTCGTATCGAAGTCAAGACGTTCTTTTATCTCTTTTTTCAGCCAGTTACCGATTCCTCCAAGTGCGACATGTCCGAAAGCATCTTTTTCTCCATCGGATAGTATCATGTCTCCTCCTTCAGGGACTGTGCCTTCTGCAACGACTACGATTGTGAAATTTTTGGTCTCGTGTCTCTTTTTGATTATATCACATACTTCTTGAATATTAAATGGTTTTTCAGGTATCAAAATTAGGTCTGCGCCTCCTGCTATACCGGACATTATGGCTATCCATCCTGCATGGCGTCCCATTACCTCGAGTATCATTACTCTATGATGGGATTCAGCAGTTGTGTGTAGTCTGTCTATTGCGTCGACGACTACTGTCAGGGCAGTGTTGAATCCTATAGTTCTTTCTGTACCTAATAGGTCGTTGTCTATTGTCTTTGGAATTCCAATGACTTTTAATCCTGATTCGCTCATTTTTGCTGCAACCCCGAGCGTATCATCTCCTCCAATCGCAATGAGTGTGTCAAGACCTAGTTTGGTGAAACCTTCATTTACTTTTTGTATGCCATCATCCATTTTCATGGGATTTGTCCTACTTGAACCCAGCATTGTCCCACCCTTCACAAGGATTCCTGATACGCTGTTTCGGTCTATTGGAAATGATGTGGCTTCTATCATGCCCTTCCATCCGTCTTTCACACCAACGAATTCCACGCCTTCATTTAGTCCCTTTCTTACAACTGCTCTAATAGCAGCGTTTAGTCCTGGGCAGTCTCCACCGCCTGTTAAGATACCGACCTTCATTTTTAACTGTGATATTCTAGTGTTTAAGTAATCCAGATATTGATTATTATATCCTTCTATTGATATCCTTTTTTTTATCTTATACTATTAATTTGTTATATGA
>CAYREE010000167.1:0-4118 GCA_964423225.1 uncultured archaeon | reverse complement strand
TGATACTGTTGAGGAAATAGCTGATGAGGTCGTGGTTGAAAAACCATTGACTATTCAGGTGAATGATGTCGAAATAGCTACTCTTCTTTGCTCACCTGATAAACTGGATTATCTCACCCTGGGTTTCTTGAAGAGTGAGGGATTAATAGAGTCAATCGATGGGATTGACAGCTTAGATATCAATGAAGATGAAGGAATAGCCAAGATAGGATTAAAAGACAATATTAAATTAGGTGATTTTCAACGTAGGATAATCACGTCAGGTTGCCTTGGATTTTACTCTAAAAACCAGACCAGACAAAAACGCATACAAAATAATATTAAAGTCAATAAAGACGAATTGCTCGCCTTGATGGCCAAGCTAGAAGAGGGTGCTGTAGTATTCAGGGAGACCGGGGGAACCCATTCATCAGCCCTATGCAGTACTCGAGATATTATATTCCAGTGTGAAGACATCGGCAGGCATAATACGCTAGACAAGATAATCGGATATATAATGTCCGAAGGAATCGATCCATCTGATAAGATAATAGCCACCACAGGTCGGCTCTCATCTGAAATGGTTTTAAAGGCCGTAGGCATAGGAATTCCGGTCGTGGTCTCGCGGAGTGCTCCAACCGATACGGCAGTCACAATTGCAGAAAACCTCAACATCATGTTAATAGGATTTGCACGGGCAGGAAGATTGAATATTTACTCTAATCCAGATAACGTGTCTGAATAGAATGGTTTATATTTTCTTTTTACGTTGTATTTTCTATGCCTAGATTTGAGGAAAAAGATATCCCACCTCGAACATCGATACGGGGATTTACTCCATTCTCAATGGAATTACCACCTGAGAAGGTAGTTGGACGATGGGAAGTCCGCTCTAAAGAAATAAAGATCCCCCGGGAATATGATTTTTCACCCAGTGCAGACGAGAGATTTCGTGGATTACTCCCACTAGCAGTCGATGAATTAATGCATGCAGAGGAAATCGAGGATAGATTCCATGTATCAGGTGTTTATAGAGATCTTGACCTAGCCCAGACACAAAAGCTAGTATTTACAGGCCCAATACCTGCTGGTGATCAAGAGGCATTAAGACCCCGGGTAGACATAGACTCTGCGTCAGTTATAATCCCTTATACCCGTGAAGATCCTGTTAGAGACATATGTTATGGGCTCGTTCAAGTCTTGCAACAACCTGAAAAACCATTCACAATGCATTTGAATAGGATTGGGAAGGAGATGTGGACACCTGAAGTTCTAGGAGAAGCGGCTATGCAGGCTGTAGAAGATGTGGGAGGCTGGAAGGATTATCGACCGAAGAATCATTCTGGTGGAAGATCACCTAAGATAGGCACTCCAATTATTCGTTTTGGTGGAACTTTTCAGGACATGAAGTTGAAAGGTGTGGGTGGTAAGGTACTACAACCAACCGACAAAATTCACTTGCTCGAATCAGTGGGAGATGAAAGAAAACCAGCGGCTACAGCAGACTTTGATGTTGATAACGAAGGCAGGATAGTTCCTGTACCCTACTTGAATCCGGAGAGAGGTATAACCTTGCCGAAGGTAGAACGAGAGGATGCTGGTGGATTAGAATATCACGAGGCAGGATTGGCAGGAGAGCTTGTGATAGGTCATTGTGGATACGATGATTGTAAGCTGGGTGGAAAAGACACCGGATTTGCCATGACCCTGCTACCAAAGAATGCTCAAGGAGTATGGGACGCCTTCATTGATGTAGTAGATGAAGAATTGGAAAAATACTTGGATGCTGATCGAAAGGATCCGATAAGTTCTAGAATTCGTTTAGACAGGTTTTTCAGGAATCAAGGAATACTGATGCGGACTGGACATAATCGAAGACTAATCCATGGATATCCGTCTACAGGTAATGTTCTAATAGTGGATGGTGAATACAAGTATAAGGATTTCCACCAGTCAAAAAATGTGGCAGGAGTCCCTAAAAATAAGTTTCTTGCATTCTGTCTACACGATATGTGCGCCCAGATAAGGGATACTGCATTACACATACAACAACTGCCAGAACATTATATAGAGTTCCTAGATCAAATACAGTTCAGACCACATGAATCATTTCTAAAAGGATATTTTAGCGATCGACTACTTGATCATAGGATAAAGAAGGTCACTCCAGAGTCTTCTGAAAGAGCTTTTGAAGATGCAATTAAAATCCCCGCTCATGAAGGTGGTTCCAACATTGTTGGCATCCTCTATGATAGTGTTCATGGTCATCAAGTAAAAATTGGAAAAGACGGAAGTTACCCAGTCCGGTACATACCTATGGTCTATCCTGACGAACCATTATCTGTCGCGGATATTGTCGATATGATGCGTGGAGATCCCCGGCGTAGCAATGCATCTATAGAACAGGCCAAGGCAGGATATCCCGAGATAGGGATCTGCTATAGTACTACTAGTGAAGGACGGATAGAAAGAGACAGAGAATCAGGCACTTGCCTAATTTATCTGCCAAAGGGTGCTGATAGAAAAGCAGCAGGTGAATGGATTGACAAGAATCTGAAGACAAAGGAAGAAATACAGCAAGCTGCTAAAAGAATAAGACAACGCAAACTGAAAGAGGCTAAAAAGAAGAAGCGTAAGAAAAAGAGATGAACTAATCCTCCTTGCCGTTTACTTCTTGTTTCTTCTTTTTCCTTCGTTTAAGGATCTTCCATACTATGATGAGGAAGACGAGGAATGCTACTGCGAAAAAGCCGATTATGATAACTGGCAGTGAAAGCAGGGCAGCGACCAATCCAACCTTTAACGCTTTTCCTTTATCGATATTAGCTAGTATTCCCGGACGCACGCATTTCCCTTTAATGATCTTCATACCCTTACTACAGAAACATCTCCCACCAATCATCTTTGCATTGGGTGGACATGGATCAAATGGTTTTTCTGGTGGAGACTTGAAATCAAGGGTCTTTCCGAAAGCATCGAATGTTATCTTCTTAGTGATATAATCCTTGATGTCCGTGGTCTTGGCGACTATCTCTATCATAGCCAAGTTCTTATTATACTGTATGATCCTAACTTCGCTACTATCCGGATGACTTATGGCACTTGCAGTCCAGATGTATGTCCACATCAATAAAGAGTCTGCGTCAGAGCGTACTGGCGGCTGCTGATAAGATATGATAACCGCTTTTTCAGAGACATTGATATTCGACTTCTTTATCCCGGATTCCTCGATACTCCTATGTATCTCCTTAGCAATCGCTTCATAGCCAACACTTTCCAAATCAGGTTCCTGCCCTGATACTGTTGAAATGACAAGCATCACAACCGCTAATAATGCAATTCTTTTCATTTGAATATCCCTGCCGTAACCTGCCTATCCAAACACCTGTTAACAGTCTGTTTTTTGATAGGATCAGTTGGATTAGCACCGTATTTCACTAGAATATCCCTACAGTACCCGTATTTACCAGAACGTATAGCCTCCTTCACAACCATATCCATGGCAGTATCGAGTATCGCACCCTGCGGATACAAGGAGTCTGCACCAGTATATCCTGAGAGAACGCTGACGGCCTTAGCGGTCGCATCCAGGTTCTTTATCATCTCAGCTTGCTCTGGATCAATCTCACCGTTTGCTATCAGCTGGTCTAGTTCTCCCCTAAGATTTAGATTACCCCTAGTCTTTTTTATGAAGTTGAAGTAGTGGCTTACCGCCTTGAATACTTTGCCTGGTACGGAGGCACTGTCGAATAGGTCCCCGGTCTTACCCCAAAGATATTCGAACTCGTTTTCCACCCAGACCATGTCAATATTCCTATATAATTCAGTGTAGTCTGAGTCATCATCTCCCCTAACGTTTTCGATAGTCCTCCGATCCTCCTGGTTCTCCAAGTCAACTTGGTCTATGATGTCTTTGAAATCTTCATCCCAGCAGAATCCGTGGCTGCAAATCCTCTTTGGCGGACACATCCTATTACAGGCACCACAATTCAGTCTTTGAGCATTGATATTGGTCTCACACCCGTTATTGTTGTTTCGATCACAGTTGGCGGTTCCTTCATTGCACATGCATACATGGTCAAATGCTGGTGTGGCACTATCTGTTGTTGACTCATGGCATTTATCATCAACAGGGAATG
>CAYREE010000166.1:0-4120 GCA_964423225.1 uncultured archaeon | reverse complement strand
AAGAGTTACTCTGTGGCCATAGAGAAAGAGAATTTATTTTTATTCTCTTTTCTTTATCTTTTTATATTTTTTTATTTGTTCAGCTTAGGCTGTAATTATATGAATCTGTGAACACACAAAATAATACGGCTATTATACTTTTTTATAGGCAAAATAGTAATAGTATTCTAATTCAGTCGAATATTGTGTATTAAAGCGAGGTATGGACATGAAAATTGAGAACAAAGGTCTGATGGGTATAGGAACTCTGATAATATTCATTGCCATTATCCTTGTTGCATCAGTAGCAGCCTCGGTTCTAATAGCGACTTCTGGAAGCCTACAACAGAAAAGTCTGACAACAGGCAACCAAGCAGAAGAAGGAGTGGCAACAGGTGCAGAAGCTGTCTCCCTTTTTGGAACAAATGGAAACAGTGGACATGACATAGAACACTTTGAAGTATTGATTAGGCTACAGTCAGGATCAGAACCAATGAACCTAAACAATACAGTGATTCTAGTGGATACAGACTCAACCTCACAGAACCTGGAATACAATGAAACTGCAGGAGACTCAACAGACAACGCAGCAGGGACATCCGACTATATCGTAGAATGGGTTAAGAAAGGCCCGGACTATGAGCAAGGATATCTAAGCAGAGGAGACGTTATCAAAGTGAAATATAACTGTAATGACTGTGCAACAAGTGGAGACACTGGAGGCGTAGGAGAGAACACCAAGGTACGGATAAAAATAATACCGAGAATAGGTTCTCCAACAGTTGTAGAGTTCACCACACCAGACGTGATAACAGCTCAAAGAATGGGATTATGGCCATAACATATTAGGTCATAATCTGTTTCTTTATTTTTTATCAAGACGAAAGTACAATACGGTTTTAAATAGAGATAACTAATAAATAGTGTATACACTTTAAGTTGTATATCTTACACTCCATTTAAAAGGCATCCAGGGGGGGCTTTAATGTGAATCAAACAGCAAAAGAATTATTTCTGAAGATAAAGCATATTGATGCCGACACAGAAGATGCCTTAACCCGATTCTACCTGAGATTACTAAAAGAAGAAACCTGGTCCTATCAACTTCGCAAAGAAGAACTACTATTAAAAAAACAGTCCCAGGAAGCATATAGAAAAAAACTTAATAAATTCGTTAAAGCAGGATTCCTAAAAAAAGGAAAGGCATATCATGTAGATGGAAAACCAAGAATCCCATTCCAAGCCGATGAAGAAGTCATTAAATCCGTAATCCAAAGGTACTCGTTCATAAAATACGAGGCCGAGTCAGCTATGATGTCTTTCAAGGAGCTTAAGAAAGATAAGATTTGGATCCAAAGCCTGGATGAAAAACTGATGAGCAGTGAAAGAATAAAATTCTTGAACACGATCTTCCCACTTGTATTCATGGGAAGGGAGATATCAAGATTTTTCTTTAAACTACTCTTCATATCAGTGACAAGAAGCAGTGATGAACCACAACTGAGTTCTAAATACGAGGGTATGCATAACCTACTCTTGGATATGTTAAATAAGATCGAGTTAGACATCACACACGATGGAGTTGACTACATCGGCAAAAGACTATTCCTCGACATATATGTGAAAGAAGTAATGATGCTCCTATATGCTATGGGTGCTGTTGAAAAACACTGGGATACTATGAAAGTTGCAATATTAGAAGATATCACGATCCCAGTCCTCACACCAGTAAAACACAGAAATGATAATGACAAGGAATATGAAAAACTAATATCTAAAACCCCGGGAGAAAGATTCGACGAGATAGTCAACTATGTAAATAAGATAAAAGACCATTTCATAAAGGATTATTATGGCGATAGATGGGAATCTGAACTGGCCGCATATATTGCATATGCGATAAAATCATCAATACAAGATCCAAATGAAAGTATAACAGAATTCCTGACGCACTTACAAGACAATTATAATGTCACAGAAGACCTAATATCAAATGTAGCACAGGATATAGAACGGAAAATGGATAAACATTAAAAAAATGATAAGATCAAGCAAAAAAAGGCAATTTATATAGCCTAAAATGAATAAATTATATAATACTGATATTACTATTCAGTGGTATCAGATGGTTGGTTGGATTCGGCAAGCTAGAGGTGTCAGATGAAGGAGAAACCGACCAATGAAAAGGGCCTAATGGGTATCGGAACACTGATTATATTCATTGCTACAGTCTTAGTTGCTGCTGTTGCAGCTGTCGTATTGATCACTACAGGAGGTAGCTTACAGCAAAAATCTCTTATCACAGGTTCACAATCACAAGAGGGAATATCTGCGGGGGTGGAGATTGTAACCGTTGTAGCCTCTGATCCCAGTACTACTTCACACCAAGTCAATAAATGGGAGTTACTGGTCAGGCTTGCTCCAGGATCAGTTGCTATAAACTTTAATACAACGGTCATAACGATAGACTCTAGAACAACAGCATATAGTATGTCGTATAATGGATCTGTCGCTGCTGGTGTAGAAGCATCTTCAACTGCAGACTTTGTAGTCGAATACGCCAAGTCAGGGCCAAACCAAGAAAACGGATACCTAAACCGAGGAGACGTAGTTAAGATAAGATTCCGAACAGATTTAATGGGTGAAAACCAGCCATTAAGAGTAAACATTATCCCCAGAGTAGGTATACTAACACAATTACAATTGGTAACACCAGACACTCTAGTAGACCCCCGAGTATTACTATGGCCGACACAATCAGTCGTATAAGCAAGGGTTACAAATGGGTTTCAACGGTATTCAAGACCAAGGTTTGATGGGGATAGGGACACTGATCATCTTTATTTCCGTGATTTTAGTTGCTGCAGTAGCTGCAGGAGTTCTAATATCAACTGGTGGAAGCCTACAACAAAAAGCACTTGTCACAGGCAACCAAGCAGAAGAAGGAGTAGCGACTGGAGTAGAAGTTGTGACAGTACATGGAGAGGATTCCAGTAATTCTGGAACACCACATGAGCTAACAAGGTTAACAATGATAATGAGGATGGGATCCGGATCAGAACCTATAAACCTTAATAATTCTGTTATTATGCTTGATACACCAACAACAACACAGAGTATGAGCTACAATGAAACAGTCAGCGAAGGTGGATTAGCATCAACAACCACGCATTATGTGATAATCTATGCTAAACTAGGCCCGCAACACGAGGATGGATACATGCAGCGAGGAGATGTCGCTCAGATACTGATAAAACCATCCACCAATGTAGGAGAAAACGAGAAGATTAGGATACATTTTATTCCACGGGTTGGGACGGTAACCGAAGTACAGTTTATAACACCCGACACTATGACAGAAAAAAAAGTGTTCCTGTGGCCAACAAGTTAGTGAAAAAATGAATAGATCAGATAAAGGTATTATGGGTATTGGAACCTTGATAATATTCATAGCTATTATTATTGTCGCTGCCGTTGCCGCTGCAATCCTTATAAGCTCGACTGGAACATTCGGGACAAAAGCTCTAGCAACACAAAAGGGTACTGATGAAGAGGTTACAACGGGAATAGTATATGCGTCTGTCATAGGTAGGAATGGTTCTGATTCAACCTTAGAAACCCTGGATGTCATGGCAAGGCTTAGAACCGGATCAGATCCAATGACGTTCAACACAACAGTGATTACCATAGACACTGTTACAAACAGTCAGTTAATGACATTTTCAGGCACGAACACTACCACTGCTGGAAAATACTATGTGAACTATCTGCAGGAAGGTGTCTCACACTTAGATAATTATCTGACACTCGGAGACACAGCTATTATCACCATCAATCTTGAAGAAGTTGTATTAGAGCAGACGCCAGTAACAATACAGATCATTCCTAAGGTAGGTGGAATATCCCGTATGACGGTTACAACACCTTCAGCAATGGTACACTATAGAGTATTCTTATTTCCTTAGAAACTCTGAAAGACTATAAAATATAAAAAAAAATAGAAAAGCATAGGGATATAAAATAAAACCCTATTTTTTCTTAAATGTATAGACAGTAGCAGCGTCCACAACGTGATAGATATTCCTGCCTTTCTCCTTCAAGACTGGACGCCCCATAATTATTCCGATCTCGCAAAGGTCTT
>CAYREE010000165.1:0-4160 GCA_964423225.1 uncultured archaeon | reverse complement strand
ACTGGCATTCCTCCACCTGCCTGTCGTGATATCCTTGCGATTGCGGTTAGTTCGTTTGGTGATATGTGGTGTGTTTGCTGCTGTCTTGGATGAGATAGGAATTTGTGTGTTTGATCTAGTGCTACAAGATCATTATCAGAAGGTTGTTGATATTCGGCTGAAGCCGCCATTACAGCTGGATTAGCTCTGGCAGATTTCACTTGTTCTTCTGTTACTTGAGCCCGTTCTTGCATCTGGTTGACTTGAGCCCTTGATGTATCTGATAATTCGCTGGTTTGGATGGATCCAACCTTTTCTTTTGCATCTGTAACAGATCCTCCTTCAACTTCATCTCTTACGACATTGAATTGTCTTTCTGCTTGGGCTGTTGTTTCAATTCTACGTCCCATATCTTCTAGATTAAAGCCAATATTATCGGTTCCTTGTTGTGCATCTCCCCGTAATTCCCCTGCCTTAACTTCTATTGCTTCTGCAACTCGTGAACGTGATTCAGCCCCAAGATCAGATGGTGCTTGCGTATTGGCAAGATGTGAACCCGTCATATTTAGGGCAGCTGCCTTCACTCGATCTTGTACTTTTGGATCGCTATCATCAAATGTATACATTGACTCGGCTGCACGGTTTAGGTCTATTCCACTCATATCACCTTCAATAACACTTGTTACCGTGGAAGTCGTATCTTCTTTGGATCTACCATCTGAGGCTAATTGTTTATTTTTGTTTAGTGGATTTCCATGTTGGTCGACTAGCGTTTTTTGAGTTTCTTCATTTAATTCATTTCCTACGACATGTTCTTGAAGTTTTTGACTGGTTGTATCATATGATGTAGTTTGACTTGACACAACTTCTTGCTGTTTTCCAGGGAGTATGATTCCTCCAGTCCTCCTTGTTTCTTGACCGGTCACAGTCGCATGCATATTATCGAATGTGCTGGAATTAGCCTGGACTGTTTGAAAAAGTGTGTTAGCTTGTTGTGCAAGCTGATCCCGCATAGGATCGTGTCTCCCCATACCATTCAACTGATCCAGTACCGCCTTTAATTGTGCCACATCAGCTTCTCTTGCAGCAAGTAGTGCAGACGCACGGGTTTTATTAATTGGGTCTTCCTTGAATTGTTCAGGTTGTATCTGCCTCTCTTTCTCAACAATCCCTACTTCCCTACCAGTTTGTTTCCGATGTTGATCAGTTAGCTTCTTAACAACAGCAATAGCGGCCGCCGCTTCAGCTGCATCTACTGCGGTTTGGGCTACATCCATAGGTGTTATGATGGGGCCTCTTCCAGCCATAGTTATATTAGGGCATGTATAATTTAAATGTTACAAAAAATACAATTATTAATATAATATAAATAAAATCAATATAATATTTAAAATAGGTGTTTTTTTATGGATAATGAATTAAGAAGGGATTATTACCTTGATAGGCATGTGATCATATCTGCTGGAAGGGGTAAACGACCCACCGATTTTAAACATGGGTCAGAGGTTGAACGAGACGACAAGTTATGCT
The DNA here is from genome assembly GCA_964423225.1 of uncultured archaeon. GTDB lineage: Archaea > Altiarchaeota > Altiarchaeia > IMC4 > SCGC-AAA252-I15 > CAYREE01. The sequence continues at coordinate 2,651 of CAYREE010000165.1, read as the reverse complement.
TCTTCTGCCCCGGAAACGAGCAGACAACGCCACCAGAGATAACAAGAGTCAGTGACGGAGATGATTGGAGTATACGGGTTTTTCCAAATAAATTCCCCGCTGTTACACTGGAGGATGGGGTGAAAACAAAAGACCTTATGCCTGCTAGAGGAATACATGAAATAGTAGTTGAAACACCCGACCATTCCAAAACAATAGCAGATCTAAGCCCGGAACACATGTCTAAAGTACTAGAGATTTATATTCAGAGAGTAGAATCCATGAAAAACACGGAGGGTATTGACTATGCACTCATCTTCAAAAATCATAGAAAAGAGGCTGGAGCTTCATTATCCCATACTCATACTCAAATCGTCTCTCTCCCCATAATTCCTGATTTAGTACAAGAAGAGACTAGAGCATCTGAAAAATACGCGAATGACAATGGGACTTGTCCATTCTGCGATATTATAACGAAGGAGGATGGAAGTCCGCGTGAGATATTCAAAGACGAGAACATTACGCTTATAACACCTTATGCTTCAAGAGCACCATTTGAAGCCTGGATTATCCCAAAAAAACATGTCACTCAACTAAGCCAGTTGGATGAAAATGATCGGTTAAGCATTGCAAAAGGACTTGTTCAGATACTAGCAAAATTAAAGAATGACTTGGATAATCCACCTTATAACTTCTATATACATGAATCACCAAAAGGAAAGGATCTACACCTGCATATCGAGATACTTCCAAAACTCAGCAAGTGGGCTGGATTTGAATTAGGTGCAGGTATAATCATAAATACTATGCCACCAGAAACGGCATGCGAATTTTATAAGGGATAAAAACAGATAAAACGCCGTTTTAAATCATGATTCAAAATATAAAATGATGCGAGACACAATTCAAAAGACAGCAATATTATTCTTGCTAATTATTTTTATTACACCCACAACAACTGGACAAGAATCTAATATCCTCACAGAAAAATGGAGGAATGCAATAGGTGCAAACCTGATAGAAAAGCCTAAAGTCTTCAACATATTTATTGGAGACCTGAATTATAACGGAAGAGATGAAGTAAGCATTACAACATTCGGACAAGGTGGTAAAACATATGCAAAACAAAGAAATAGGATCTTCGTCTTTACTGGGAACGGTTCGACATTCTGGGAGTATGGATTTGAATACCCGATAAATACTGTTGAAATAATTGATATAAACAATGATAGAAACCTCGAACACATATTATCTGCAGGACAAAAACTTGAAAGAATCCAAAGAGGAATGATTCGGATAATCGGTTGGAATGGAGAGAAACTCAGAGGATTCGATTCAACCTCAAACATAAGAGTATTAGCCATAAATGACATAAACAACGATAAATATAACGAAATTGCTGGCGGTACAGATAATAAAGTACTACTAATCAGACCCCATGGTGAAAGAATATGGGATTACCCGCAAAAGGGGAATGGCGTACTAGAAAACCCTGTTGACAATATTGATTTTAAAGATGTTGATGGTGACTCAATCCCAGAAATTGTAGCTGCATCAGATGTGATCTATTATATCCATCCAGATAATGTTGTCCTAGCAACTTACGACATGGATCCATTAGTACAACCCGAGAAAAAAGGTTTTAAATTCATTAAAGTACTTGACCTCAGCCTATCCAAGAATAATGAAGTTCTAGCAGTAACAAATGATAATAAATTCTACTCGATAAAAATAGATAGAATAGACGTACTGAAAACAAATTTTAAAAATTATAACAGATTAATCCTTGAAAAAAGTTGGTATTACGCTCTAGACTGTGATGTATTAAAGATTATCACATTCAACGCTGACGAAGACGATCAAGATGAGATATTAGTATCCTGTTCCGACCAGATACTAAGATTATTAGACCATAATGGAGTGTTAAAATGGGATTACATAATCGATGGGCAAATCAACGATATGACGATATCAGATATGGACGATGATAAAATTGACGATATACTTATCGGATCATCGGCAGGAACAATATACTTAATAGGAAAAGACGGCAGCTTTAAATGGAAATACCCAACCTATGAGATAATCGAGAAGATAGGATCAGGTGACCTGAACAGAGATGGATTAAACGAGATTGTTATTGCAACAAAAAAACCAGAAGTAATTGCATATCATGTCAACCAGACTTTCACAGTAAAACGTAGGGCTGACATGTTGTATAATCTAGGGAGGGACGAATACATTTCATCAAATTATAATATCGCAGAAGACTATCTAATGAAGGCTAAAGATTTATTCACCATACTCGATGATGTTCGAGGACTTACTGACACACAAGACTTATTAGCTCGAATCCAAACTGAAAAAATTGAGGCTCGGAGAAAAGAAGCTGATGTATATTATGAAAAAGCCTCTGAATCATTCATATCAGAAGAATATGACACATCACTAAACTTTGCGAAAAAGGCAAAAAAAATGTATCAAGAGTTCGGAGATACTGAAAATGTTTTAAAGACAGAATTGTTGATATTGAGGATTGAGAAGGTTCTTGAAGGATCAATACCTGGCGATACTATTCCCGCCTCATTTAATAAGACTAAAGTAACCTTAGAAGATGATTCAGCATATGATCTGAAGACTATAGGCTTGATTCTTTTTGTCATAATTATAAT
>CAYREE010000164.1:0-4284 GCA_964423225.1 uncultured archaeon | reverse complement strand
ATCGGACCAAAGACATACGCCTTCAACCGGTTCACGATCGCCATGGCTGGAGTATATATTATCTCCTTGTTCGATTTGGTAAGTGGAAGCACTTCATTATACAAGTCCTCCAATATCGGCGGTTCACGACTCCAAGTCTTAGGATCACCGCTAATACCCTTTTCCTCATAGGCACGATCTATCGTTTCATCAAGAATAGCCCGTTGAGGCTCGGTAAGCTCTCCGAGAAGACACCTAAAGAATGCGAGCAATGACAATTTCTTCTCATCAAATGTCTGATCCATTATGTCAAACGGATTGATAACACTTGCAGAATCCGGGGCAATCCGGATAATCTCCCCATTAAAAGTCTTAATCAAGTCAGTATACTCTGCCTGAGGATCGATAACATTGATGGCTACACCCTCCATGTATTCCCTCATCAAAAGAAGTTTAATCGTATAACTTTTCCCCCCGCCAGAAGTACCTAATACAAGGATATTAGGATTACTGTATGTCCAAGGATCTATTATTATCGGGATGCTATTGTACTCATTAAAACCTATTAGTATGCCAGTCGCATGCTGTTCAAGAGAGGTTATTGCAAATGGGAAACATGCAGCAGCAGCAGAGGAGGTTATATTACGAGTAACATTAAGCTCGTCAGTACCAAGCGGTAAAACAGAGCGCAAACCCTGATACATTTGATAGGCAGGAATCTTAGGCGTAATCATAAGAGAGTTCATAGTATCTTTTATCTGCTTTCCAACCCGGTTCAAATCCTCTATCGTAAAGGCTTTCGCATCAATATAGAGGCTCAGGTCAAACATTTTTTCAGTACCCTCTTGAATAAGCTGTAGTAGTCCCATCGTGTCTTGATGTTGTTGGATAAGAGATTGTGGAACGATCTTCCCCTCAGTCTCCATAGAATAGATGTCAGTCTTTTGTTTCTTGATCTCGTTTTCAAGAAGCTTTATCGTAGTGTCAACAGTGTAAGGAGTAATATGTATAGCCAGGTCAAAGTCCATGTTCATTTCAATAAGTCTTGTAAGCCATCCGGGATCAACGAGCCTGGGATAATTTACTGAAGTTATGATACGATGATATTTTGCAATCTGAATTTCCTTTGAATGTGTTTTGATCGTGGAGGGTGATGTAAGATATTCTATCAAACGATCCTCGTATTCATTATAAGACTCTGCTTTTTTCTTTGACCCGGATTTTCCTTTAGAGCTCATCTGCCACCACCCCTAGAAGCTGTCTGACTCTGCCCTGATGGCTTTGGAACATCACGCCACATTTTTCGGTACATTGTGATCGGACTGATATAACTTTCATATATCTCAAATGTCTCAGTGAAATAGCTGCCATAAAAGTTAATAAGCTGGTTGGTATTCATTCTGTCAGATACTATCCCAGACAATCCTAATCTCCCCATGAGTTCATTGCATTGTGTTGTAAGAAAATCAATTGTCTCTTTCTCAGTCTTCTTCTTTTTTCCAGAGACTACAATATAGAAATGCCGGTCATTAATCTTATTTGCTTTGATATAACCACGCATATATTCTGCAAAATGCTCGAAATAAGCTAATGCCACCTTGTCATCCCTCTGTACAATACGTCGTTTTAAATGTCGTAGATAGTCGTCAAGATCCAGATTAACACTTCTCATGACTATCTGAATCGGAAAGTTCAGGGAGTTAAGGAACTCGAGAAATCCATAGATGACAGTGTCCTTATCCTGTTCTGACAGAACACCAAAGTTAATCGGTTTTACCTTTATCACACCTAATACTCGACTATCCTTTAAAAAGACTGCATCAGCCCGTATAGACTTGATATTCATGAGTTTCCTTGCTGCAGGCGATATCCAGGAAGTCTTTTTAACCTGCCTCCAGAAGACAAGATAATTCTTTATCCAGACATCAAGGTTCATAAACGCAAATCCTAGACCCAATCCAACCGAGATTACAGTACCAATAATCCGGTAAACCTGGTTTATATCCTCATCAGTATAGAGAAGATATGCGAGGATGAGAAAAGCGGCAAGATAAAGGCTCTGCTTGATCGTTAATGGACCAACGAGCCGCTCCTCATATTTGATGTTGGCGGGTATAGCATATGGCATTTTTGCTCAATAGATTTTTATTTTTGACATTAATAAGGAGTTTAGTATGCTGTCTGTAACCTCTCCCATTTTTCCTCTTCTTTAAGCCAAGATTGATAAACTTTCTTTATCTCTTTCTCTTCCTCTACCGTGAAGGCATCATAACCCGTAAGTTCTTCTTCCATATCCTCTAGTTGCTTCTGTAGTTTACCCTTCTCCTTCAACCAGTTCTCATTATATATCTCCTCGTCGATATCATCATATAAAGCTTCTATTGCATTCTGCTTGTACATTTGAGCCCACCAAAGCTTGTATTTCTTAGGTAAAGCGAATCTTCCAATATTGTGTTGTGTCCTCAGAAGAACATTATCCCTCTGCCACCATGCAGCTGCTTTAGCCTTTACCGATATAAGATCCCAGTTCGTAATAAAAGTATAAGGTGAGACAAATTTTGTCACACTATTTGGAACACCGAATTCAATATTACCATAACCTAGTTCACTTCGTTCACCTTTAGACAAACGATGTCCAATCTGTTGCATGATCCAATACCGTCTCTCATCTTCCACAGGATTTAAATCCTCATGTCTTGACTTATCATAAAGACCTGCTAATTCTCCCTTCATATTCTCATGCCTAAAACCACCAAGACCAGGATTAATCCACCTTCTAAAATCATTCTTTTCCTCACCTATGATAAGCCATTTCAACCAGGATGTTTGAGTGGGATTTAATCCACGCTCCTGACGAATCGACCTGAACCTGTCAATACACCGTCTAATAATCAAGCCCCTCAAACCACCAAAACCCCCCGAAGGAGCACTATCTCCTTCCTTTACACCAGTTTTCCCCCTATACGCGTTTTCTGCACGTATAGCATTAGATACAACATTAGGCATATTCCCCTCATTTACCCTAACATTTATACTTCCATTCGGATTGAAAGACATTTGTGATCCCGGACCGAATATCGATGCCATATCACTAATAGGGCCTCGAGGTATGTCATCCTTTTCTATCGTGAATTCAATCTTGTCTTCAGGCCTCTTTTTCCCGTCAGTATCACCATCCCCGCCATCACCACTGATTTTTTCGGAATCCGATTCATCATCATCTATAGATTCTGAAGAGTCGTTTGCATTCATTATCTCGGCCCTGATTATCTTGTTTTTAATCCTTGCTTCTTCCGCTATCTCGTCTAATCGCTGTAATTCTTCTTCGTCTAATTGGATTTCTTCATCAGCTTCCTGTCTCTCCTCATAAATCTCTTCTTCAGAAGTCATGGTTCAATCACTCATCACTATCTCGCTCTTTATCGGATTTTTCACTGGCCTGCTTTGCCTTGAGTTCTTCGGTTTCAGTGCCCTCTTTTCCAGTAGCAGCATCTTCTTTCTCGCCTAGCTTTCCTACAGTCTCTTTTTCTTGCACACCTTGTCGCCCCGTCTCCTGGTGGTCAGCAACCCCGGATTCTCCAACTCGTTTATGGTCTTCCACTCCTTCCGCCCTCAATCTCTTCTGCTCATTAGAGACTTCACTTTCCCGTTCAGACTTTTCCTTAGCAAGCTGTTGATTTATCAGCTCTTGATTTGGATCTCCGGTAGGTACTTTAGGCTTGTCTATCGAGGGGGCTGGCTCAGGCACCGGTTCCTCCCCTTGATCATCCTCGTCTCCCCCACCAAGTTTTATATCATCTCCTTGAGATATTGGAGGAACATCGCCAGCATCGGGTTGGACCGGCGTACTAGCATTCATCTCCTGTGTACCAGAGTCAATAGTCGCAAGAAGACTTGCTCCAGTATCAGTAGAATCTTTATACTTATCAAGTTCTCCAGTTATACTATCAGATATATTCGCGTCTCTTTCCTCGTTAGCCTCAGGATCATCTTTTGCTGATAATGGCTTTGCAGCAGGAGCTGAATCATCTTGATCTGGAAATTGATTCATCAAGTCAGCATCATTCATCCTAGTTGGATCAGGAGTCTCGTTATTCCTAGCACTGCCAAGATCGCTTGCCCCATATTGAGAATGAGCTCCACCCGGGCCTTTAGGACCTCCTTTTTGTCCTGGAGCTCCATCAGGCATTTGTCCTCCACTGGAATCTCCAGATCCAGTAGAAGACGATCCACCTCTTGAACCTCTCCTAGAACCGCGTCTTCCACCGCGTCTACCAGTCCTGCGTGATGTCCCCCCTCTTTCTG
>CAYREE010000163.1:1230-4286 GCA_964423225.1 uncultured archaeon | reverse complement strand
CGTAATTCTAGCAAGCATAATACTCATATCAATCACGACAACCTATGTAAAAGAACCGAAAGAAGAAGCACCTCTCTGTGAAGACTGCAACATAATACTGATCGTGGTCGATGCCTTACGCCAAGATCATGTCGGAACATACGGATACTACCGGAACACAACGCCAAACATAGACAGACTAGCAGAAAAATCATATGTATTCCAAAACGCGATAAGCCACGCTTCTTTAACCAAACCATCAATCGCCACATTATTTACATCAACATACCCACTAAGACACCAGACCTACTACCATTTAATTGATAAAAAATGGCAGGAAGGAGCGACTATACTGCCAAACTCATTCACAACAATAGCAGAAAAATTATCTCAGAATGGATATAAGACCTATGGAATGGTAAACAATGTTTTTCTCGACCCAAAGTTCAACCTCAATCAAGGATTCGACGAATACAAACATATTCGGTCTGATATCCAGAATACACAACAAATAAAGGAAATCTTATTAAATTCAAACACCGATGAAAAATTCTTCATATATCTACATTACCTTGGATCACACGCACCATACAACCCCCCGAAAGAATACTCAACATTTTTCAATGAGGACCATCACAAGTACATTGATACTCGAGGCAAACACCAGCAACACTATCAAAGTTTAAATATTACATCAAGACAACTAGGATACATCATATCACAGTATGATAGAGAAATCTTGTCAACAGACAATAGAATAGGTGAACTACTCACTACCCTCAAGGATAGAGGGATAATGGATAAGACAATAGTCATAATAACCGCAGATCATGGAGAATCATTCAATGACGGCCACGGGAATTTTGGGCACGGACACCGCCCATATGAGACACAGATAAGGATTCCATTAATAATCTATATTCCAGGATATGAAAACCAAACAAGGGATATAGAGACACAGATTGGACTGATAGACATCGCACCCACGATATTTAATCTGACTGCAATAGACATCCCACCAGAAATGGATGGGACCAATATGGTTCCGCTATTAAATGACGGTCATATGAACCGCACACTCTTTATCGATAGAATAGTTAAGAAATCAACAATAATAGGCCTTAGACAGGACAACTGGAAGTACATATATACTATTGATGATGGGCAGGAAGAGCTATATGATCTTTCGGTTGATCCATATGAGCTCAATGAGATAAAAGGCCTTGAAGAAATAAAAGAAGATTTTCATAAGAGGGTTATGGATCATTATATGATAAACCTCCATGCTGGGAATAAAGTGGCTGATCGGAGCAAAATTAAACTGAGTAATAAAATAATAAAACGGTTGCAGGATTTAGGATATGTTTACTAAGTATAAATAATGACTAGTTACATTAAGATTATACTACTTACTCTGTTGGCTTTCTATGCTGTATTAATAGGGGGTGTGATGAACAATCTTCCTGCATCTAGTGTTCAGTCAACCCCATTATTTCAGGAAGTCGTTTCTGAGCGTGGACTAGAGTCTGAAAATGGTGAATATCTGTATTCATGGGGGGATTTTAACAATGACGATTTTCCTGATTTAGTTGTTACCCGTCATGCAATACCCCCAAGAGTATACAAGAATATAAACGGTACATTCCATGACCTCGTCAATGAGTCAGGGATATTTTATCTAGAAACAAGTCCAAGGAAATATCCTTTTGCAGTAAAATCTAGAATGAACAGATTCCTGGATAAACATGGATGTGGCTGGGCTGACTATAATAATGACGGCTTATTAGACCTATATATCTCAAACGGGGCTAGAGTAGGAAAGAGCTATGAATATAATCAATTATATGAGAATAAAGGATCTGGAAGATTCATCGATGTGGGAAGAAGGAAAAGAGTAAGGGATATGTTTGGACGAGGTAGGAATATAGCTTGGAGTGATATTGACAATGATGGATTTCTTGATCTCTTCGTGGCAAATGCCTTGAGAAAAAATGCTTCAAGTATAGTTTATAGAAACAGGAATAAAGAGTTTTTCGGAAGATATCAAGTTCTTAACATAAAACTTAATGGAAATCCAACTCCAATTTTTTATGGTTCATGGAATGATATCGATAATAATGGATTTTCAGATCTAACGGTTTATACTAATCGCGATACAAGATTAACGATAATATTAAAGAATAATGGGAATTTTTTAAAACAAGATAAAAGAGTTTTTTCTAACGGTTATTCATGGATTGATATTGATAATGATGGGGATCTTGACTTAATACTATCTAATAATGGAGTCAATCCCCTTAGCCCACATAAAATCCATGTTAATTCAAATGGTAGATTATCCGATAGTATAGTTGAGCTTGAAAATTATAATAGTACTTGTAATAGTGTTTCACCAGGAGATTTTGACAATGATGGGGATGTAGACCTCTTTTTCACGTGTAAGACAGTGGGGAATAAACCCAGATATTTACTATATCTTAATAATGGAGGACTACAATTCGAACAATTAGATGAGGATATAGGATTGTCATTGTCTAATAGAACAATTACTGCAGATATGGCAACATGGGTGGATTATGATAATGACGGCGACCTAGACCTCTTTACGTTTAAAATAAAACATAATGTAAACTGGGATAAATGGATTAAAAACAAACCGATTAGAGGAGGGATCAGTCTATTTGAGAATTCAGGTATTGGTTATAACTGGATTAAAATAAAACTATCTGGTAAAAAAAAGCAATAAGATGGGATTAGGCACAAAAATCACAATAAAGACTGAATACGGGATCCAGTTCAGAGAAATGAATAGTGGTGCTTCTGGTAGTTCACAAGAAGCTCTTCCAGTGCATTTTGGATTAAATGATGCAGTTAAAATAGAGTGGATCAGACTACATTGGCCAAGCGGTATAACACAAGAGATAAGGGATATCAAGGTCAATCAGACAATAATTATTGAAGAATCCATTGACAGATAGGATCATATATCCGTTAGTTTTCTCTGTAATTTCGCTATTTGTTGCTGATAATGTTTTAGTTTATGGGTTTTAGCCAATCGGCTTTCATCACTCTTTCTC
>CAYREE010000163.1:0-1220 GCA_964423225.1 uncultured archaeon | reverse complement strand
TTAGTCACATAATTTAATTTTGGGATCTTCATGCACTCTTTCTCAAATCATGTATCTGTTTTTTAAAATCAGCTATCTGATCCTCAAGTTTATTCTTAGCATCCTCTTTTTTTGCAACTGCGGTTTTTGATAGTTTTGCCATTTACATATATTATTGTCGGGCACCCTAATAAAATGAAAAATATTATATTATATTAATTTAGTTTATATTGTACAAAGATATGTTATATATTATAAATTTTTTGTTTGAGTTGTTTTTAATAAAAATCATTCAAAATATTAAGGGAAATGGACTTTCGAGTAATACCGGCCATCGACATCATGAATAACAGATGCGTGCAATTGGTGGGTGGAAAACCAGAGACAAAAGTTGACTACGGAGACCCCGTAGAAAAAGCAAGAATATGGAAAAAACTCGGGGCAACAATGCTACATATAATCGACCTAGACGCAACCCTTGGCCTAGGACAAAACATAAAGACGATACTCAGGATAAAAAGGGTGGTGGGACTGCCCATTCAGATCGGTGGAGGAATAAGAACAGTGGAATTAGCAGGGGAGATGTTATCCAAATTGGAAAAGGAGGACAGGATAATCATTGGGACGATGATTGTGGATGATTATTGTAATGGTTTTGCGAAAATTAAGGGATTAAATGAAAAATACGGGTCGGACCGCATCATCGCAGCCGTAGACAGTAAAAAAGGATATGTTACAGTGCATGGATGGTCTACTGAATCAAAGCTTAAAACCATTGAATTAATGAAAGCATGTGAAAAACACGTCTGGGGCTTCTTATACACTGATGTAGATGTTGAAGGACTTATGAGCGGGATACGTGTAGATTCTGTTAAAAAGATTATTGCATCAACAAACTCACCAGTTATTATCGCAGGGGGCGTATCAGGCAGTCAAGACATCGAAGATGCGAAAACCGCTGGTGCATGGGCTACAGTACTTGGAAAAGCATTATATGAAGATAAGATCGATATTACAGAATATATGTAAGATGCGTCCTGAAAGATATTTCATCGTATTCGTGGCATTTTTCTATATCGTGACGCTCTTCATAACACTGCAAAGCGGTGTAACTCAACGGAAATCCCTGACTACTATCGGATTACCATACCATGAATTCGGTGATGGATTATACTATATGCTTCTCACCCGATCAATCGCAGAAGATGGAAGACTATACCTATTCGAAGATGTGAATGAAT
>CAYREE010000162.1:0-4401 GCA_964423225.1 uncultured archaeon | reverse complement strand
CCGGGTAAAAAACAACGTATTGGCTGAAAAGGTTGTTGAATGGTGGATAGCATATCAATGCGACAACCCATCCGAGTACTGTAGGCTCAACTGACCGCACCTTGTTTTTTAGAAATCCGGCCTCAAAACAATAGCCGAAAGCGAATATAAAGGAATCTATGAGGAAAAACAGGAGGAATAATATAGGGAATATTATCATCTCGAATGTATAGCCTGTTAAGACTGTGGCTCCATTCAACTGGTTGTGATACCGCTCAAGAGCATAATAGTTTCCAAACATGAAATTAATCATCACTGGGAGGAAGAATATCTTCACAAGAAGGAAGAGGAGTGCAGTCTTTTCATGTTTATGAAGTTTTGGGAGTGGATGGTCAGGAGTTCTATCAAAGTATTGGATATAATTCATTGATTCCTTTATAACTCTTTTTGATACTCCAAGAATCATTACAGATTTGCTGCTTGACGTATCCTCCAGGGGAAATACGACATGATATATGAATCCAAAGAAAGTATAGAGTACTGCAAGTGAGAATAAGACTGACTGGGTTTCAGTAAGTAGAAATCCAGAATAATAATTGTTTGTCTGGTAGAAGATGATTGCCAACCATATCAGCAGTAGATTAGATAAGTAATGCTTGATGCTAGATGAATAACGGTTAATTGATAACATGATCATGCAATAGGTAGGCTATTCAATCTTCTTTTCAATATTCTCTATCTGCTCTAGTTCTGAATCTTCCCTAGATTTAACATACTCCTCAGCTTTAACCTGTTTTTTCCGTGATACTGCTATTAGTATCGCTACTACCACTATGAATACTCCTGCCAGGATCCTAGTCGTAGAATCAATACTTGTAGAACAATCTTTTGGACAGTTCTCCTCATCCTCTTTGGCCTCGCATATAGCGTTTCCACAAATGGAATCGCTTTTTTCGTTTGATGGGATGGTTTCTTTCTTCACACAGTCTTTTGGACAGGTCTGCTTTTCATTAAGAGCACATACATTATCTCCGCAGATTGCAAGATCCTGCAGGATTGGTTCTTCCCCAAGTTCAGAGTCTTTAATCGCCGTAGAGACCATCTCGATAGTATAGCCATCTTCCTTTAAGCAGACACCACAGGTTGACCCGGTTCCTCCAAGACTCCTGCATTTTTCATAGTCTCCCTCAATAGTAAGGGTCCTATATCCTTTTTTACTACAGTAGTTATACTGAGTACCGCATTTTCCATAAGCGAAATCTCTCGTCGAACAAAGGTTTCCATCAGGCATAATACAAGATCCAAGAGCTCCTTTAGGAGTTTGTTGTACAGTGTACTCATAGCCTAATCGAGTACAATATACGGTATGAGGATGAATCAATGCATTAACATATAAAGACATCATCACCAAAACCAGACTAACCACCATCAATCGTTTCATCTTATCCCAAACCCCTAATAAAATGTTTTTTAACATTGTTCCACATCCTGGATACTAAATCCTTGCCAACCAACATTCGCTATCTGATCTGCTGGAAGGTAGAAATAACCCGCATCACCTGCTCCAGCACCCCAACTATTCTTAAGTGTATACATCCCCGTCTCCTCATTATAACCTGTTACTGTTACTGCATGCACTCCACTTCCAACACCACCATTCCCTCCAGTCCACTCTCCAGTAGTATCATCCCAGTCACCAGGATCCCAAGTCATTGCAAACAGCACCGGCCCACTCTGTAAAGCGGAATTCACAGCGGAATCTGTTGCTGCAACAGTATCCCAGCCAGTTATCCTAAACTTATCATTACAATTATTAAGCTGTGCATTTGATGGGCATGGACCAGCAAGCCCCACCCCAGTCACACAACTATCTGCTACAAGATCAGAGGTACCACATGAAGTTTGCTTATTTAGAGAGGCTCCTATCTCAGCTAGGGTTGCTCCATCGTTATCTGGATCCCCATCCATTAAATCCCTACCAATACCACATGCAACAGCCCGTTCAGAAAGCCTAAAATCACCTTCGCATCCATCTTCTTCAAAGAGTTCGGTCTCAACCATCGCTACTATCCCATGGGCCCAACATGTTCCAGTATTATCTTGATCTACCACAGGGGTCGAACAATGATCTATCATGCCTGAAGGGACACTCCCCCCAGAGGATCCTGAACCAGAGGATGATCCACCACCACTTCCAGAACCACTACCAGAACCACTACCAGAACCACTACTACTACCAGAACCGGAACTGCTTGTGCTTGATCCACCAGAACTTGATCCAGACATTGGAGGTATATCTGTCCATAATGGACTGCATTTCGTAGCCTTTATCCCGAAAGGCTTCCATTGGACGCCTCCACCGATATTAACACTCATGTCAGCTATAGCCACTAATGCTAGGATACATGCCCCACCAATAATAGCGAACATCGCATATTTACGGCCTAGAATCCTCTGCTGCTGATCATTGCCGGCAGTGATAAATAAGACAGCCCCATAAACAATAAATGCAAGCATGATATACGGGTAGATTTCTACAATAAGCCCCAACAGGCATTTTAAAACGTGTCTCGCATCAACTACAGGATCAAGAGTCAAAGCAGAAACAGTTGAAAAGAATAATGCAAGCAAAATACTGAACAATACAATGTTTCTTATTAACCGCATTTTATAATCCAATAATTCTATGTTAACTATCTATTATATCATTATAATTTAAAGGTGAATTAATACAAATCATTAACGTTTATATACAGCTAAACCCATAGTTTACTTCAATTTTTTTTATAAGATATCATGAAAGACAATAAGAAATCCGGTAAAGCTCACAAGAAAACCGAAAAGAAGGGAGAAACAAATGATACATGCGAGGATATTGAAGAATATAAAAAACTTGCCCAGAAGATCCAAGCCGATTTTGAAAACTATAGGAAGAGGATGGAGCGGGAAAGGCAAGAACATGAAAAATTTGCAAATGAGAGGATTGTCGCAGAATTCCTCGAAGTTAAAGACAACCTTGAAAGAGCTCTAATGACTCAAGAGAACAATGAATCAGTTATTGAAGGGATTACACTAACCTTAAAACAACTAGACAACATACTAAACAAACATGGTGTAATAGAATTAGATCCATTAAACCAGGAATTCGATCCGAAATACCATGAAGCAATGGTCGCAGAGGATGGAGACGTACAACACGAAACCGTGGCAGACGTCCTTCAAAAAGGCTACCTATTACATTCAAGGGTCTTAAGACCTGCAAAAGTAAAAATAATTAAACCAAAGGGGTGACAATATGGGAAAAATACTTGGAATAGACTTAGGAACAACCAACTCATGCATGGCAGTAATGGAGGCTGGAAAGCCCCAGGTAATACCCAATGCAGAAGGAAACAGGACGACACCGTCGGTTGTGGGATTCACTAAAGACGATGAACGCCTAGTAGGACAGATCGCAAAAAGACAGGCAATAACAAATCCGGAAAACACTGTCTTTAGCGTAAAAAGATTCATAGGAAGGAAATACAAGGACAAAGAAATGAAGGAGATCGCAAAAAGCCTTCCATTCAACATAACAGATGCTAAAAACGGAGATATCCGGATTAAGGCCAAGGGAGAGGAATATGCGTCACCAGAAATCTCCGCGATAGTACTACAAAAACTAAAAGCCGATGCAGAAGCATACCTAGGAGAAACTATCAATCAAGCAGTGATAACAGTCCCAGCATATTTCAATGATAGCCAGAGACAAGCCACAAAAGACGCTGGAAAAATCGCAGGCCTAGAAGTAATGCGGATAATAAACGAGCCAACTGCCGCCGCCCTCGCATATGGACTAGATAAGAAGACGGAAGAAAAGATTGCGATATACGATCTTGGAGGCGGAACTTTCGACATAAGCATACTAGAGGTAGGTGACGGAGTCTTCGAAGTCAAATCAACGAATGGAAACACTCATCTTGGAGGAGATGACTTCGACCAGAAGATAATAGACTGGCTTGCAGACGAATTCAAAAAAGAAAATGGGATAGACTTAAGAGAAGACAATATGACGCTGCAAAGATTGAAGGATGCGGCTGAAAAAGCAAAGATAGAATTATCCTCAACAAACAAAAGCGAGATAAACCTACCATTTATAACCCAGGGAGAGTCAGGACCGCAACACCTGAATGTCACGCTCACAAGATCTAAACTAGACCAGCTAACAGAAGAACTTGTGGATAATACGTTAAGTCCATGTAAGAAGGCTCTGAAGGACGCCAAGCTGAAGGCATCTGATATAAACGAGATCATTTTGGTTGGGGGTCAGACAAGGATGCCACAAGTACAAGATGCAGTAAAAAAATTCTTTGGGAAAGACCCGCATAAAGGAGTTAATCCCGACGAAGTTGTTGCAATAGGTGCTGCAATCCAGGCAGGAGT
>CAYREE010000161.1:0-4453 GCA_964423225.1 uncultured archaeon | reverse complement strand
ATCGCATATTGGCTTGTCTTCAGGGCATCCTGTTGGAGTCTTATTTTTCTCGCATTCTTCCTTGCCTGCATCGAAGACGCCGTTTCCACAACAGCATCTATCCGGACAGTTTACCCTACGTCCGTTTACGATCTGGTTGATGTGTTCTGGTAATGCCACCCAAGGATTGCCGGGTTCCTGGGCCATGATACTATTGTTTTTTGCACCAGGTGTCATGGCATCATATCTTTTTACATAGGAGTTACCATTTGCGATTGTTCCTGCACTACGCTTTCTTTGTAGTTCGCTTAAGACCTTTTGTGTGTATGCGTCGGTGACTGCTGTGCCTGCGGGATAAGTTATTGTCAGCGTGTGTATGGTGATACTGCCGTTCGCAGCCATTGTGAAGTTCACAGTATATCTGAAGTATTCATCATCTAATCCCATCAAGTGTCCTATCTCATGGGCGGCGGTCAGGAATCCATCGCTTTCAAGGAATGCGCCAGTTGATTGTCTTGTGAACGGATTATTGTCAAACCCTGATCCTGGAGGATTACCTGTGTTAACTGACGTATGATGTCCTGCTGGAGGCCTCTCATGTATTGCTATGCAGTGTGTGTCATTGGGACATGCTGCAGCATTGGCTACTCTTTGGAAGATGAATTTGAACGTCATCTTGCATTTGCAGTCTCCATAGGGGCGATACCCTAAGGCACTGTTCCATAGTTTCTCGGCTTCTGTCTTCCATTTATCTAATACTGTCTGGTTGACGCCCGTCCCATATACTGCCATCTTGACTTGTACTTCTGCCTTACAGTCTGTCTGGGTGACCGTTGTCCTTGCCCAGACGAGCATTGAGAATACTATGGTGACTGTTATGGCTGTGACTATGAATAGTTGCAGCTTTCTTCGACCCTTTATCAATCCTTTTTCAGGTTCTATATCCACCATACTCTCCCATATTCTGATCCCAGACTAACTTATCCTTGTTTTGTGCATACCAGTTCTCCCATTCATTTATCGCTTGTGCACGTTCTGATAAGGGTGTATGCAGGTCGTATCCATATTCTTGTCCAGTATATCCCCTTAGAACTTGGATGGCGTAGGAGCTTATCGATCTTCTTGGCTCGATCAGCATCAAACCATCATCATTTCTAAGAGCCGCTATAAGTATTGGGAATCCGCTTTTCTCTCCTATTCCAACAGCAGTTGCGGCTGCAGTAACACTGATAGTATCCTCTTCATCAGAATAAGCTTTTTTTAGATCGTCTACTAGAGCTGACTTGGTTTTTTGGCTTGATATGGGTCCGATATTGCTTAATGCATATGCGGAAGCCCATCTTGTAACAACGTTTTTATCATCGAGTTTTTCCTTGAGTGCTGGTACGGCAGGCTCACCCAATCCAACAAGTTCTTCGACGCTGGCGATGGATTCTGGGTTGTTCTCGTCAAGCTTGCTGATCACATCGTTGACTTGTTGTTCAGTATTCTTGGGTGTTCCAGTAGTCGTTGTTGTCTTGTCTTTTATACATCCAGAAAAAAATATGCAGGAAACCAGAATGATGATGAATATACTCTTTGATTTAGATATCATATTGCCATCCACCATATTGAATATTCATTATAAAACTGGGTTAATAAACCGGGTTTTATTCACGGGTTTCCCAAATCATTACCAGTATGAATCTGGATGCTGTTAGACAACCTGAGGCAAAACGCTTTGTAGGCGATGAGACTCCGTTAGAGGGATTGAAGCGGCTTGAAGGCGATCGGTTGGCTCTTGTTGAATCCAGAACATTGGATGAGTGGAATAAAGCACTCCTTGATAACCTGCGTAGGATGTCCGACGATTTAACTAACGCGTCTTTGAAGATTGTTCCTTGCAGTAATGTGTCTTTAGGCAAAATGATGATTCGAGAACCGGAAGAAGATTGCAGGAAGACGATGCTCATATTAACGTCTAGAGATGATGATATTGCGACAGCCGACTTGACTGTCCGAAAAAAAGATGGCCTGATCGAGGTTGCAATAGAGAAATTTCAGGGACAACGACGTAAACCACAAATGGATGGATTCAAGGAAGATAATGATCAGTCCTGGAGTTTTTTCCTGGTTAATAGTGTTAAGACTGCGGCTGATGAGAGTCGATTTGATCGAGCGTTGTTGAGGGATATTACAACAACAGAATACTATCGGGTATTTGAAACAATGCCGGGGGATAAACCTCGAGAAAGACGGGAGCACATGAAACAATTATACAACAATGTTGCCGGACAATGTGATTTCAGGAAGAAAGAAGGCAATTATTATGTCAGAGAATTCCCCTGATTAAGCCTATCTTATTTTTAGGATGTATGATGAAAATAATCGCATAATCAGTCATCACAGGCGATTCTCCTACCTTCTAGTTCATACCTCATTTTAAGCCAGCTATAATTCATCTTCTTGGCTTTCTCGCAGAATTTCCTGGTATCCAACTCGTATTCCACGCCGAATACTGCTTTATCCTTCTTGATGAATGGTTCTAGTAATTCACATTCACTGTATTGGAAGCATTGTTCGTTCACTGCAAAATCAAAGTAGTCGACCAAATCCTCAATCTGGTCCAAATCGTTCTTCAAACCTATTGATAGCCCTCTAGCATGGGCTTGTGCTGCAATCCATCTATTATATCTCAACTGATCATTATACTTCAATCCAAAACCATTCTTATTCTGATATCCATCGACATTATCAGGCTCCACTCCATCACAACCCTTCTCAACAGCCAGATCCAATCGTTTCTCCATGATACGGGCAAACAAATCATAATTTGAGATATCCAACCATTTTTCATTAGGCCAATCCTTTAACTTTTTCCCGAGGACTTCTTTTGGAAAGTCTTTTGCATCGCTTCTGAATTTCTCCCAGCTACCGGCTGAAAAATAACAGATGACTTTGATGTCTCGCGCATGCAATATTTCAATGGTTTCTTTAGGTGTGTCAAACAGGTCGATGTCATACATGTCAACATTATAACTAGTATCAATATTTCCAGATAATTGCCATTGCCAGGAATCACCTGGTTTTGGCTGATATATTGTGTTCGGCTGTTTTTCTACACAACCACTGACTGTGAATAAGCAGAGGAATAGGATGAAGTTTAGCCAATATTTTTCCTTCATGTTTATCTATTATATCATTCCTTCCCGATAATTAAAACAATGAGTCCTAGAAGACTTTATGAACAGCAAAATCCGGCGGAAAGGGCCCAACAGCCTGAATTAACGGATCCACTGCCGACTTTAGATGGGGCTTTCAAACGTATCGTCTCAGGAGATGTTTTCAAGGGATTAATTGAAGTACGACACATGTCTCAACAGGTCAGGGCTAATAATGACCAAGTATTACTCGCAGTCCTCGATGATGTGGCTGTCCCAAACATCATGGGCCTAGTTGGGGGAGACTATTCGATAAATGAAAAATCACAGATGTTATTTGCCTTAAAAGATATTGGAACACCTCTTTCCGAACAGGTTTTAAGATCATTCATCCGTCGGGGGGCTGAGACATTCTTATGTGATGGGGCTGGGGAAAAATTCGGTGAAGATGATGGGATGCGAAATGTAAGAGCCCAAGGACTGGTCCATTCATCATGCAATAGTCTGACTGAACTACTATTATCTCCACATCAACCCGGATCCAGGAGATTAGATGGATTGTTTGGGAAGTTCCAGGATTCTCTGACTGTGGAGGGTCCGAACCATATGATTGAACGAGAAGAGAAAATGTGGGTGCGGGGTGGTGTAGAACATGAAGAGCCAATGTTAGTGTTAAACGCGCCAAAAGATAATACTGCAGTAATAATGGGTTTAGGATACCGTTCTCGAGAATTGAATATTACTTTCATCACAGGTTGCATTACAAGCAGATGGAACTTGGCTGAAGATACAATAGGAATGAATCCCGCGGAATTCATGCTACAACACTATCTTCGAAATGCAAGAGACCTGATACTAGATGATCAAAATAGATTAAATGTACCCGTTGTATTTCATGCCCAACCTTACGTTGCCGATAACGGCGACACCACTTTCACAAGCATGAAGCTAAGAGACTGGTATTTCAGAAAAGACGGAGTACTAAACCTAAATAAGAAAAAGACGAGAGAAGTCCTAGGAATATAATCCCCGATAATCTATAAAATATAGACAAATATTATACTATATAACATTATCTTATATTATATCTGTGTTGTTTTTACTTTAAAACAACCTTACATGAATTCAATTTAAATATACTCAAGACCTTTGAATTAACTCAAAATGACCAAGGCAGATGAAAAAGGAAAGAAAGCAGCCGCACTACACGCAATAAAGGAAGTGCGGGGCAATATGAAGATCGGTTTGGGAACTGGTTCAACAGTAAAATACTTTATTGAAGAACTGGGACGTAAAAAGTTTCCAGGACCCGTAGTTGCATCAAGCAAGGCAAG
>CAYREE010000160.1:0-4490 GCA_964423225.1 uncultured archaeon | reverse complement strand
AACCACAAATATAAAGTTGCCAACCTAATGGTATACTAACAGGGGGTCAGTCCATTATATCTCCTTGGCCTATAGAGAATGTGGCGAGAATTGTTATTACCAATAGTGTGGTAATGCTTGATTTGATTATTCTCATTTTTTTCATAAAGTAGTATCAGGTGTGATGGGTTTATAAGCGTTGCTGGTATTTTCTACCATATTGTTTGGGATTATTTGGGTGATTTATTTTTTAGGGTGTCTTTCTGCATATTTTATACTGGGGTGGTTTATAGTATGGTTTTGAATAGAACTCATTATGTTAAGTCTGATAGGAATGTTAGAGAGATTATCCGCGATAATATTCTTGTTATTGGTATGATGTTAGTAATCCTGTTTTGCTTAATTATCTGTTTATGTATTATTCTCTATATCTTATTTCCGGATCTTGTTGAAGGCATCATAGTATTGATATTGATGTTAGTAATCTTTTTTATTTTATTTGTGGTTTTCCCTTATCTTGGTTTTAAAATATTTTTTTCAGGGAGTTCAGGAAAGAAAAAATCTGAAAAAATGGATGACCCTGGATATTCTTCAGTCCAGAGAAAAAAGGGATTAGATGGATTGAGGGATGATGCAGTAACCAAAAAGGCTAAATATTGTACTAATTGTGGTGATAAATATAGTTCGTCTGATAAATTTTGCAGAAGTTGTGGTAAGAAGCTATCTGGGGAGATGATAGTACAAGAGAAACCTGTTTCCGAGATAAAAAAAAGTTCTTCTTGGACTCCTATTCAGATTATTGTAGGTGCCATTGTAGTTGTTATATTTTTCTTCATGATATTGGGAAGTCTATGCATCCTACCTTCGTCGAACAAGTCAGATCTTAAGACCTCGCAAAAAAATATTAATTCAGAACAAACACAACAGAAAATATTCAGTCACAGCTTTAATGATTTAGGGGATGATTGGTGTTTGGATTCAACGAATGATTTAAAACGAGAGAACAATTTTAAAGTATTCAAAGGACAAATTGTAGAATGGGAGGGTGAAGTATCATCTATTGGTGAGAGTTGGGGCAGTCTAACATTACAGGTTAAGCATTGTCCAAATACATTAATCTCAGATATTATTGTGACACTAAAAGATTCTGAAAAACAGAAAGCGATTGATCTCAAAGAAGGTCAAATGGTAAAATATACGGCAAAACTAAAGCGTTGGGGAAGTTGGACTGGGATTAGTGCCGATGATGGCGTTATACTCTCCTCTAGGCGAAAGGGCACATCAGAAGACCTAAATAATAATCTTGATATGTGTAAAAAAGAATATGCTGCAACTGGTGATCATCAAGAATATCAACGCTGTTTAACATTGGCTCAATACAGTTGAGGTTTTATTAATGGGTTTAAGCAATCTAAATTCAGGGTCTGAAATCAATATTTCTGATATACAATCTTCAATTAATTATTGTTGGAATTGTGGCAATGAGTTAGGTATAACTGATAAATTTTGTGGAAAATGCGGTATTAGGTTGGATGATAAAGTTGAAGGTGATGTACCAGATACTAAACAACCTACTACTAATCAAACTAGTTTTACTATCAGTGATTTCTGTATTTTAGTTATATTAGGAACCTTATTTTGGATTATACTTGCGGCTATTACAGTATGGAAATTTATAAAAGGGGATAAAGATGTGATGTATTACATATTAGCAACATTCATAAGCTTTTTCACAGCATTGATTCTAGTAGCTCTCATATCGATTTAGATTATTGGGTTCGTTCCATCCTGCTTTTATTGATTTTTCCGGATTTTTTTTAACTGAGGTGGGTATATATAAGCCACTTTGGCGGTATTAACTTCTCCTTGAAACAAGACATTATTAAATCCTGAACTATGCTTTTTTAGGCACTATACTTTCTCTTCTTTCTAACATAATCCTATCCCCTTCGTCCATTTTGCCCTTGTCAATGAATTATTGCGTCCAGGCTATAAACGGCCTAAATTTTTTGTGCGGCCTTTATGCCTGTCCGCAGTTGACGATGATTTTAAAAAAGGCAAAATGGACTACAAGGGATTGAGTCAGGGTTTTGATAAGCGGAGTGAGTTGGAGTCGGCGGCTAGTGCGGTCGCGTGTGTTGAACGTGTTTTTACTGGTATGCCGGGTGTGCGGCGGTGTTGGTGTGTTACCGACAGCCGTAGCAGTTATTATGGCCGTGTGTGTCTGCCGGTCGATAAGAAGCATTTTAAAGAGTTTGTGGACTGTGTTGAGTGGTCTGGTTTTATCCGGGAATATGTTAAGCTGAAGGAAGATTCGGGGAGTATAGTCTTCATATCACGCAGACGCTTAAGCAGTTATGCTGAAAACCGTGTCCAGGAGCGTGTGAATAAGAGGTGGGCTAGGAGACGCGTGCAAACTCATTATCAGCATATACTGGATTTGTTGTCCAGGTATCCGCGGGGTGAGGCGTCTTTTAGCCGCTTGGATTTGCGGTGGCATCGCCTGGATTACCTGATCTCGGATGGGGAGCGGATGGATTTGGAGGACGAGCTCGACGTGGTGTCTACGATGGGTTATGATGCGGTAGTCGACGAGTACAGGGGTTCTGAGGATTTTGAAGTAAACCGGGATTTGAAGAAGAGTTTCCCGTTCTTTGGTTTCCGGGAGAATGAGGACAATCATATTGAGAGGCAGATCATCAATACGTGTTGGAGGCTTCGGTTTCCACATGCATCTGGAGTCTTTGATGATGATTAAGCGGTCTCAGTGAGATCACCCTACCAACTGGGTGATCATTGATGAAGGAATACTACAATGAGGTTTTGAAAGAGCGGTTGATAGAGTATCAGACTCAAAAACACGGGTTAGGCACTACACCCGTTGGAAGTGATATCCAATCCCCTAAGGATAAAAACGTAAACCATGTAGTGCCTAACCTAGTTAAATGAATTTTCCACTACACTCACAGAGGTGATTTAAAGTGAAAAACACAAAAAATAAGAAGATGAAACATAAGAAGACCCTGACATCAAACAGTGTAATAATTAAGCCAAACCCCTTCACTACACGGTCTGGAGAAATGCCACACCCCTACCTTGGCAGGGATAAGGAGCTGGAACAGTTCACTGAAATAATAGACAAACTAGACCGTAACAGGAAAGACCATTTCATAGTCATTGGGGAATGGGGTTCAGGTAAGACTACGTTCCTGCAGAGGTGCACCGAGCTGGGAGGCGAGAAAAACATCATATCTGCGATACTACGGATACCCGAATTCAAGAAACAGGATCGACAGATAGAAGTGATAATAGCGATCGTGGAAGAACTTGCACGGAAATTGCCTGTCCCACACAATAAACTCAAAAACTTCAACAAGGCTATACAATCGATTAGCATCAACGCTCTAGGAACAGGATTCTCTATATCCCGTGATAAAATACAACCTCATTCATTCCAGACACTCCTACATGTAACCCTACAGGAGCTCGCCAAAGACCTAAAGAAATACCATGGCGTCATGATACTCCTGGACGACATACAAAACCTCAAGGAAATACCAGAAGTATTCACGACCTTCCGAAACGTCCTCATGGAAAAAGACATCGTAGACGACTCCAACATACTATGGGGGATGGCCTGCACACCCAAAGAATGGAACCGATTCCTCATGGAAAAACACCATCCAATAGGCCGATACTTCACTCGCATAAACCTCAAAAACTTCGATAAGGAGACGACAGAAACCATAGTACGAGAAACAATCAAGGACACAGGAGTCGAATTCACCAATAAAATAATCAAACAAATCCACGACCATACTCAAGGCCACGCCTACGAACTCCAAGTCATATGCCACAGCCTCTATAAAAACCAGTTGAAGGGCCGGGTCAACGGTCAGCAGTGGGAGCCCAGCCTAAACGAGACGCTAAGGATACTCGGAGAGAGAGTGTTCAATGGATGGTATGAGCGGGCCAGCGAGAAAGAAGCGGAAATTATAAAGGTCATGGCAGATTATCATGAACCCGTAGACTTGTCGAAGATTATTCATGATGTGAAACAGAGCACAGGATTCTCCGCGGAAGAAATCACGGCGTATATGCCTAGAATTGATTCAAAAGAGCTCGTAGTCAAATTCCGACGAGGGGTGTACTACATCCCCGACCGTCTTTTCAGGGAGTATTTAACTCTGCTGAGATGAAGACAGAACCCAAAATAACAAAAATAACAAAAGACAACAAAAAATGTTATTTTTATCGATTCCATTGGATTCAACATCTATGGTGCATAAAATTGTATAAGACAAAAATGTAACTGACAAATTTGTCTACTATTCAATCATGTAAACTTCGATATACACGTTAGGTACTACAAAAATTATTGGTAAGGTTTGTTATTTTCTAAATTTTATTATATATCTTGTATTTTATTTTTTTTTTATCATAGATTTAATTATTGTCTAGGATTAGACGTTTAATGTATAATAAGTGATAACATGATTTGATTAAAAATA
>CAYREE010000159.1:0-4581 GCA_964423225.1 uncultured archaeon | reverse complement strand
ATTCTAAAGCTGCTGGTATAATCGTCTAATATAGTCCAACTGAATAATACTGATGCGTCGAGCCACCTTAGTTTAAATAGCATCAGACAGGATACAAGTGCTGTAATGCTCAGTATTATCCCATATAATGCAGTCGACTTATTGTTTTCCATATTATTAACCAATTTTATTTCTATTGGGCTTAATTTATTAGGATGACGCTTAAATCATATCTTAACATTTTTTTTATAAGCCTTTTATTGGTTAGTATATCTATTGTTTCTGTAAATGCGTTTGAAGATGACTTAATAGAATCTGAAAAACCTTACCTAACTCTAAGTTTTTCTCCAAGGATTCATGTGTCAGAATTTACTATGGCAGTTGGATTAAATGATGATATGGGTTTCTATAATGATTATACTAGTGTGTCCTGCCCGATAATGTCTGCATTGGAATGCAGTTCCTTGAATAGACAATGTAAAATCGCTATTATTGACGATACTGATCTGCGTATTGAATACTATGATTCTGGCAGGGATGATACAGAACATTTCTGGGGTTTCCTGAATTTCGACGAGACTGTGTGTAAAGGAATAACCTCCTTTTTACCATCTGACATATCCAATGTCACCTTGTATTTTCGCAAGGAATTTGAATCATATAACACCAGCATTTATCTGTGGATAAACAACAAGGCAAGTTCGAAAGAAGATTGTGTGTCAAATGTATTATGGGGTGAGGCAAACTGCGATAAATATCTAAAAGACTATGATTCCCTGGTTGCTGATAGCGTACTAATAACTGACGACATCAAAAGCATATGTAAGACCTCGCCCTGTCATCTAGAGATAACTGATATTGTGAAAAAACATGTTGTCTGGGATAATCCTGGCCGTTTCTTGATACTTTTTAAGCCTGGGATTGGGGAAGATGGTTATAGGATCTCTGATGATGAATTACCGTATCTCAAAATCCAAGCCACCACAGATTGTGACTGCAATTCCGGCCCCTGTTGTGATGGCTGTCATTTCTATAACAAGTCTCATTTATGCGCCAAGGATGTCTTCCAACAATCATGCTGTGATAATACTCTCTCTGGTAGTTTATTAAAGGTCCGTAAAAGAACGAGGAAATGCAGTGGAAAAGCAAGTGTTTGTGATGGAGTATTCACTTGGGGGGACTGGGTCGATGCAGGGAAAGATAGATGGGGGTATTGCTCTGAAAAAGGAAGATCATGTGATATTGAATGCACTAAAGACTCAGACTGCGGGGCAACTAACACACAAAAGGGTGACTACTGTATCCGAGGCGTCATATTTCACGACTATATCGAATACAAATGCATCAATCCAGGACGAAACGATTCATATTGCCATTCTCAAAAACTAAGTGGTGTCAAAGAGCAATGCAGATATGGATGTTTTAATAATAACTGCATAAAAGGCGAGTCAAAACCCGCTATCGTCCTGGGTGATGAAAAGGCTTGGCCAACTCAAGGCTCAATAAAAAACGGTAGTGTAATGATGGGCTTTGATCTTTACTGGTTGATCAATGAGGATATCAAGAAAGGGGGTAGGACTCCAAGCATGTCATTCGATTTGATGTCTGATAAAATATTTATCGATGGTATTTCATCGCGTCTGTATTTCAGGAAGAATTCAACCTATACCGGGAAAATAACTTTTAACACTACAAAAGAATGCAAAGCCGATATAATGGGTGTTAAATTATCTGAATTGGACTTTACAGGCTATCTTAATGGTTATGATACCCGATTGTTGCCTATACTAAGCAGCATTGGGATGAATTTCGAAAACAGCAGTAAAGTTTATTTGAATAATGGAAGCAGCAATATTATTCATCTATACTATGATCAATCAAATCTAAAGATCTTTAAGTTAAGCGGATTCATGAGTGGTTGTCCCTCCAACGTTCAGGTTAACCTTCCGAATGCCAGGATAATCTACTCTGATCTAACTAATTCAAAGGATGAAAAAAATTCTTTCGATGGAATGTCACGTAATGGTTATAACATTATTTTTTTAACCGGTGCAGGACTCAAGATTTTCATGATGTTCATTACTTGCGTTTTCTTCAACCTCATGTTATTTTCATATCTTACATTCCGGATCAGATCTTCAATTAAAATTATTACTAACTTCTTTTTCCATTATCTTGGGTTTTCCTATAACAAATCACATGAGGGCTATAATCTGACATTAAATGCGGGAAGATTCAAGAATATCGTGTATTTCAAAGGGGATTTACTGAATCTTAGAATACCTTTTGGATTATTATCTACATTTGCACTACTTGTGATTGCATATTATTCGATAGAGCAATTCCTATATCCTCTTACGGCAATAGATGATCTATCACGGTTATTAATAATCCTCATATTCCTGCCTTTCTCTTTGTCTTCATTGGTTTTCATATTTATTGGAAAAGATAAGGGTGAAAGAATTCGAAATATATCAATCGTTTTTGGCATGATTATAACGATTTATTATTCATATACTGGCTGGTACGCATCGATATTGGGTATAGTATCATCAATCCTAATGTTTATAACCTATTCCTTTTTGTTAAAAGGCGACATCAAATGATTAATTGTGGAAACAAAAACACTATCATACTTGGTAATACTCGGATTTCTATCGATCCTTTCTATGTCTGCACTTGCATTATATCTGCCTTCTGACTCTGACGAAAAACTCCTTTTCGTAATCGATAATTCTGCAGGTTATTTCACTCTAGATGATGACAGCACTATCGGAGTGGGAAAACTAAAAGAATTATTGTCATATAACGAGATCGATCTTGTTGAATCCAGGAATTATGCCTGTAATAGTGCGGATACTAGTTTGGGATGTGATGTCGGCAAAGTTACTGGACTATTGTTGAAACAGTGTGATGGGATTGTCATAGTAAATCCCAGACGGAAATATTCAAAAGATGAAATTAAATTAATCAATGGATTTGTCGAGGATGGGGGTGTCTTATTATTGATCAATGACAATCCTGAAACAATAGACAATTCAAATCATTTATCATCATCCTTCGAAGTTGAATATCTCCGATTGCTGCTTGGTGAAAGAATAACTGTTAGTGTGGGCAAATATAATCTTAGTCTGTTCAGGCCTATTGCAGTACATCAAACTTCAGATTCCATCAGGAATTACTCAATTAATGATCCACCTTTCGGGAACACTACTTTTTTCATTGAAAAGAAAATTGGATGCGGAAGGATATTCTTCCTAACCGACTCAAATCTAATAAAAAACTCCTGGATAGGACGATCTGACAACAAGAAATTCCTGTTGGAAATATTCAATGGATCTAAATCGGGGGATTGTATATGAGGATTCTTACCCCTATTCTTGTTTTGATTTTTTTATTTCCATTAGCTGGTGCTGATAGAATTATGATTGAATATCCATCAGTTCCAGTAAATGGTGGTGTTGGTTATTGGTATGGTCTAGGGGAGGTAAGGACAAATGTGAAATGGAAATTATCTGTTAATCCTGGTAGTTCGGAAATCATATCATTTACTCCCGGATTCATACCTTCAAAAAAACAGGAAGGAAATATTGATTTTATTGGAAGTGGAGTTTTCGACATGTCCTTCATTCTTTCGAGACCTAATGGAAGGGGCATATACAATATCAGATCAGAATTGCCCTCGACTGGAAGTCCGATTGATGTTCAAATAAGAATTCCAAAGGCTAGTCATGTCTTGTATAGCAACCTCCCAGTTAACGCGGAATTGGTAGATAATGAGCTAATAATAAACTTCAAGCAAACCCACGGAGAACTGGATATCTATTACACTACTTTAGAGGGTCATAGAACCCTATCGACGGTTGTTGCAGGGGTAATATACCTGGTTGTCATAATACCCTTACTATTTCTACGCAGAAAAAAGTTGATTATCATCTTAAGGGAAGGATTGAAGAAAGACATAAAAACACCTTTTTTCCTAAGTATCCTACTGATCATTTCTGCATCATCCTATGCATATTCACTCGGAAACAGAGCACCTTCAATAGTGGATTATATTCTCTTCATATATGCAATAATAATCCTCATTTCCGCCCTTCTTTACATCATGTCATCAAGCAAAAAGAATTTTTTAAAAAATTTATCCTTTATATGTGGATTTCTGTTTTGGATTCATATCGCATATCAATCATATAAAGGTATACTGATCTCTGTAATTGGTGCTGTTTTAATTTATCTTATATTAAATACTCTATCTGAGGATAGTGATGAAGCTCGTAGTGATGATACCGGCCTATAATGAGGCTAATACAATCGGAAAAGTGATTGAGGGCATCCCAAGAGATATTGCAGGAGTCCGTGAGTTGGAAGTGCTTGTCGTGGATGACGGCTCTGAGGACAAGACTGTCGAGGTTGCAAAGGAGGCTGGTGCAGACCATATTGTCAGTCATCTTAAGAATCGCGGTGTTGGCATGAGCTTTCGTTCTGGCATGGACAAGGCACTCGAACTAGGGGCCGATATTATCGTGAACATGGATGGTGATGGCCAATTCGATCCCCAAGATATTAAGAAACTGGTAGCTCCGATCGTTAACGGGGAAG
>CAYREE010000158.1:0-4599 GCA_964423225.1 uncultured archaeon | reverse complement strand
GGGAATTTATAGATAAACTCATATTCTTTGCATATGATTTCTCTTGAAGAATAATATTCCTTATCAAGATAGAATTTCATTTTTTTCTCACATGGAAAATCGATTTTAATCAATATTTCAAATCCATTTCCCTGTTCAACATATTTTGGTACTGTAACATCGAATTGTGATGCTTGTGAAAAATTAGATAAGAAGATCATAACCGCTAACACTATTGATATTCGGGTTTTTTTCATCTTAAAATAGATAAGAAGATTTGAAATATATTAATCACGAAAAATTACTTTATAATCCTAAAAATAATTTGAATATAAAAAAGATTATCATCCAGATAGCATTTAAGAATAATTTCAGGTATCCAATATAGGGTATTCGTATGAATCCTCTCCCAGTAATCTGCTCTTCATTAACAAGATGAGCCAGTCGGAATCTAGTTGAACACTGATCGCTACCCTTGTTATTATCCCCTTTGGTTACAAATAGCTTAAATGTTCCAGAATCAGGAAACATGGGATAAGGGCATTTATTACCCTCCTGACACTGTTTTACCAAACCAATAGTATCAGCTAATCGTTTATCCTTGATACAATCCATAGTCCCCTCAAGTTCAACAACCTCATAATCTTTAACATATACTACTCCCACCGCCCGATGGATGATCGGATCAGACCCATACAATGACATGTGGTCTAAATCTCGCTCATAAATGATAACATCTCCAAGATTTGAGGTTGGATTCTTCACAATTATCATATCACCCCTAACAAAACCGCTTTGAAGGGGAAAATTCGATATATCTCCCTCAGATAATCCACGCGACATCATCCATGACATCCAACGATTATCATCCACTTTATGAGTCATGCTCCCACTAGTCACAACAACTAAAGGAACCAGCATTTTCGCACCTAATGTAAGCTTTAAAATTATAATAATGACTCCAACAGTGACCCCTACTTCAAAGAAGTCTTTTAACCAAGGATAAAGCCAGGCCCAAATCCTGCCTTTAAAACTGGTTTCAGATCCTTTTCTGGTCTCGGACATATTTAATCAACCCAGACATAATATTAGACCAATGGCAATAAAAACAGGATTGCAGAAGATCGTTGAAAGAGAGTCAAAATGTTTCTCACAAGTATTTGGACGTCTTCCAGTAGCCATTGAAAAGGGAGAGGGAGTATTTGTATACGACTTTGAAGGGAAGAGATACCTTGACATGTTTAGCGGTATTGCGGTAAACAGTCTTGGGCACGCCCACCCAAAAATTATTGCCGCGATAAAAGATCAAGCTGAAAAACTGATGCATATATCCAATTGGGTTTATACACTTCCACAAGTAGAATTGGCAGAAAAAATCGTTGAATTGGCCCATATGGAAAAGGTTTTTTTCAGTAATGATGGTACTGGTGCTGTAGAGACTGCATTGAAACTCTCAAGGAAGGCAACAGGGAAAAAAGAGATCATAGCATTTAAGAATTCATTTCACGGAAGGACTATGGGTGCTTTAAGCCTCACCTGGGATGAAAAATACAAAAAGCCATTTGAACCCCTTGTACCAGGCATAAAACATTCAGAGTTTGGAGATATTGAAGCACTTGAAAAAACCATTACAAATGATACTGGAGCTGTTATCATAGAGCCGATACAAGGGGAAGCAGGCATAAACATGCCAAAAGAAGGATTTCTCTCTGAAGTACGAGATCTCACAAGGGATAAGGATATCCTATTGATTATTGACGAATGCCAGACTGGATTTGGCCGTACAGGAAAGATGTTCGGATTTCAACATGAGAATGTCGAACCAGACATATTAATATTAGCTAAGGCATTAGGGAGCGGGTTTCCCATATCTGCAACAGTCTTTAATGATATTGATTTTGAGAAAGGTCAGCAAGGAGGCACTTTCAATGGGAATCCTCTAGCATGTAAAATTGCATTAACATCGATTGAAACGATAATCAATGAAAAACTCGTTGAGAATTCAAAGAATATGGGTGATAAGATACAAAAAGAACTCAAACAGATAGGAGTTGAATCACGTGGATCAGGCTTGATGATAGGATTTGATGTGGAAGACGGTCATAAAACCGTATTAAAACTAATAGAAAATGAGGTTTTAACCATATATTCCAAGAACACGATTAGAGTGCTACCCCCACTAATAATAAACAAAGAAAATATTTGTTTATTCATTGAATCATTGAAAAAGGCGATATAATGGATTTAGACGATGAATTTTGGTCTTTGAAAATCTATCGATTACTGCCTGGAAAAGATTGTGGGGAAAAATCTCCCTGCGGTCTGCCAAAATGCAGACTACTAGCAAAAGCAATTTTACGGGATGAGAAAAAACCTGAGGCATGTAAATATCTTAGTAATGAATATAAGAACATGATTCTAATGGTCCTAGACGATTATTTTCATTGATTTAAAAATATAAAAAATTAATATTATCTGAAATGATTGAATCCATATGTTCCGGTATCTTTTTTCTAATACCGTTTATGTTCTTCGGATTTCCGGTAATACTGGGTTTTCTATCGTCATTTATCAAGATTATAAAAGAATATGAACAAGGTGTCTTATTCTCATTCGGAAAATTCTCAGGAATAAGAAATCCTGGATTAAACCTTATTATCCCGATCTACCATAGACTGGATAAGATTGATCTTAGGATTACTACGGTTGATGTGCCTAAACAAGAGGTTATGACAAAAGACAATGTACCAGCAAAGATAAATGCAGTCATCTACTTTAAAGTTAAGGATCCTATGAAGGCTGTCATAAATGTTGAGGATTTTATGTATGCTGTCGCAAAATATGGTCAGACAGCACTTAGAAATGTTTCTGGTGAAGCAACACTCGACGAATTATTAAGTGAAAGAAAGCATTTAGCCGAGAAATTACGCAAGATTGTTGATGAGGCGACTGATCCATGGGGTATCGGTGTTGAAGCTATTGAACTGCAGGATATAGAGCTTCCAGAAACAATGAAGAGGACAATGGCAAAACAAGCAGAAGCAGAAAGAGAAAAGCGGGCAACTATTATTAAGGCTGAGGGAGAGGTAAAGGCTTCTGAAAACCTGTTAATGGCTGCTAAAACATTATATGGTGTGCCAGGGGCATTGCATCTTAGAACGCTACATGCTTTGAATGATATATCCTCAGATACTACTAACAAGGTTGTCTTCATGGTCCCATTGGAACTTTTAAGGAGTCTGGAGGAGGTGGATTAAGTGATACCAAGAGTAATAAACCAGTATGAAAAAGCTGTTGTATTCGCTTTTGGTAGGTTTAAAGGAGTGTGGGATCCAGGATTACATATTCAAATACCGTTTTACCATTCAATATCCGTTGTGGATATCAGAGTCAAGACAATAGACATCCCCAAACAAGAGATTATGACAAAGGACAATGTACCAGTAAATATTAACGCTGTCATATACTTCAGGATTTTCGATGTTGAAAAAGCAATAATAAATGTGAGAGACGTTGTTTACGCAACATCTAAATATGCTCAAACAGCATTAAGAAATGTGACGGGTGAGGCGACTTTAGATGAATTATTGAGTAAACGTCAGAAGATAGCGGAAAGTCTTAGGACAATCGTTGATGAGGCGACTGATCCGTGGGGTATTGATGTTACTGCAATTGAGCTGCAGGATGTGGAGCTTCCAGAAGCAATGAAGAGGACAATGGCAAAACAAGCAGAAGCAGAAAGAGAAAAAAGGGGAGTAATCATCAATTCTGAGGGTGAGGTTATTGCTGCCCAGAATATTGCGAGTGCTGCAAAGAACCTATACAGCACTCCTGGAGCACTTCATCTTAGAACATTACATACTATTAATGATTTATCATCTGATCAATCAGATACATTGGTTTATGCAATACCAATAGAATTACTAAGGGCGATCGAAAGAATTGGTGATTATATCCAAAAAATCCCTAAAAAGGATGATAAAAAAGTATAGAAGTAATAGAGAATGAAGTTACTGCCCATAATAATACTACTAGCAATCATTGGTGGAGGAATATATTATTATCTCTATTATTATCAGGATCAAGGACCTGATACTTCAATGTGTTCTAACGGAGTAAAAGACGAATTAGCCCTGGAAGAAGGTATTGACTGTGGAGGGCCATGCGAAGCCTGCCCTACATGTAACGACACAATTCAAAACCAGGAAGAGGCTGGTGTTGATTGCGGAGGTCCCTGTGAAGAATGTATGGAACCTGAGACCTGTGAGGATAATATTAAAAATCAGGATGAGGAAGGTATTGACTGTGGTGGAGTATGTGAAGAATGTAAAAAAGTCGCATGCGACCTATTAAGACCTAATTATGAGTCTATTGCAGTTACTGGAAATGCAATAGATGCATCCATCATAAAAGATGAATTTCTTAAAGCAACAGAGGATTATCAATACCTGGATACAGATAAGAGAAATGTTTCAGATATCGCATTCAATTGTCATTGGGGTAATATGACTGGTGAAAGAGTCGACTTATATTACTGTTCAGGCAATTATACGACAGTACGACTAAACAGACATAATATTATCGTGGGGCCCATGTTCAAGAAATTCAATGATGGATTTG
>CAYREE010000157.1:0-4696 GCA_964423225.1 uncultured archaeon | reverse complement strand
CAGTAAAAACTAGATGACTCCAAAGACGATGATGCAGATAGAATGAAAGGACATATAATCAAGCTACGCAAAGACTATGAAAAAATGGATAAAGTATTCGCATTACTAATGACAATGCAGATAATCGGTAAAGAAGATGAAGCATAAAAAACAGGATAAAAATGATGGGAACCCCCATTGCGGTAAAGACCCGGTAATCAGACTAAATGGCGTCTGGAAGATATACAAGATGGGCGAAGTCGAAGTGCCTGCTTTAAGAGGCTTGACAATGGATATTTTCCCATGTGAATTCGTCGCTATCATGGGCCCCTCGGGAAGCGGTAAGAGCACTGCAATGAACATGGTAGGATGCCTTGACGTACCTACAAGAGGGCAAATATTGCTTGAAGATAAGGATATCGCAGAACTGGAGGAATCAGATCTAGCGCAGATAAGAGGAAAGAAGATAGGATTCATATTCCAACAATTCAACCTAATCACAAACCTTACCGCCCTAGAGAATGTTGCAATGCCCATGATATTCCAGAACACGCCAGCATATGAGAGGACCAGACAAGCAACCAGGTTATTAGGACTTGTAGGCCTTGGTGACCGGATGTACCATCGGCCAACAGAGCTTTCAGGAGGGCAGCAACAAAGAGTAGCTATTGCAAGGAGCCTTGCAAACGATCCGGACGTGGTATTAGCGGACGAACCAACAGGAAACCTGGATTCAACAAGCGGTAAAGAGATAATGGATCTTCTAACACAACTGCATAAAGAAGAAAATAAGACCATCATAATGGTTACACACGATAATCATCTTGCAAAATACGCGGGAAGGATAATCAAGATAAAAGACGGAAAAGTCGAGAAAAGAGGTGCAAAATGAAAAAGATATTATTAATCATTGGATTAATCGCATTGCTAGCGCAAGCAGCATCAGCGAAACTATTAGTAGACTCCATATCAATGGAGCCAACATACATTGAACCAGGAGACGAGGTGAAGATCAACGTCAAATTCCACGAGGATCCAGCAACATGGAAGCTAACATCAGTAAAAACCTCAAGCGGGGAAAAACTCCCAGTAGGCCAGGATAAAGACAAATATTATATAACTAAATTGATACCATACGACAACCTGGCAAAAGAGCATATACTGATAAAAAAGGGTGAGAGAGATGTCGGACACCTTTACTACGGTGAAAGCTGGACATCACCATTTGAGATAGCTGTAAAAGACAGAGCTCCAGAAGCAATGTACGGGATGGAATTACAGATATTACGTACAAACCTGGATAAGACAGCTGAACCTGAGATCGCATTTACAACAAGATTCAACGTATCAGTTCAGGGAAATCCTAAGTTCACGATCTCGTCAGACAATCAGCTTACTGCAGGAGAATCTAAAAAATTCAAGGTATTGATAAGCAATGTCGGTGGAGGAGTTGCAAAACACGTCTCAGTAATAGTGAATGCAAGCTCGCCATTGACAGTGTTAAAATCATCAAGCATATATGCTGGAGACATGTCTGGAAAAGCATATAAAGAAATGAACTACGACATGCATGTAGACAGTTCAGCAAGCCCAAGAGCATACAATCTCCCAGTCCAGATAAGATATACAGACAGGGCGGGAACAGAGCAGACAATACAGAAAAAGCTTGGTGTGAAAGTCGCAGGCATTCCAATGGTAAGTTCGAATCTAGACAGCTTCGACGACTTCATGCAAGGAACAAAGGGAACTGTAACGGTAAGTATAATAAACAAAGGATTCATCGATGCAAAATTCCTATCAGTGAAACTCTCAGACACAAAAGACTATACAGTAACTTCAAACAGTGACATCTATATTGGAAACCTGGCGTCAGACGACTTCGAGACAGAAGACTACACGATAAAGTTGTCTGAAGGAGCCTCCGGGAAAATCCCGTTGAGGGTCACCATCTCATTCACTGAAGAGAACAACAATGAGATGCATGTCGTCGAACAACTTCTCGACTTGAATGTATTGACAGAAGACGAATTCTACGAGCTACACCCGAAACAAAACGGGATGCAACAGGCAACAAGCATGCTACTTGCAATACCGGCAATAATCGTGGGATACCTAGTACTCTGGTTCCTATTCAAGATAATAGGATTAATAACCGGATTCCTAGACAGAAAGCTATTTCGAAGGACATAAGAGATGATAGGAGATTACGTAAGGTTTTCCCTGCAGAGTCTGGCCAGCCGCGGACTACGAAGCTGGCTGACTATGCTCGGAATCTTCGTGGGCATAGCATCAGTCGTAGCATTGATATCACTAGGGCAAGGACTGCAAGACTATATTCAAGAAGAATTCGAGAGAGTAGGCGCCAATAGAATCATAATCACTCCAGGAGGGGGAGGGGGAGGCATACTCGCTATGGGAGCCGCCCAACTATCCTCTGCAAAGCTTACCGACAAGGATACAAACACAGTACTAAATATCAGGGGAGTCGATTCCGGCACAGGCATGGCAAGAAAAACTATTGACGTGGAATACAAGGGAGAATCAAACTCCATCTTCGTATTCGGTGCCGACTACAGTCAGAAGGGACTAGAATACTTAAAGACAATAGACTACATGCTCATCGATGAAGGAAGATACCTTACACCCAACGACAAATACAAGGCATTAATTGCAAGACCACTTTCTAAAGAAGGATTCGACAAGGAGATACACAGAGGAGACAAGATAACCATAAAGGATATTGATTTCGAGATAGTAGGATTCACACAGAAGGCAGGGAACCCAGGCCACGACAATAAGATAGTAGTGACGATTGACACCCTAAGAGAATTATATGATATGAATGACGAGGTCGCTATGATCAATGTCAGGGTCAGCGACGGATTCAATGTAAGCGAAGTAGCGGAAAACATAAATAGAAGGCTTAGACGCAGCCATGACCTGAAGGAGGGTGAGGAGGACTTCACTGTCCAGACATCCCAGCAACTTCTTGACAGCTTCATGGCAATATTCGGGGTAGTGCAAGTCGTTCTCTCAGGCATCGCAGCAATATCGCTTATCGTTGGCGGACTTGGAATAATGACTACAATGTATACTAGTGTCATGGAGAGGACTCGTCAGATAGGCATTATGAAGGCGGTCGGTGCGAGAAACAGTAATATCCTCACATTATTCCTGGTTGAATCAGGGATACTTGGAATGACTGGAGGCCTGATAGGTGTGGTCCTCGGGCTAACCATAAGCTTTGGAGCATCATATCTTGCAGAAACATATTACGGTTCTGAGATCCTAAAGGCTTCTGCAGATCCCACATTAATATTCGGTGCATTAGCATTCAGCTTTATCATAGGCTGTCTTTCAGGCATCTTACCATCAATGAAGGCTGCTAAGATGAAACCAGTAGACGCTATGAGGTTCAAATAAAAAATGATTGGAGAATATTTCACACTTGCAATAAAGAACATCACGAAGAAGGGTGTCAGAAGCTGGCTTACAATGTTCGGCATATTCGTAGGGATCGCGGCAGTAGTCTCCCTCATTTCCCTAGGACAGGGCATGGAAGACGCTGTAATGGATCAGTTCTCTCAAATGGGTTTTGACACCGTCATGATAATGCCAGGATCAAGCTGGGGGACGAGTTTCGGCTCAGTAAAACTTTCTGACGATGATGAAAAACTAGTGAAAAACGTGCGTGGAGTAGATGAGTTAGCCCCAATGATATCCAAGTTATCCAAAGTAACATTCAAGAAAGAAGTAGCATATACTTTTGTGTCAGGCGTTCCATATGACGACAGATTCAGTGTGTTCGAGAACATGCAGGGATTAAACCTAAAGGCAGGGAATAAACCAGGACCAAACGAAAAAACCAAGGTCTTGATCGGATACTTGATGGCTAAAGGAGACGTGTTTGAAAACAAGGAAGTCCAGGTAGGAGACAAGATAGATATCGAGGGAACTGAATTCAAGGTGGCTGGAATATTAAGTAAGATTGGAAATGAACAAGATGACTCTCAGATATTGATCCCTATTGACACTGCAAAAGATGTCTTCAATGAGGACGGATACGATGCATTCATGGCAAAGACCAAGCAGGGATTCGATCCTGCAGAGGTTGCTGAAGACATAAGATACAGGATGAGAAGAGACAGAGACCAGAAGGTCGGGGAGGAAGACTTCAATGTCCAGACTTCAGAACAATTGATGGAAAGCGTTGGAGGAGTCCTTAGTGCCGTATCCTCAGTTCTTGTCGGAATCGCCATGATATCATTGATGGTCGGCGGGATAGGCATAATGAATACAATGTATACTAGCGTCCTAGAAAGGACTGCCGAGATAGGCGTCATGAAGGCAATCGGAGCAAGGAACCAGGACATCAAAATGATGTTCCTCGTGGAATCCGGGGTGCTCGGAGTGGTCGGTGGTGTTGTAGGCGTGATGATAGGCCTAGCCATGAGCAAGACCGTAGAATATTACGCTTCAATCTCATTAAAGAACGAAATGCTTCAGGCAAGCATGGCACCAGAACTCATCATCGGTGCCATAGGATTCAGTTTCATAGTAGGATGTATCTCCGGAGTATTTCCCGCAATGCGGGCTGCAAAACTCAAGCCAGTTGAAGCATTACGCTATGAGTAAAAAATACATGATTTTTATCCGGATTTTCCGATTCATTAACAATCATGTTGCGAATAAAATGGATTATCATCGGGCTTGTATG
>CAYREE010000156.1:2701-4701 GCA_964423225.1 uncultured archaeon | reverse complement strand
GCTTGGAAAAACATGGATTGTGATAAATTGATAAGAGAGATATATGAGGGTAGGAAGGTTTCAACCAGACCTAGCTATGAATTATAATGCATGTATTGGATACTGATGTAGCGGTTGATTTCTTACGTAAAGACGATAAGACCGTAGAGTTTTTAGAAAGAGAAAATAAGGTTGGGATTACTACAATATCAATAGCAGAATTATCTCATGGACTCAATAAAGGCGGAAAAACAAGGAAGAATGTTAAATCTTTTTTCGATTTCCTATTAGGGCTAGACTTTCTTGAGTTTAACGTATTAGATGGATTACTTTTCGGAAAATTAAAGAACAAGCTCGAAGAAAATGGAAGAATATGCTCTGATTTCGATATTGCAATAGCATCAATATGCCTTACAAATAATGCCACCCTAGTTACAAGAAACATCAAACATTATGAACATTTCGAGGATTTGAAGATATTAAAGATATAAACAAGGTTTTTTATAATGGCCGACGTGAAAGCATTACTATTCGACTTGGGCGGAACAGTTTATGATTGTAGTGAGCATGATAAAGAGTATTCTCGGATGTTATATCAGTTGTTAGCTGAGGATAATGGTATTTCTTTGGATGAGGCTAAGACTTTGCTTGAAGTGACTATGAAGAAGCTAGAGTCAGAAAGCCCTATTCATATCACAAAGGTGGCTACTATGAAGGCTTTGGGTTATTCGAGGGATCGGGTGCATGAAGCGTTCTGCATGGTTGATCCAATAGATTTTCTTAGTCCTATGCCCGGTTTATCCGACTTATTCGAGAGGCTTTCTGAGAAATATAAGCTTGGCGTTCTCACCAATTTCAGAAGAACACAGGCCGAAAAGATTTTAGGTACTTTGGGTGTGGATATCGGTATATTCAATCTCATAATTAGTGAGGATTATCACCTGCCTATCAAGCCGGATCCAGCACCATTCAACCTGGCCTTGGATTTGTTCGACATTGAACCACGTGACTGCGTGTATATCGGCGACAGCCCCACAAAAGACATGGTGCCAGCCAAAAAAGTAGGGATGAGGACAATACTAGTAGGTGATATCAAAGATAAAAACGATTCAACAGACACAGTCATAAGAGGACTCGAACGGTTGGAAGAGGCGTTAGAAAGCCTTTGATGTTTTTTTTAGGCGACATCTATTATGAGTCTGTGCTTGTTTTTCAATGTTATCTTCACTTCTTTTCCCTTGGCGAGATCCATGTATTCTGTAAGTTCCTTTGCTAATGGTATTGAAAGGCTGTTCCCAACCTTGGTTATCTTCTTTCTTATGCTGAAAGCTTCAAAACCTGGTAAAGCCTCTTTGAATCTATCCTGTGTTTTACCTGCCTGTTCTGTCGTCAGATATTCTTCATTGCATTTATCACAGTAGTATGCGTCCACTTCATTTAATACAATGTCTCCATCATAAAGTTCCAACTGAGTCTTTATTTTCCGTGTTTTTGTCCCACACGCACATTTCATTTTTCTTTAACACCTCTCTTGTACTCTTTGATATCCGGGGAATTACTTTCCCAGCAGGTTATTATAACTAAACCATGTTTTTTCTTCTTATAGATGATTGTACAGTATCTCCCTCCGATATTGATGATGCCTCTTTTTTTTATACCATTCAATTCAGGAAGCTCGAATA
Organism: uncultured archaeon; assembly: GCA_964423225.1. GTDB lineage: Archaea > Altiarchaeota > Altiarchaeia > IMC4 > SCGC-AAA252-I15 > CAYREE01. Next base: position 3,040 of record CAYREE010000156.1, on the reverse strand, counting down.
CCCTATTAATATTATTTTCTACATCTCGAACATCCAAGTTATCCTCAATAGATTCGGCTACGGCATGCTTCGTCCAAAATAACCTAAAACGAGAATAATCCCTAATCATTATAACAATATAATAACAATGTTATATAAATGTTTGTTATTCCTCTAATATCCCATACTTCTTCTTTATTGCTTCACGAGTTTGTTCTATGATTTTTTTGCCTGCTGGTTCCCCGAGTTTGTCGGCGTATTCAAAGCCCCTGTCAAACATCCTTAACGCACTTCTTGCAGTATCACGGTTCTTAATATAGATTCCGCCTGTAATATCATCGTGTTCATCACGTACGAATA
>CAYREE010000156.1:0-2601 GCA_964423225.1 uncultured archaeon | reverse complement strand
TCATTCAATGTGTCAGACATCTTCACATACAATTCATCATGATCAAGATATTCCACATAAGGTCGATCCATCCTCCATGTTAATCTTCTGAAGTATTCATCTGTATCGCGGCAAGCTAATTCGAAATCAGTTTGCTGTCGCTCCAAATCTTTCCTCTTCTCATCCAAAGCATCCTTCACACCATCAATATTGACATTATAGTCTGCCTGACCCTCCTTCGAAATGAAATCCCTCTTCTTCAAGAGTTTTAGAATGGTGAAAAGATTGGGTTTTAGTATTTGTTTGCCGTGGATCCTCTTGAATTCACGGCTTATCTCCTTTGGAGTAGTCTTACCTGGAGACTGCTGGAGTTTATAGACAATCTTTATGATATCCATCTGCTGCTGGCTTAAATCCAGCCACTTATGCATATCTCGTCCAACAGACATCATTTTTCATTAATTATAATCAAATATAAAAGAGTGGTATAAACTATAATATACTGTTTTATTATAAAAGCTTTTAAACTCATTTGGCAGAAAAGTTATCAGGGTGGAAACTGAAAAACTGATCACTGGCCTCGCAATGATACTGGGAGAAACAGTGTTATTGTATCATATCTGCCCCTGGAGGGCAAGAGAATGAGGACGAATGCAATCATCACACTTGTCCTGCTTGCTGCCCCTGTTTCCTCAGAATTATTGATAAGTGAAGTGCTCTATGATGCTCCTACTCCAGAATCCAAGAACGAGTGGATAGAGATATATAATTCTGCTCCGGAAAAAATCCTTCTTTCCGGACTGATACTGGAGGATAACTCTGGTTCATACACTATCCCCGCCGACACTACTATCGATGCAAACGGATTCATGATACTGGCAAAGGACTCTGAGTCATTTAAATCTGCTTATGGATTCGATCCTGGTGTGGATGGATTCAAACTGAGCTTGAATAACGGCGGAGACAAACTAGAGTTGAAGGAAGGAGATGTTTCTATCGACTATGTTGAATGGGAGACATATGATCTAAACTGGAGTCTGCATGCAGATGAAGGACAGACTATTCAGAGGACTCCTGTCAACCTAGACACTGACTCTCCCGATGACTGGATGGTTGGACAACCAACACCGGGACAAATACCAGCATCTACAACAACGACTACTGGCACTACATCAACAACAGAGTCAACCACATCAACAACTGAATCTTCAACAACTTCAGAATCAACACAATCCACAACGACTATACACTATAACACACCTGACCTGATTCTCACTGAGGTCTGTTATGACACTCCCGGCAACGATAATATCGAGGAATGGGTGGAGATAACAAACAAGGGAGAAGACATACAACTACAAGATATTGTCCTAGAAGATGGGAAAGGGACATATAACCTGCCGGAAATACAATTACAATCCCAGGATACACTAGTTTTGGCAAGAAACCTGTCAGGATTCCAAGCCCAGTATAATGCCGCTGCAGGCATATACGGGCTGACACTATCGTTAAACAATAACGGCGATAAATTGACGTTAAAATCCGGTGGAATAGTTTTGGACGAACTTGCGTGGGAAGACTATATACCTGGATGGGATTTGAAGGCTAAGACTGGAGAATGCTTGCAAAGAGACGGTGACGGTTGGATTGTCTCTGACACTCCTACTCCAGGCGTCACTGACGCTCATCCAACCACTACTACGACAACAACAACTACTCTAAATGCTAAGAAACGGAAGACTACGACTACTACTCGTTCTACTACCTCCACTATTCGTAGGACAACAACATCAACCCGGAAGACAACATCTACAACAATGGAGGTTATCCGGGTTAGTTATAGGTTCACCAACCCCATACGTGACGCATGCCAGGACGGTTTGCGAAACCAAGGTGAAGACGGTGTGGACTGCGGCGGACCTTGCAGTCCATGCCCAACAACCACATCCACCACGATCGCCCAATCACACATTACCCGCGAACAGAAAACAAGTCCGCCACCCACCGGCTACTCTGTAGCCATAGCCGGAACCGGGGGCGGACTAATCGGGGGAATACTAACACTCGGAGGACTCTATTTTTTTACAAGGAATGGAGGAAGCAAAAAATGAAAAAACCTAGAAAAACCATGACCGGACTCACAATAATACTAATAGCATACATTATATCCGGTTACTCGACTGCAGAAACATCACTATGCCCCGTTGAAATAGATAGTGAATCCTACACAAACCTAGTTTTAGACTACAAAGTAAAAGTCGACGATATAACGGATAATCGGGTAGATCTCGACATCTCCTATCCAGATGGATCGGTAGATAGTGTAAAAGTCAATATCGGCGATACAACACGTCTAGGAACAACAGACTATAAGCTAGTGATACATTCAGCCACATCTTCTGGAGGAATAAAAAACGCGGAAATATGTGTCACACGAAATCCAATCTTATCACTCAATCCAGGCTTTAATGTTATGGGGAAAGATGAAGGAGGTTGCCCGAATAGAATCCAATATGGTGTAAAAAACCTGGGAGGATACACAGCCGAAAACGTGGAAGGAACACTAGCAGGCGATGAAGACCGCGTATGCATGATACGAACCAAAGCCACCTATGGCGACCT
>CAYREE010000155.1:0-4709 GCA_964423225.1 uncultured archaeon | reverse complement strand
TATACCAGCAGCTTTAGACTTGCAGCTATGGTAATCATGGCAAGCCTTTTAGCAGTTATTACGTCGATCGGATCCACACGTTTTCTTGGAAAGAATGCAATCATCCTCTTTGTGATCGGCTTCTGCCTATCATTGCCCTTCTGGATGATGCCACAAGCCAATAATGACTATTCCAAATATTTCTCACAGGCCAAGACACTCGCCGAACATGGAGTCAGTGAGTATGTTAATATGTTGGGTGGAGTAGGCCAAGTCGAATTTCCACTGCCGAGCATAGTACAAGCCATAGGAATAATATTGTTGGGTGAGAGTCCACAGACCGCATTTTTCATTCAGTCATTGATTTATGGACTGATCGCTGCATTCACATATCTTGTTGCCAGACGGATTGGTGGGGAGCTATCCGCCATATCATCGACATTACTGGTTATTACAATACCAAACATGCTAGCACAATCAGTCCTGGTCTTACCTGACACATTACTTACAGTACTATGTTTGATGTTATTGAACGAGCTACTACAGATTAGATATAGACGATATCACATTATCTTCGCCTTCTTCTTTTTCATCCTAGCTTCAATGACGAAAGTTTATGGAGTGCTCTATGCATCAGCCATCCTTATCGCAGCCTTAGCATGGCACTATAGAAATGGTATGGAAATCAATGATAAGGCAAAGATCGCAATCACATCATTGATAGGTATCGCAGTAATAATACTCGCCCTGATCCTTTCAACCGATTCAACAATCAGTAAGGTGGTCTGGCTAGGCATAAGTGAGCTATTCAGTCCATCAATGCATCTTGAAAGGCTGCTTGTGCCAAGTCCATATAGGGTACATACCATATCACTCCTATTCCAGGTCGGCCCCATCCTGATCGGCCTTTCATGCCTTTACTACCTGAAAACCGTTTTAAGCAGGCGATTCACACCTGTTTTTTTCCTCCTTGCAATATGGATGATAATACCCTATCTAGTCTTGCATGACATACGGCTAAGGTATTTCATCCCCTTGTTCCCGGCTTTTGCGATATCTGCAAGCCGACTATTTAAGGATATTGGAGGTGGTAGATTACTTGTCTATTCTACAGGGCTGATAGCATTCAGCTCATTATTCATAACGTATTTTCTATACATGCCGATGATGGCAGACATGAAGGAAGACAACATAAGACTTACAGGATACTTTCTAGACATGCAAGAAGGATTTGATGAAGTGCTGGTTCACACCACATATGTTAACCCATGCTTTAATCCAAGTCCTTTGGCAGCCGCACTAGACTTCTGGACACAAAAGAGGATAGTGTATACAGGTAGGGAATATCCCGATGCATTTTGTATGAACTGGGGAAAGGATTATAAGGTTCCCGATATCTACGAGCGTCGAGATTTACCGCCTGATTTCCCGGCGGGATACTCGATGATAAAAGAGTACAATGGTGGTGCAAACAACATCATGGAAACATCAATCATTCAGATATATAGGGGAACAGAAAATCTTGTAGTCCTGATCTCAAACAGCAAGACCAAGACCAATACAATAACCAATAAGAAAGATGATATAGTAGGATTGATCGAGTTCATAGAACCTATAATAAACAACATGCCACAAGATCAAAAGGGATCAATAACAATCGAGAATTGGGGGCAAGGAGATATGATCATGTCCCGACCAAAAGCCGAGAAAGAGACAAGAATAGAATTCAATGTAAACTACAAGAACAAAATCGCACTAGAATTCAAGACTGGATTAAGGCCACTAGCATGGAGCGATTCTGATGACGGCATGGTTTTCAGGATCGAAGTTGATGGTAGAGAAAGATTCCGAGAATATATGGATCCGCGGAACAAGGTTGAAAACAGATTATTTAAAGAGGGGAAAGTCATTATCAAACCAGGAAAACACCAGATATCATTCATCGCTGGAGCAGGTCCAAATGGGAATACTCGATGGGATGAAGGAGGATTCCTGGAACCAACCATCAGGATAGTATAAAAGATCTTCGGATGGCTACCACTTTCAAAAGGGGGATTTGATCAATATGAAAATAAAAAAAATATTCGCATTGATAACATTAACAATATTTATTCTCCTGGCCCTCCCAACCATCTACTATTACACCATACCGATAGAGAAAAAAATAGATGACAAGATATGCGAAGGCTGTAATGTCATCCTCGTCACATTCGATGCGTTACGAACAGATAGATTAGGGATATATGGTTATGAAAAAGATACCAGCCCAAACATAGATGCATTATCTAGGAAATCATATGTATTCACTGATTCGATGAGTCAGAGCGGATCCACAATGTATTCCTTCCCATCATTGTTCACATCCAAATTACCATACACCGACGACATCCTCGGGCGCGGAGGCAATATCGCATATCTGAAGAATGACGCTGATATAACGATTAGCGAGGTCTTGAAAGAACATGGTTATTCCACTTATGCAGTCACAACAGTAAAATTCGCAACAAGAGACCAAAGGATAAACAACGGATTCGATGTATTCGACGAAGACTACACCTCATATGAAAAGGGAGACAATACGAGAAGGCGGGCGATGAACAAGATCGAAAACAATGATGGAAATCATTTCTTCCTATGGATGCATTTCCGGCAACCCCATGATCCGTTCGATCCAAGCATGGAACTATTCCAGGAATTCTACGACAATCCAGACAATGAGCCGACCATGTACAATATCACAGGACCCAGCAAGATAGCAAGCAACTGGGGAAAGAAAATATATGAAGAAGTACTCGATTACTATGTGAATGTAAAGGGTGAAAAACCGGTGGAAACAGTTTTCTTCAATACACGACTGAACATGACCAAAACCATGATAAAACAAGTCAACGCATTATACGATGCGTCGATAAGAGAGGTTGATAAAGAATTTGGATTGTTCCTGGAATATCTTGAATCAAAGGGACTTGACAAGAACACGGTGATCATCATATCTGCAGACCATGGAGAAAGCCTTGGAGAACACAGTCATATCGGACACAACAAACTGCACCAGCAAGTCATCCACACACCACTAATCGTCCACCTACCAGACAACAAGCACAAGACACTCGATTATCCAGTCATGAATATCGACATCTTCCCAACGATACTAGAAGTGCTAGGATTGAAAATCCCAAAGAATATGAGCAGACGTGGGAGGATATGGATAAGGGGGATAACCCTATTCAACGAAAGCAGGGAAGAATATATCCAAATATCAGAATATTCAACCAAGAGAATCCTGAAAAAAGGAGGCTATAAGCTATGGAGAGACAAAGACGGAAAGATCAGACTATACAAACTTACAGAAGACCCGCTTGAAAGAAAAGACCTATCAGAAAATTACACGCGGATAGTGGACATGATCCTAGAACAATTCAATGATAATAGACCCGACATTATAGCCCAAGAAGATGAAGACTTTGATATGTTACAGATGTTGAGAGACATCGGATATGCATACTAGGATTTTATATCTAGGTTATCTAATCGTATCTGATGCATTCCCGAACCATAAGACTGGATTTTTCACTCATCACAATGTTGTTAATACTAATGCTGTTCGTCTGGATTATCAGTGGACTGCCAGCCTGGATGATCGGTGCTTCGATTGCATTATGCTGTCTGCCCCCCATCATGCTGCCATTACTCATATCATATCTTTTCTTCCGAGCAAGTAAGCCAACCAGTGAGAAGAAGGTTGATGACGGAATCATCGATGCAGAATACGAGATAGTAGATGATTAGTCAATGTATCCTAATGCTCTTAGTTGTTGTATAGTCTCCTCGTCAAGCAAGGTTTCCTTTGAGGAAATACCCGGCTTTACCTTTCGATCCTGCACACCAGCTATTATCGATGATAGCTCTTGCACTTTCCCAGGTTCGACCGAAGATAAATCATTTTTTTCCAAAGGATCCCCATCAAGATCGAACAATAAGACTTCATCATTTTTTACTATAATCTTCCACCCCCCACTAATCACAGCATGCATGTCAGGCTTATATGGATGGAAACGCTCAGAGTTAACTGGAAAACCAGTAGACGCTCTAGGAGTTTTAACATATGATAGAAGACTCCTGCCTTCAATCGGATAACCTGGATCCACACTGATGTCTAAATAATCCCATATCGTAGGCATAACGTCAATCAACATCACATCATCCGTGACTCTCCGTTCCCCATCAACTGTAGGAAACCGCATGATCAATGGGACATGAATCACTTCATCATACATTGAATGAGAATGAAACAAACCACCATGCTCCAAGAATTCTTCGCCATGATCAGATAAGATGACGATAACAGTATTATTATAAACTCCCTCCTGCTTCAACGAACCAATAAGATCTTCGATAGCCTGGTCGATAAAACGGATGCCACCATCATAATAATCAACCATACAACTAATGTTGACATCGACACTAGATCCATTAAGGGATAAAAGATAATCCCTAAAATTCCTATACTTATTCTCCATCCTTGGACTAATCTCGAAAAACCGGTCATTAAAATGAATCCTGCACAACTCATCATCCACCCAAGGATGCCTATAGGGAATATGAACATCCATGTAATGCAGATAAGCGAAAAAACCCTTGAAATCACCCATTCTACCAGAATTATACTCGATGAGAAAATCTGAAAACTGCTCGTTTAAAACAGTCGCATTATCCCCGATCAAAAAATG
>CAYREE010000154.1:0-5007 GCA_964423225.1 uncultured archaeon | reverse complement strand
TGAGTGAGAATTCACTGATGAGTGTCGTTCCTTACCGCTAATGCTCAGACACAGATCAGTGAATTCTCACTCATCATCGTGATGCAAGGACTAATACTTAACCATATCTCTCCGGAAGTATTCTCAATAGTATCACTACTTGCCCTTATAACGATTTCATTGACCTCATATCTTATCAAGTTCGACAATCAGATATATCGTATGTTATCACTCAAACTCATGTTACTGGAACATGTTTCAATCACTAGTGGTAGGCGTCAGATACTTGAGAGCCTACCCCCAGAACCGGCACAACATACAGTATTAGTGGGATGCCATAGGATGGGTGCTAAGATTGTTGAGATGTTCAGGAAGACAAAGCATAATTATGTTGTCGTAGATTTTAATCCGGAACGCATCAAGATCATGATTAGAAATGGAATACACTGCATCTACGGCGACGTGGGTGATATAGACGTATTGCAGAAGCTTCGACTGGATACTGCAGATATCGTGATATCAACTATCGACGATGAGGAGGATAATATGATCTTAATAAAAGAGACAAAGACTATCAATCCAAAGACCCCAGTCATTGTTACTGCATTCACTGTCCGCCAGGCTCTTGAATTATATGCGGCAGGCGCCGACTATGTGGTTTTACCAAAGATTTTAAGTGGTGATTTCACGGCAAAACTCATTAATGGATTCGCAAGACATCCCCATACACTCGACGACCTAAGGGAAAAACACATTCTAGAACTGGAAAAATCATATGAAGAAGAAATCCTTAGCAGGTATGAATTCTCACTTATAACCTCACTGGAAGATAAGATCCATGAAAAAGAAGATCATAGAAGATAAGCTAGAGACAATATTTGATTTGCTATACAATGAATACGGGCCGCAATCCTGGTGGCCTGCCAAGACGAGTTTTGAGGTTTCGGTTGGCGCGATTTTAACTCAGTCGACTTCATGGAATAATGTTGAGAAGGTTATTGATAATCTGAGTAAGGAGAATGTTCTTTCTATTCAGGGTGTGAGATTGATCGACATCGAATTGCTTTCGACTCTTATCAGACCTTCATTGTATCATAATGTGAAGGCTCGGAAGCTTAAGGAATTCATTGGTTTCTTGGATCGTGAGGCAGGTGGTAGTATGGAGGGATTGAAGAGTATTCCCCTTAGTGTTCTTCGTCCCAAGCTTCTTTCTGTCTGGGGTATCGGCCCTGAGACCTGTGATAGCATCTTATTATATGCTTTAGATAAGCCTTCTTTTGTTGTTGACGCTTATACAAGGAGGATTTTCTCTAGGCTGGGTTTGTTGGATGGTGGCGAGGATTATGATTTTATTAAGTCTTTATTTGAGTCTAATCTCCCAGGGGATGTTGGTTTATACAATGAGTATCATGCCTTGATTGTCGAGCTTGCGAAGAATTGTTGTTTGACTAGGAATATGATTTGTGATAAATGCCCGGTTAGTGGTCTTTGCTCTTATTTTAAATCAAGTCGTTGAATATATTGTTGTATTATTAATTCTGGGGTTTTTTTTAAGATGGCTAAGAAAAAGGTTGACACGGATAAGGATGCTAAGAAGAAAAAGTTGAAGAAGATAGAGACTCGTTTGAAGAGCGTTGATAAGGAGTTGGTGATGCTTGAGAAGGAGTTGCGGTCTGATAGTGACTCTGTTGTAGTAGACGAGGATCTTGAGGATTTGGAGAGGAGAGTCTATGGTATGAAGACTGAGTTGATTAGACGGGGTGGTAGGGACGAGAAGCAGTTTTACAGGAATTTTGTTTTAAGATGTAATTCTTGTAAGAGGGAGTTTGATCATAAAGCGGATTTCGAGCCTATTATCCGCGATCTTACCTGTCCGGGTTGTGAAGAGGATCATATTATCACGATTACACCGACGACTAAGTATTTCAAGATCAAGTTCTCGAAGTCTATTGACGTGGTTGATTCAGAAGGTTAGTCTTTATAGTCGGCTTAAGCCACTGCCTTTTGGTTTTTTACGTTTGTAGTCGTCTTCCGGATTCCATTTCACCCATTTTAAAGGGTTTTTAGGCTTCCCTATTTTTTTCTTCTTTATTGTCTTAAAGGTTATTTTAAGCGACATCACGATTATCACAAGGATTAGTATGAATATGAATACGACTACGATGATAGCGATTTTCATTAGGACTCCACCCTTGTATACGTTGCCCCTCACATTCGATATGATACCATCTACTTTTTCCATTCCCTGAGTATCATTTAGCTCCGCGTATAATCTGTGGGCAATGTTTAAGTTGTGTGAAGCGTTTTCGTATTCTCCGAATTTTGTGTGGTTGGCTGCGAGTTGAATATAGTATATTGCTTTTATCTGGTTGACTGATTCTTTAAGTATTTTGTCTGATTTTTCTATCCCATCAAGGTCTCCGATATACATGAATTGTTCTTTTGATTTTCCTGCAAAGTAGGAGGAATTGCTCCAGTTCCCTGACTTGTAATGGGCTTTGGCTATCTCGAGGTTTGCGACGGCTTTTGGATGCATTTTAGCCCTGTTTAATAAGGCTGATACTTCGTTGAGTTTGCGTAGGTCTCCTACTTTCCTGAATTCCTCAATCGCTTTTTCAGCGAATTTTTCGGCTTCGTCATGATTTCCTTCATTCAGGTAGTTGAGTGTTAGGTCATAGTAGCCTTTTGCACTGATATATACGTTGTTTTTATTCGCTAGGTTCTCGCATTTCATGCTTCCTGGCTCATCAGAGAGGAAATCATAGTATTGTTTAGCTTTGAGTGCATTGTATCTGCTTGCATTATAGTCTTTTTCCTTGAATAGCTTGTCTGCCTCGGTATAGTGGAATTCTGCTTTTTGTAGTCGTCCATATTTTCCTGAATCGTATATATGGATCATCCCGTCTTTTCCCCCAAACACTATATTTGGGAATCCGGTATTCTGCATATCCGCGAATTCGACTCCGTGGTTATCTCCTGTCCGATCGCTCTTCCATATGAGGCTTCCGTCTGAACCTAATAATCTTATTTCTCTGGCGGCTGTTGCTACCTCCATCTTGCCGTCACCATCAAGGTCTGCTAGGGAGGCATCATATATTGATCCGGTATTATATTTCCATATCTCTTTTCCTGTATTGTCTAAAACATATAGCATACCTGCGGCAACTACTATCTCTAGTGCATTGTCATCATTGACGTCAAGGATTTTTATCGCTCGTATTCTCCCGTTTATCTCTTTGTCCCATTTTTGTTTTCCGTCTTCTTTCAGTGCTAGCAATCTGCCGTCCAATCCGACTAGGATTTCGGGTTTTCCATCTCCGTCTACATCGTTTGATGCGAGTGCTGTGACACCGCTTGGAGTATCTACTTCCCATAACTTGTTTCCATTGTAGTCCATTGCGACTACGAGTGCTGGCTTATTGTATGCTGGAGTGATGGTGCCGGCGATTGTATTCGGGGCGAACAGTATTAATCCTACGATTATCTCTTTTTCACCGTCTTGGGTGAGGTCGATTGAGGTGAAGGTTTTTGGGAATCTTGTTCCCTTGAAATCCATTTTTGTGAGTTTGGCACCGTCACTAGACCACATTTGGAGTATCGTACCCCTTAATGATCCGAAGTTTGTGGCACTGAATATCTCATCTTTCCCATCAGTATCCAGGTCTGTCGCATATACTGATTGATCATATATTTTTTGGATGTTGCTTGTCCTAACGGATTTTTTCCACATTACTGAACCGTCAGTATTCAATGCCTGTAATTGTCCCCCGGTCCCCACCACTATTGTCCCTTTCTCACTAACGTATAGATCGTTCATTAGTCCTGCATGGTGTTTCCATAGTTCTCCCCCAGTATGGTCAAGTGCGTATACTAACCCGCTTTTTCCAAAGCTCATTGTCAGGACGGAGTCGGTGACGATCTCCTTGTCGCCATCACCATCTAAGTCAACTGTGAAGAGATTGTTGACTCGTCCCCTAACATCTGTTTCAGAAGTCTTTGAAAACATGTCGCTAGCACTACCTGTTATCTCTGCCGACGTGATAGTAGATGCGATTATTAAGGCTACCACTATAGACCAAATCCTCATATTAGATGATTATTATTGATTTTGTTATATATTACTAGTGAAACATGATGTCAAACCATCTGATATTCCTGGGATTGGCGATCACGCTTATAGGCCTTGCATTACTGGTTGCAGGTATCATCTATGCAGGATTTAGTGTATCGGATCCTAGTAAATCCAAGTTTTCTGCTGGGGGCGTTATATTCTTGGGTCCTATCCCCTTGGTTTTTGGTTCTGATAGGAATACCGCGTATATGGCTGCTGTTGTCGGATTGGTCTTGATGTTGGCGTATTATTTCTTTTTAAAGCGTTAGTTCATATTATTTGGTATGTCTTTTAAGAAGGGAGATAAGTTGGTTGTCGAGTATACTGGTTCTTTTGAGGATGGTACTATCTTTGATAGCACTGAGAAGCAGGGTTCTCCATTGGAGTTTGAGTTTGGTGCTGGGGCTGTGATACCTGGTTTTGAGAATGCTTTTATGGATATGGATAAGGGTGATGAGAAGGATATTCGTTTGGAGCCTGCTGATGCTTATGGGGACCGGGATGAGACTCTTGTCTGGAAGCTTCCGAGGAAGGTTGTGCCAGAGGATATTAAGAAGAATATGGTTTATCTCATGGGTTTTGAGGATGGTACTCAGGTTCCTGCAGTGATCTTGGATATTGATGATGAGGAAGTCACTATTGATTTGAATAATCCTTTGTCAGGAAAGATTCTTTTATTCAAGGTTAAGCTTGTTGATATTAAGGATCAGTAGGGTCTTGTCTGCCTTATCTCTTGTAATTGTGATCTTCCAGGATCGTCATGTATATTGATGTCTCCTGGGATCTTTGTTAATGCTCCTTGTCTGTGTAGTTCTTTTCTCCTAGCGTTAACACCATCTTGTATTTCGATAGCCCTGTCGAATGCTATGTCTCCCTTTCCTACTATTCGTCTCATTACTTCTTTTCCCAGGTGGACT
>CAYREE010000153.1:0-5094 GCA_964423225.1 uncultured archaeon | reverse complement strand
TAAGCCTGAAGCAGATCCTGAAAAGAGTCGGTGTAGGCTCCAGTATAAGACTGGATTGATAGGTGGGGGATGTAAGCACGGAGCTTCGGCGACGTGTTCAGTCCGTCCCATACTAATAGCCATATTGTCCTGGCGTGCTTTTTGGCGACAAGTCATATAACGTACATACACTTTTATTTTTTTTTTTTATTTTTATCCGTTTAATGTGTGTGTGACATGTTTAAGAAGGTATTTATTTTTATTTTTTTTATTGTCCTATTCTATTATTTGTTTGTTTTTGAATCGGATCCTTTTTCATGTCGTGGTTGTAATGTGATTCTTATTAGTCTTGATACTTTGCGGGCAGATCATGTGGGTTGTTATGGTTATTATAGGAATACTACTCCGAATATCGATGTGTTTTCAAGGGATTCTATTGTTTTTGAAAAGGCGATTTCACAGTCTTCGTGGACTGTTCCATCACATGCTTCGATATTTACTGGTGTATTGCCGTCGAATCATTCTGCATTATATTATCGTGCGTCGGGTAGGATTGATTCGCGTTTGACGACTATTGCTGAATTACTTGGGTTGAATGGTTATTCGACTGTTAGCTATAATGGTGATGGTTATGTTGGTTTGAATTTTGGGTTTGGAAAGGGTTTTAATGTCTATTCTAGTAAGGAGAGGAATTTATTTGGGAATATCGAGGCTTCGAAGCAGTGGATAGGAGATAATAAGGAGAAACCGTTCTTCCTTTTCCTTCATGGTTATGACATTCATCGACCGTACATACAATATAAAAGATATAATATTTTTAAGAATTATTCTGGTTCGTTTAATATCTCGGATTTCTGTGGTCCATCTCGTCTAATGCCGTCTAATCCTGATGATTTGGATTATGTGATTTCTCAATATGATGGTGGGATAAGGTATGTGGATGAATTGATGGGTTCGTTCTTTGATTTCCTTCAGTCTGAAGGATTGTTGAATGATACTGTGGTCATATTAACCTCTGATCATGGTGATGAATTGATGGAGCATGGGGAGTGTGATCATGTTCACTCAGTATACGATGAGGTAATTAGAGTTCCGCTTATCGTTAGGATACCTGGGGTGAATGGTACGCGAGTTTCTAAGAATGTGCCTGCGTCAACTGGGATACTTCCAATGATCCTGGATATTCTAGGATTAGATGATCCTGGTTTTGAGGATAATAATCCATTAAGGCTTCTAAAAGACAAGTCCTCTGAAATCGGGCCTGTGTTTTCAATGACTGGGATCTTATCTGTTGATAATACGATTCATTTGAAACGTTCGGTTAGGACTGAAAGATGGAAGTTGATAGAGACTAATATTGACGGGGATATCACATACGAGCTTTTTGATCTTGTAAATGATCCGTTTGAGAAGGATAATCTTTCAGGATTTCATCCCGAAGTTGTTAAGAATCTTACTTCTTACTTAAATGAGATTGGGGACGATGTGACGCCTAAACGAGATTATTTGGATCAGAAGACTGTAGACCAGTTGAGGAATCTTGGATATATACAGTAATATTAGTTGGCATATCCGATCTCTCTAAGGCGTTCGAGCGTGTCGACTTGGCTATCCATATCCTCGCCTGTTTCCATGATATCTTCTAAAATGCCTAAGAGTTCTTCAATCTTCGTAGTATCTTCATCCATTAAACCTTTGGTCTCTTCTGGATCTTCCTTGATATTGAATAGTGTGACCTGGTCTCTTTTTGTATGTACCATGATCTTATAATCGTTTTTTATTAATGTCTTGATTTTCTTGTATTCTGAAATTCGGGTATAGTTGTTTCTGGATGGATTAAAGAGGTTTAATCCTCTCATGTGGGAAGTAGTATTGTCTTGTATCTGGAATATTGAGAGTATGGTTGGTGCGATATCCAGGTTTGATACTGGGTATTCGATTGTCTTGTGTTTATCTGATGGGAAGTGGATGATCATTGGCGTGTGTATTATCGAATAATACAAGTCATTATGATCGATGATTTTATGTTCTCCCATGCTTTCTCCATGGTCTGCTGAAATCATTATTACAGTGTTATCAGAGAGCTTTGTTTCATCGAGGTATTCCATCAGGTTTCCGAATTCTTTATCTGCTTTTTTTATCGTTCCGTCATACATTGCTATGACTTGGTCGAACATGCTTTTAGTAAGCTCGCTTTTCCCACCGTATAAAACATAGTCTTCACTTGTTTCAGATTTATTTTGAGTATAATATTCGAATACTTCATCGAATCTCTTATTTATGTTTTTCTCCCTGATTGCCATCGGACCGTTTATCCCAGTCATTAATTGCTCGTCTAATGGATTGTTATAAAATTCATTGAATAATTCTTTTGGTGGATCGTATGGTGTATGGGGTTCTCTAAAATGTATCCATAGAAAAAATGGTTTATCTGTTTTTTCTCTTGTATTAATTGCGTTTTCTAGCATATTTTTTACTCGTTGGACTGTTGTATTTGCGGATTCTGGACCTTTGAAATCATCGTCAAATAAGTTAAATCCTTGAGCGTATCCGTAGCCACTCATTGCATAATCTATTGCGGTGACAGCATATGTGGAGATGTTATGCTCACTTAGGATCTCTGCGAGCGTAGATTCATTTTCTCTTAATGTATCTCCTTTTTCAACGATGCCGTCGATGAACGGGTATTTTGAAGTATGGATTGATGCGAGAGAACAAGGAGTGGATCCGCATTGGCTTATAGAGTCTTTGAAGATATATGATTTTTCAGCAAGTTTATCAATATTGGGGCTGGTGTTTTTAGCATATCCATATGCTCCTAGATGCATTGGATTCAATGCGTCGAATGTGATGAGGATGACATTGCAATTCTTACAGGAATCCCCTTGTTCTTTCCCGTAATAATACCGATATCCTAAAATCACTATTGTTATCAAGAATATAGTCAGTATCATCAATCGTATTTTTTTCGAGATCATTCTTACATGTATCTACTTTGTAATATTTATAGGAGTCATGACAAACAGTTATTCTGTCATCTTTATTTCAAAATGTGTTATGCTATTCCAGGAAAAGTCGTTGAAATAGCTGATAATCACGCTATTGTAGACTACTTTGGAGAGAGGAGGAAGGTCAGGTCAGATCTTACAAAAGTCGCGTTAAATGATTATGTATATGCTCAGGGAGGATTCATTATCCATAAGATTGGAAAGAAGGAGGCGTTGGAAGTATTGGATATCTGGAAAAAAGTAATTGACTCACTGACTACTGTGGATAAAAAATATTCAAGCAAACCGAAAACAACTAATAAAAGACTTGAAAAACTATTCACAAAATCATTGGATGGTAGTCTCACACGAGATAATCTATTATATTTATTAAACTTGACTGATGAAGCTGATATTGGCTCGTTATGTGAGCAGGCAAACTTTATCAGACAGCAGAAGACAGGGAATTCATGTTGTATTCATGGTATAATCGAGTTCTCAAACAACTGTGTGAAAGACTGCTACTATTGTGGACTACGCTGTGAAAATGAAGAGACTCCCCGGTATTCTATGGATATCGACGAAGTGATTGATGCAGCCGATGATGCAGTTAACAAGAATGCTTTCAAGGCTCTTGTCTTACAAAGTGGGGAGGATCCATCTTATACGACCGAGGCGCTCGTAAAGATGATACGGGGGATAAGAGAACGATGTGATGTCCTGTTGTTTGTAAGTGTTGGGGAAAGGAGTTTGGAATGTTACAAGAAGATGTATGAGGCGGGGGCGCGGGGAGTATTACTCAGGTTCGAGACTTCAAATCCAGAACTGTATAAAAGATTACATAAGAAATCATCTCATGTTGAGAGGACAAGACTATTGGAAAGCCTTGAAGACATCGGTTATATAATAGCTACAGGAAGCTTGATAGGTTTGCCCTTCCAGACAAAGAAAGATATTGTGGAAGATATTTTATACGCGAAAAAGATTGGCCCAGAAATGTATTCTTTCGGCCCTTTCTTACCGAATCCGAATACTCCATTAGCCGATGAAGAGCCGTTAAAACTCACTGAGTTATTGAAGGTATTATCTGTGTTAAGGCTTGCAATACCCGAGGCCAGGATCCTTGTGACAACCGCGATGGAGACCTTGTTTCCAGACGATGTGAAAACCATCATCTTATCAGGGGCAAATTCTATGATGATTAATGTCACACCCCTCAAATATAGACATTTTTATTCTCTCTACCCCAATAAGAAGGGTATGGGTCAGGAGACGCGGGAATTGATAAAAGAGAAGACTGATATTCTTAGATCTCTTGGAAGGGCACCAACAGACTTGGGGGTTGTGTTAGATGCCTGAAGTTTCCGAGATCGTTGATGATGTGAAATTCGATGATATCCTTAATGAAACAAGGAGTCCTGATCCAGAAAAAATATCTTCAATATTGAATAAGGCGCTAGGAAAAAAGGGATTGTCATTAGTCGAAGTCGGATACTTGCTTAACGTGGATGATCCCAGTTTGATTGATGAGATGTTTGCGGCTGCTAAAAAGATAAAGGACGAGATTTATGGGGAACGACTCGTCTTCTTCGCACCTTTATATGCGTCAAGCTATTGTGTCAATGATTGTGAATATTGTGGTTTCCATTCAAGGAATAAGACTCCAAGAAAAAAACTTTCATTAACTGAAGTAGAACGCCAAGTAAAAATACTGGAAGATATGGGACATAAGAGGCTTTTACTCGAATTTGGCGAACATCCTGGTGAGAATACGATAGATTATATCGTTGATGTTATCAAGACGATTTACGAGACAAAATCGGGTAACGGCGAGATAAGACGTGTTAATGTGAATATTGCTGCAACTACTGTGGAAGATTATAAAAAGTTAAAGGAAGTTGGTATTGGTACTTATCAGTTGTTCCAAGAAACATATCATAAAGCTTCTTATGAACAGCTTCATCAAGGACCTAAATCAGATTATGTGAGGCAACTTTTCGCCCATGATAATGCATTTAAAGCGGGTATTGATGATGTTGGGATTGGAGTATTGTTTGGCTTGTATGATTATAAGTTCGAGGTTTTGGGTCTTGTATCTCATGCACAATACCTTGATGGTAAGTTTGGT
>CAYREE010000152.1:0-5112 GCA_964423225.1 uncultured archaeon | reverse complement strand
GTGCTATTATGTGGATTTTTATGGGGCCAGTAATGGCAATGATGATTGTTATAACTGTTGTAATGCTTCATAGCCAAATACTTGACTTTAATTGTTATGCAGGTAGTGGGGGTCCCAATCCTGTTCCATCTAATGTTTCTGTCAGTGGTTTAAAACCCGCTATCATATCACCACTTCTTGATCCTGTTTCAGGTGGAACAGCTCCAATGCAGCAGGGTATCCGCTTGCCTTCCTCGGGTAGAGGTAGTCTTGTTGTAGTTGATGATGTTGATGTTGATTTCACTGCTGGAAAACTGGTTTTCGGAAATAATTTCAGCACTGACGACAACTTAGTGAATATGTTCATTACAAGATGGGTTACATTATTCATGGTCTTTGGATGTTTCCTTGGGATCTTGGTTGTGCCTTTTATGATGACGGCTTTAATGAAATGGGTTGGTGGGGCTATCGCAGCGGGAGGCATGAAAGGTCTTGCAAGTGGTAAAGGCACTAAGGTAGAAAGATGGAAGAATTATGGTGCTGTGGCTGTTGGTGGAGCAATGATGGGTCAAGGAACTCGTGGTATGGTGAATGCCGCGGTTCAGGCTTCATGGATGATGCCTGATGCACCGCAGGCGGGTAGCGGACTTATACCTAGTGGTCAGGAAGCGAAGGGTTGGTTGGGCAGTAAGGTTCCTTCTAACATGCGTACTGGAAAGGTTGGATCATTCTTCAATAAAGTACTTCCGCCAGGTGCTACTGGATCATCTGGGGCGGCACAGGGAGCTGGAGTATCTAAGCCTTCTGGCGGTCTTTTAGGTAATATTGCGGGAGTCTTCATGAGCGATCGTGAGAATATGTCAGATGCGATGGGTCATTGGTCTGGTATGAAAGGGGCTCCTTCATCTCAGATGGGTAGTGGAAGTAGTGGCGGAGGCGGAGCCAGTGAATCTGGAAAGACTAGATCTCCTGGTGGTGGTCCTGCAGTAAAACACATTGATTCAACTGATACTGGTGTAGGAACGCCTCAGAGCATTGAGTCCATGACTCCAGCACATGACGTACCTTCTCCCGGTTATGATAAGGACGGTAAGGTGGAGCCGGGACATCAGGATAATGTGACGAGGATGGAGAAGCCCGAGAAGGTTTTGACTCCGGGTCCTGCTGATAATCAATGGGCTATTGTATTACCTAGAAGTCAGATTGAAAGTCGTATCGGGCATGGGTGGGAGGGTATCATGCATATTGGCAGGGCTTTTTTCAGGCTTGGTACTGCAGGTCCGGGAAGGAGTGTAGCGTTTAAGACTGATCTTCAAGAGGGTGCTTCAAAGCTCTTGTTCACTGCGAAACCACTTAGTTTCTTAATGCCGGTGAGGACTATTGGACGGATTTTATTCAATGTTACTCCGGAGCTTTTGCCACCGATGTTCCATCCTTATGGTTATTGGCTTGGACGAAATATGGCAAGCCTTAGCTTAAGGCAGATGACAAGAAGGTATAATCCTGTTAATGGTTGGAGTGGTAGGTGCGCATCTATGAGGGCTCAATACGAGCATCTTTCAGAGGAAGTTCGTAATGCTTCTACTGATGAGGATAGGGCAAGACTCACTCAGGAAAGGGATGCTGTTGGAGATAACCTTGGGGATTATCTAGGTAGGATAGGTTATGGTTATCAAAGCGGAATTCTAGCAGAGGAAAGTGTTAGGGATTATAACTTCTATAGGCGTCAGAGGGAACTTATTCAAAAGTATAATCCTGAACTTTATTCGCATATTATGTCTAATAGCAGAGAGACTATGAAAGGAAATTTTGCGGAAACACACAAAGATCTCGCAGGGAAATGCAAGGACAAGACTAAGACTAATGATCAACTCATGGAGGATGAGGGAAGTGGTATAAAAACCACTCTTGAAAAACTTGAAGGTACTGATCGGGGTTTAGAACTTATCAATAGGTCTAGGCGGGATCGTGGTGAAGCAGAGTTAACGAATTCAACCCAGGTCACCAAGGACGCTCTATTAACCGAGATGAGAGAGTCATTTGTAAATGGTTCGATAAAGGATCGGGCAGCATGGGTTGTTGAATGTCAGAAAACAAAGGCTTTCTCACAGGTCTTACCAAGTGCAAGCGAACAGAGACATTTTGAGGAAACATTCGGTCATGATCATATGCAATCTTATGAAGAGACTGGAAATCGGTTTACAATCTATACTAAAGATGGGCCGGCAATGCTTAGTGAAGCTACACATAGTAGTTATTTTGAGGCTGATGGAACACTGAAGAAGGGGGTTTCCATCCAATTTAAAGATGCTCAAGGAACCAAGCATAACATTGTTGGAGCTGTTGTAACTGATGATGGCCAGGTTAATATGGTGCTGGATGGATATAAGCAGAAGAGGAATTATGAGTTGAAGGATTCATATCTTCAGGTTGCTGGAAACAATGAATTCACCTTCCACAAGGAGCTTTATTGGACTCTTCGTAAGGGTGGGTATTCTCATCAGCAGGCGATGGGCGAGGCGAGGACTCCTAACATATACATTCATCGTGACCGTGAGGGACGTTGCTATGTGGATAGACACCGGCTTGGATATATCTTAAATGTTAAAAAATCTGAGGAAGAGATTGCACCGGAGATAGCTCTAGGAAGCAAGAGGGCGTTAGATGAGATTGGAGCCGGTTTTGTAGGACAGGGGGAGGATGATAGGGCCTGGAATGGTATACTGGATAAGCTTAGGTCTGGTGTGAAATATGATGATCTTGATGCTTCTGAAAAGATTGAAGTGGTTAAAAGAGAGGAAGAGGCTGCTAAAAGGAAGATCCATAGGATGGCGGAGGCAAGGGCAAGGGAGGAAGGTATAAGTGTTGATGATGCTGAAGCAGAACTGCAATCTCTTGAAGGATCTGAGAGGGATAAGATCCATGATAAACTCGCAACAAATGTGGGTGAGTATATCTCGGAGACATCGCAGTTCACACTTGATGCTGATGGAACGAGGATAAGTGCCATAACTCATACTCCGGATGATCAAGAACGGTGGTTCGAGGATAGTATAGAAGTAGACTTTGAAGATTATTTCCTTAGGGAGGGTGGCGGACGTGTGAAAAGCACTGCGATACACACATTAACTGCAGAAGAAAAGGATGGTAGTTCACCAGTAATGTTCCGTAACGACCAGGTTAATCTAATCGGTACTAGCAACTGGGTGATTGAAGGGAACAGGATGATTATAGTGACTGCAGAATTCAACAAGAGTGATTTTGGACACAAGATATATGATGGAAAAGGAGAGATGAGGACAGAAGTATCTGCAGGGAACTTTGATGGAGTCAAGGATGCATTGGACCAAGGTCAAGGCTTATATGTCAAAGACGAGGAAGGCAGACTCAGACAATTAACAACGATGGGACTAGATGGTTCTGGAAAGGTTAATATCGCCTATGATAAACAATATCATCTTGGGCAACAGACAATGAAGAACAGGGACAGGCAAAAGAAGGAATTCCCAGTATCTGCAGAATTGGAGAACCGGGGTAGTGTATCACTTGATGATGGTTACATGTACCATATGGATGATAAAGGTAATGTTGTAAGACCTATTACTAAAGCAGAGTGGAAGACTCTTGACGAATCCGAAGATCAAGCTGATAAGGATGAAGCCGCAAAATTCGTGGCAGTATCTGCGGTTGATCGTAAAGCTTATGAGAATGCTTATAGGACTCGTCGTATTAACGAACTTAGGGGCAATGCTGATATTGTTAATGCAGCCCAGGAAAAATATGAGAAAGTCCATGATATGGCCTCTTGGGCGGTCTTATCACAAGAGGAACAGGGAGACTTATTGATAGCTGAGATAACCGGATTGAAAGAGAAGATGAATCTATCGCCAAATGATGTTGATAATCTAATGTCTAATAGACCTGACAGGCCAGGTCTTTCTGCCGAGGAGATTAATGAGACTTTATGGTATGTTAGTCAGACTACTGATGCTGTGTCAGCCAATGAAAGAACACGGATTATCCGGGAATTCGTTGATCCGAATGATAGTGGGGATAAGGATGATGTAGCAGTGAAATCAGCTGAGGTATTAAGAGCGTATGATAATGGCGTGTTTGAAGAATATGCTTTGCGAGCGT
Source organism: uncultured archaeon (assembly GCA_964423225.1). Lineage (GTDB taxonomy): Archaea > Altiarchaeota > Altiarchaeia > IMC4 > SCGC-AAA252-I15 > CAYREE01. Next base: position 996 of record CAYREE010000152.1, on the reverse strand, counting down.
CTGTTAGGAGACACCTTGGATCAGGGGCTACTGGAGAACAGATTGCAGATCATATTAAACAATATGAGGATGGGACTCTTGATGCGGATGAGAGAAATATCATTGACACAGATCTTATTGGAAGTAGGGATCTGGCGACAAGATTAGATAGGACGGATGCCAGGTTGAATAGTATTGAATTCTATTATGATGGTAAAGATGTAAATCCGGCTAAAGTTATTGATGTTGGAGTTGGCTCTCATCTTAAAGTCAATTTGGGTTATTCGAGGAAGGAGGATCTAAAGTCAACCCAGGAGTTTGGTAGAGCTCTAAGAAACGACTATATTACCCACGAGCTTCGTCACGGTATCGCAAATCGTGAACTTGATACAATTAAAGGGGAAGTAATGGATAGGCTGCAGCCTCATGAGAAAAAGAGGGTTAAGAGATTGATTAAAGCGATTGGTCAAGAAGAGTATGATTTGATGATAGAAGAGTTTTATGCTGACTTCAGAACGGAAAAAGACGATTATGGAGAGGATGTCAGTGAACAGATAGCTGCCAGAAAGGTTGTTAGAAACAATATGCTTGAAAAATATGCAGATCAAGATAAGGGTGGTATTGATGAAACCAACCTTGCGAATGCTGCAAGATTCAGTGTAGAAGAACAAGTCGGTAGGTTTTATGGTGGTCAAGGATTTGATGGATATACCACCTATGATACGGATGGCATGTCTGGGAGAGAGTCTGAATCATCATATAATCCAGATTCTACTAATACCGCGTTTGATAATATGGTTGAAGACACAACTGATCGAGCTACAAGGGATAATTATGCGACTGCCCAGATGGTGTTAAGAAGAGTACATAATATCAGACACGAGCATCTAATGTAAAATTAAAATTTGATTATCATTAAAAAAAATGGCGAAAGACAAACCTGGAAAGAAGGTTACGGAGGAGGAGTTATTAGACTATTATGTCAATGCCATGCTTGAAGATGAAGAGATAGCTAAA
>CAYREE010000151.1:0-5155 GCA_964423225.1 uncultured archaeon | reverse complement strand
GGCATTGTAAGCTTCAGCTTGTATCCCTTTACGGAAGCAACCATTGCCAAGCCTATCCCAGTGTTTCCTGACGTTGGTTCCACGATTATACTATCCTTATCCAGCAGCTGCTCTCTTTCAGCTTCTTCTATCATATATAATGCTATCCGATCTTTTACAGAAGATCCTGGATTAAATGCTTCTATCTTAGCGATAACTTCCGCATCTTCTGACCCAGTTAGATTATTCAATCTTACATGGGGTGTATCCCCGATTGTCTTGAGTATGTTATCGTGTATCATGTGATTCACCTTGATTATTTTTTTAATGATATAATAAACAAAAAAAAAGGGTTTTGATTAATCCGAGTGTGATTTATGAAGTAGTTGGGCGGCTAGACCCGACACTGACAGGGCTCTATGATGCTTGAAATATACAACCTGATAATGTAATCTATCAAATCCATTCTTAACAATTGTTAACACTATGTAGGATAGGTTTAAAAACCTATTGGTTACGAATTTGTTATTAAAACCCCTACTTCGATATTCTTAATAATGGCAACACTTGAGGTCACCGGCAGTCAAATAGAGGGCGTATCACAATACCAGACTGGGAGGCAATGGGCAGGCAACGCAATCGGTAATAATGTTGGTGGTGGCCAGGGACATAACGGTAGGGCTGTTGGTGGAAGAGTCTCGACTCTGTGCCTATTGACTACAGTTGCTGCGATGGGATTAATGAGTGCAGGTTGTTCAGACCCACACACGGAAGGAGTCTCAGATGCTCGAAAAGCCATCATGATGAAACAAGTGGATAATATGAAGGAGGCTTCTCAAAGAGAAGAGGACCCGGAATGGATGAAGATGGCAACGGCACAGGCTACAAACCAGATGTGGGGAGGAAAAGTAATAACTAATCAGCAGATTGATAATGCTATGACAAGAAGATATAATGAGCTACTTGGTAAATCTGATAAGGCGATGGATGGGCATGAATTAGACAGTGTAGTAAGAGAGATGAATCAGATTGAGAGGGGATTGGGCGAGGAGAAGATGAGCCAGATATATGGTATGCCAATGACCTTCAATGACCAGCAGCAATTAGTAAGCTGTGAGGACCGCTACAAGGGATTGATGAAGACATTGTGGGGAAGGCACAATAGTGGAGTTGCTATGTCAGATACTGAATTGAATCGGATTGACAAAGCGATAGACAAGACTGAGGAAAGTATCTACAAGTTCTATGGAGCAAAAGGCAAAGCGATAATAGACAGGATCGACAATGAAGTCTCTAAAGAGTTAAAAATCAGTAAGTAGAATAATAATCTTAACTATTGTTAATCTAATGATGAAATTACCATGTGAACAAGCATTATGGTATGTATTGCCCCAGATAAGAGCTGACCTAACCAGAGAGTTAGTGAAACAAGGATTGAAGCAGAAGGATGTCGCAAAGCTTTTAGACATCACACCTTCAGCAGTCTCACAATACCTCCATAAGAAAAGGGGCAATAAAAAAAAGATGCCGCCAGGCTATAATGATGAGATAGTCGAGATATCAAAGAGGCTTAGAGAAACAGCTGATGATGCTGAGATCTCGATGATGATGTGTAGATGCTGTAAAAAAGCTCTGTCAGATTAACCTAATAATCTTTTGTGTTCAGCCATCATGCATTTATCCATTACAACCATGATTCCCTTTTTTTCAAATATTTCCATGGCATGTTGGTTAACGATACCCTGTTGCATCCAGATAACCGTAGGCTCCAATCTTAAAGCCTGATCAATAAAACCGGTGATCTCTGGTCCGGATCTGAAGAATTGCACTATATCAACTGATTCAGTTAAATCATCAAGTGAGGAATATGCTTTTAACCCAAGTATCTCGTCTGCTGAAGGATTTATAGGGATAATTTCATATCCTTTCTCTTTCAAGTATTTAGGCACATAGTGAGCTGACTTTGCTTGATCTCTTGAACAACCCATGACTGCAATTGTCTTTGATTTTTTTAGAATCTCAATAATCCGTAGTTCTTTAGTTGTCATTTTAAAAACCTGCTATACAACATCTATCAGATACTCTTAAATACCTTAGCTAGTGACTCGCCTTTAACATGTATTTTAAACTCTAAGAAATAACCGAAAGGAGTTGAATCTACTGTAAAACCTTTTTCACCAAGCTTGGACTTAATGGACTCAATAGTTGCCTGAGCATATTCGATACTCGACTTGCTTTCAGAAAGATGTGCAAAAGAATGAAGTAAAATATTTTTTCTCCCGACCTTCTTTGACAGCCAAGATATGTTTCCAACAGCCTTCTTCAACACCTTTCCCCCCCTATCCTCATCCTCACTCTCAGACTGGAGAAACACTACAAGCGCATCAGACACAATCTTTTCTACATCAACTTCCTCAGCATGCTCCAATGTTTTTGAGAATGTCTTATACCAGAACTCATTCGCATCAAACATTAATAACTTCATTATACCCTCTCATCAAGATTTATCAAAATATTTTTTTCCCTCACATTCTAAGAAATCCACTAGAATATTCCCTAGAGTGTTATTGAATACAAGAAATGCATCGTGTCCATAGGGTAGATCAAGATCCCTGTAGACTGAAGGTACTCCGGCCTCAGCAAGCCCATCAAATATTTCCTTTACTTGCTCTGAAGTATAGATTAGATCTGAGGAAAATGAGACTAAGAGGAATTTCGCCTTAACATCTTTGAATACTTCACTAAGTTTTCTTTTACCGGACTCGGTTAAGTCAAAGTTGTCGATGGCATCAGTAATATAAAGATAACTATTGGCGTCAAATCTTCTGACAAAACTCTTCCCTTGATAATCAAGATAGTTTTGAACCTCATATTTCACTCCGAACTTCCCATTTTTCTTCCCATTCTTCACTCTGCCGAACTTCCGGTTAAAAGTCTCATGACTAAGGTATGTGATATGACCGACCTTCCTGGCCAATGCCAGACCGTTCTCGGGCTGTCCATTCTCATAGTAATGGCCGTTATTCCAATCTGGATCGGATATTATCGCATCCCTTCCTATGTCATTGAATGCAATCCCTATAGGGTGCTGATATGCAGAAGTCGCAATGGGTATCGCTAGATGAACGGAATCCGGATAGGTCACAGTCCATTGAATAGCCTGCATCCCGCCAAGACTCCCACCAGTCACACAGAACAACTTATCTATACCAAGATGTTCAACAAGGTTCTTCTGGGCTTTGACCATGTCCTCTACTGTTATTAACGGAAAATCTAGTCCATACGGTTTCTTGGTCTTTGGATTGGTTGATGAGGGTCCAGTAGAACCCTTACACCCTCCAATGATGTTAGAGCATATGACAAAATATTTCCTCGTGTCAAATGTTTTTCCAGGACCTATTGCAATGTCATACCATCCATTCTTCCTTGAATTCTTCCTGTGTTTTCCTGCAGCATGTGCATCCCCACTTAATGCATGGCATACAAGTATCGCATTGGACTTATCTTTATTCAATTTTCCATATGTCTCATATGCTATCCTGACTGGAGCTAATCTTTCACCGCTTTGAAGCCTAATCTCATCAAAGTCATAGTACCTGGTCTTCACAACCCCTACTGAACCGTCGTTTTTTTTCATTTGAAATAACCTCATATACCTCCACCTTGGTCGTAAAACTGTTCTTCCTTAAGCGGTGCTCTGCAGTACCAGCATCTGCCAACAGACAAGGCATAATGCATCATAATGCAAGTCCGACAATTACTGCAGATAATACAGTATGTCGGCCTTGACTGAGGATTGTCTTTTCCTTCCATCTATACCTCCTTAAGCGCCTGATCTATGTCGGAAATTATGTCTTCAATATTCTCTAATCCAACAGATAGTCTGACGAGTCCGGGAGTTATACCGCCTGCAAGTTGTTGTTTTTCAGACAGTTGACTATGGGTTGTGCTCGCTGGATGTATTGCCAGACTCTTCGCATCCCCTACGTTCGCAAGATGGCTGAATAGTCCGAGCGATTCTATGAATTTCCTTCCCGCACTTGCACCACCAGCCAATTCAAATACTACTACCGCACCATAACCGTTCTTCAAGTATTTCTTCGCATTATCATGCGTCGGATGTGTTTCAAGGCCAGGATAGCTTACAGACTCTATCTTGTCTAGCTCAGTTAAATGGTTGGCTACTTCCAGTGTATTCTCACAATGTTTCTCCAATCTTAGTGGAAGTGTCTCCAAACCCTGTAGGAATATCCATGAATTATCCGGGGAGATGCATCCTCCCAGGTTCCGTAGTGGAACAAGCCTCATCCGTAGGATATATGCAAGTGGGGTGAGATCACCCAGATCATGGGCATATCGTATCCCATTATAGCTATCATCAGGCTCTGTCAATAATGGATGCTTTTTCGATTTGCTCCAATCGAACTTGCCTGAGTCAACAACCGCCCCACCGATCGCTGTTCCATGCCCTCCAATCCATTTAGTTAACGAGTATGCGATTATGTCTACTCCATGATCAAAGGGTGTGAGTAGATAGGGTGTAGTGAATGTACTATCTACTATATAGGGTATTCCATTATCATGTGCAATCTCGGATATTGCCTTGAAGTCAGGCACATTCAATGCGGGATTGCCTATTGTCTCCGAGTATACCGCCTTAGTCTTATCTGTTATCGCCTTCTTAATGTTGTCCGGGTCGGTCGGATCGCAGAAACTGGTTTTAATGCCAAAATCAGGGAGGATGTTATTGAACTGCGTATACGTACCCCCGTAAAGGTCATTAGCGGAAACTATCTCATCCCCAGCTCTTGCAAGATTAACGATACTATAGAAGATGGCTGCAGTACCAGAAGATACAGCAAGTCCACCCACTCCTCCTTCAAGGTCAGCCAGCCTTCGTTCCAGAATGTCAGTTGTCGGATTCATCAAACGTGTATAGATGTTCCCAAGTTCCTTCAAACCAAAGAGGTTTGACGCGTGTTCCGTATTCTTGAATACGTAGCTGCTTGTCCTATGTAATGGAACCGCCCTTGATAATGTCGTAGGGTCCGGTTCCTGTCCCGAATGTAGAGATTTTGTCTCGATTTTATATTCCGTATCGGCCATGTAAATCACCTCAAAAAAAACAAAGTATTAACAATCGTTAATTCATATATAAATACTTATTGGTAATTCT
>CAYREE010000150.1:0-5195 GCA_964423225.1 uncultured archaeon | reverse complement strand
AACCACAAATATAAAGTTGCCAACCTAATGGTATACTAACAGGGGGTCAGTCCAGTAGTATAGGAATGGTAAATACCCACAAGGGAATAATATCAAGTTATTGTATCCATTGAATTCCTTGATTATTTTATCGTAGACTTTAATCTGATTGTCTGCTGTTGAAGTAGACCAGTCTAATTTAACCTCCTTAGGAGTGTAACCGACAGGTATCAACTGGGAATCCTTTTCATTATATTTTACGAAGAAACAGGCCTCCATCATCCCATCTCTTAATTCACACCCTAATACTTCAATGCTTAGCTTCATTAGTCCATCATACATCATCTTGCTGCTTTCAGCCAGTTTTTTCACTAATTCAGCCATTGACGGTTTAACCACAAGCGCAGTCAGCATATTGAAAAAATAGGGTCGAATCCGCTTATAATCACAGTAAAAAGAAACGGCGTTCGTACCATCTATCTCCCTGATACCTGATTCGTCCGAACGAGTCACAATATGGGTTTTCGAATCTTCTTTTTTCTGATATCCTGAATAGATATCATACTTCAAGTCAAGACCCTTAAATAAAGTGAACAATATCGAATCGTCGAATATACCATCATTAGTGAATACCATTGGATGAGGACATGATATCCCTCCAACGAGCTGGAGTTTTTCATATTCAATATTAACCCTTCGTAATATCGCATCCAGTTTGATATTATCATAATAATAGTTAGTCGAATTTACCAGTGCAAAATCCCATCCACTAACCCGTGGAATAATCCGTTTTGCACACCCATCATGATCATTCAAATCAAGCACTTCTCTAACAACCTGTACTTCAAAATCACCTGATAAAACAGCGATAACAATAGACTCGGAAAAATATTGATTATCAGTGAAAAATCCGGTGACACGCATACCAGAAAATGGGAGTTTAACCTCATCAACAACCTCTTTCATAAACTCAAGCAAAACACAATCATTACTAAGAGCAGTATAAAACAAAGCTATCTTTGTATTATCTAGTGAATCAACAAATTTGATTATTTCAGACACACTCAAGTTTTCTTTATCCTGGACAAACAAATCTAACTTAACCGAGGCCAAAAGAACCACCAATAAACACAATAGGGAAATAATAGAATAAAAACAGCATAATAACAATTATTATCAAATAATTTAAGATATTAATAGAGCATAAAATATTGTATACAAGAATTTTAATAAAGAAAACCATTACAAATAAAAAAAAAATTTTCAAATGAAGAATAAATAGTAATTATTTTTCTAAAATTTTAAGCATTAATAATAATTTATAAGAAAAAAATCGGAATAAATAATAGAATAGATCAGTTTGATGATAAATTGCTATTATATTTTTTTCCCCATTAATAGTTTATTTAAATAAGGTATGAAATTATCTTGGATGTCATTTATTAAAGTTATACTGGATCCATCAATTTTTTTATCATGAGAAAAGAGAATCAAACTTAAGTCAGTAAACGGGCTGAAAATATAGATTTGATAATCATCCATATTGAAAAAAATCCTATTAAGGCCCTCAATACTATATTTTCTCACAAGACGAGTAATGTCTTGTATGGCATCGTTTACATGTTCCCACACAGAGGATAGTTCATTTATAAACTCTGGAGGGAAAACAGTTAATCCCTCCATAGTTTCTTCAACTAGCATTATCCCCTTGATTGACTCATGTTTAGTGTAATATTCTTCCATTACTTTTATGATTTCCTCGGTTTTTGTCATTTCTGTTTAAAATTATTAATGATCAAGTTATTTAATTGCTGAATATTTTTTAAATAGTAATAAATAATAATGAGTAGAGGATAATACAATGAAAATCAATAGGATACCCACAGGTGTTGAAGGGCTTGATTTACTTATTGAAGGTGGTATACCAAAAGGAGATAGCTTACTCATTGCCGGAGCTGCTGGAACATGTAAAACAATTTTATCATTACATGTTGTATCAAATTATGCTGAAAACGGGGGTAAAGCATTATATATCACGTTTGAAGAAGACAAGAATAGATTGATACGTCATATGACAAACCTTGGTATTAAGGCCAGAAAATTAATAAAAACTGGAAATTTAATAATTGAAAGTATCCAAGAAGGTTCTGATATAAATGATATTCATGAGCATATTAGAGATATTGTTAAGGAGAAAAAAGTGGAGATGGTGCTTATTGATTCAATCACTATGATGTTTACACTCTCAAGATATTTCCCAAAAACGACCAAGAAATTAAGTTTAAGAGTTGAATCTGGAATACGGCCTAAAGGACATGCATTGACACGCGACGACATTTTCTATTTTATCAAAGGAATTGCAAAGTTACCGATAACCGCAATTTTTATTGATGAAGCAGATGAAAAAGGGACAAACCTTACAAAAAATGGAGTCGCAGAATTTGTTGTGGACGGAGTAATTCTATTAAGATATATCCTTTTCGGCCCAGAGAGTGGTAGAAGTCTAATAATAAGAAAAATGAGGGATACATCACATAGTGAAGAAAGCCATCCACTTCAGGTTCAATCAGGAACAGGACTTAGAGTAATGTCAGAATTCCTTGAATAAAAAGCAAATGTTTTATTTTTTCACAATATTCATCAGTTCAGACAATTTTGTTAAAAAAGGGGGTTTAACATCCGTATCAATATAAACATCAAATAATGTTGGTCCTGTATAAGCTAATCCCTTTTTCAATTGCTTGGTTATTGATTTATTATCCTTGATAGTCAAGCCTAAAGCTCCAATATCATTTGCAAATTTTGCAAAATTAAAAGTATATAAAGTCGTGTCAGTATATCTACTTTCATAGTTTATATCTTGAAAAAAATTTAGCAGATTATAACGGTTATCATGAAGAATTATCACATTTATATCGAGGTTATATCTTATAGCAGTAACTATCTCAAGGCCAGTCATTAAAAAACTTCCATCTCCACAGAAACAAATAACTTTTCGAGATGGGTCCGCTAGTTTAGCGGAAATTGCTGCTGGAATTGAAAACCCCATTGAGTTATAACCCGCAGGAGTTATCAGTAATTCTGATGAAATTGGGTATTCCCATGCCCAAAGTGCACTATTACCTGCATCAGAGATAATAATCCCATCATCAATCAAACGTTTTATGTTAATAATTAAGTTAAATGGATGAACTCCATTAGTGCTTTCAAGCAACTGTAAGTTTTTGCTTTGATATTTATTTTGTTTTAAGATATTTTTTTTTCTTACGTTATCATTTCTCAATCCCTTTTTTACTATTTCGCCATTTATTTGACTTAAAATTGTTTTAGCATCACCTATAACAGCAATATACGCAGGATAATTTTTATTTAATTCTTCTGGATCAATATCAATGTGAATTATTCTTTCAGGAGGTTTTAATGTGAAGAAACCAGTTGCGACTTCATCAAACCTACATCCAATTGCTAGCATTAAATCGGCCCGATCAATTGCATCAATCGCTGACGGTGTACCTATTTTTCCTGTACCATACCCTAATGACAATGAATGATCTTCACAGATAGAACCTTTACCCATCAATGTTGTTGCGATAGGGATTTCTAATAACTCGGCTAACCGAAGTAATTCTTGAGAGGCACCAGATGAGACAATTCCACCTCCGGCAAAAATAACAGGAAAATTAGATGATAATAACGCTTGGATAATTTTATCGATGGTTGACTTATTTATTTTTTTATGCCTATATTTTTTAAGATCACTTTTTTTATAATTTGCTTCTTGATAAAATATGTTTTCAGGGATTTCAACATATACAGGTCGATGTCTCCCATATTTAGATTGAAAAAAAGCTTCTGATATTTTTATTGGAATCTCTTCAGCTTTTGTTATCCTTGTTTGCCATTTAGTAATATCTTGAAAGATACTCATTTGAGCTTCTGGATGCTCTAATTCATGATAACAACCTTTTCCCCATTTATTCATATCACATTGCGCCGCAATAATAACCATAGGTGAGCTCTCTGAATAAGCTTGGGCTGTAGGATTAACTAGGTTTAATACTCCTGGTCCAGCAGTGACAACTACTACACCAGGTTCACGAGTAACTCTACCATATGCATCAGCCATAAAACCAATAGATGGTTCATGAGTTCCTAGGATATGCTCAATAGAACTCTCCCTAAATGCATCATACAATCCAAGGACATGATTACCAGGAATACCAAAGATGTGCTTTACCCCCTGATCTTCAAGAGATTTGATAAGTAATAATGCACCATTCATTATTGGCTCCAATATTGTTATTATGAAATAATCTTTAATCTTTAGATATAATAAACCTAAACCTCGAGTTAATTATAAATTTAGGATTAGATTTACGAGGTATAGACTCATAGAATATTATGTTAGATAACACACTAATAAAGAAAATATTGAGAAAAAAAAGAGTAAATGTAGACTGTAATAGTATAATATTTAATGAGACGCATGATGTAATAAGAATTGAAGAACGATGGAGAGAGTAACCATTATCATAAAATAAGATTAGAAATGTCATTATCAAAGGGGGAAATATCATCCAGAAATTAAATTCTATTTTTAGCAATATAATAATAGAAAAAAGATAGAAAAAAAGCGAAATAAGATAGCTATATCTCGGTCCAATCTTTACTGCTAAGGTTTTTTTATCAAATTTAATATCACGAATATCTCCAATAAGATTCCTAGAAGCGTATAGAAAAAAGATAATTGATCCAATTAGGAGATGTGATGAGGATATATCATATATATCTAGATATAAGGTAACACCAAAGAAGTATAATGCTGCTTCATACAGACCTCTATTTATAAAACTTGTAAATCCTAATAAGCGGTATTTTTCCTTACTAATATAAAAATAAGTAAAGATACATACTAAAAGAAGGAAAATAAAACTTTGATAATTATGGTAGAGAGCGATTGTTGATGCAAATAATAAGATAAGAATGGGGGTTTTCCAGGATATTCTTGATCGATAACTATGTTTATGCTTTGCTTCAAGACTTAGAGTTAAAAACGACCAGAGTAGGATAAATAATAAACCATTGATGTAATCAGTAAATGCTGGTAGTTGGTTACCAATAGTGGTTGATCTAGCCAAAATAAAAAGTATATCCGATACACAATTAAGAAAAAGAAGTATATTAAATCAATTAGTAGCAAGAGATATGAAATTACT
>CAYREE010000149.1:0-5251 GCA_964423225.1 uncultured archaeon | reverse complement strand
GTCCTCGTCACTCACATCAAGACTTACCTCACCCTCTGATTCAGTGATGTCACCAGATACCTGGAACATGTCCTGGCCTTGTACTGTAGTCTTTACTACCTGAGGATTCGCTATTATTATGTCCTTGTCAACGCATTTTATGATGACTTCTGTAACATCAAGTTCATCGACCTTGATGCCCATCCGCTTCATCATCTTCTGCATTTGTTTCGGGTTCATACCACCTGGCATCATTGTAGAATAATATTCCTATAACTCCTTAAAATAAAACAATGGTCCATGCAGAAAGGGAATCCCAGGCAAGCAGGTCACAAACCAATGATATCCCCCAAGTAAAGGAAAGCCAACTAGTCTTAGGTGTAATACATCCCTTCTTCGTATGCAGCAACTACCGGAAGATAGATAAAGAACCTCCAAGATCAGATGAGAGATTATCGAGGCTGACTAATCTAGCCGAACTATCACCTAACGTTGATGATGAAGTATTATATTCAGAGAGGATCCTCGAGGATATTGTTAGAGAATCCTCGAAAAATCCCTTGATCGTATTCGTTGCAAGAGACTTGAAGGACCAGGATTTTAACATGATGAAAAAACGATTCAACGAATCATTATTCGACCTACCTGACAGGAAACAATTAATTGACCCAACCGTCGATGACAAGATGGTGGCAGAGGGATTCACTGGAAACTACGGGGAGCTCTGCATGCTCGCAAACATCATGCGAAAAACCAGTCCAGACAACATCGCATTCTTTCAGGATAATATAAACAAGCAGAAAGCATACGACTTATTATCAGATACGCTAGGAGATAAGAGAGTTTATGGGAGAGCTTATGGAACATATGGGAGAAACTGTGTACGAGACAACAGGAATACATTATGTGATGCACTAAACATACCCTACACACATATGCCAGTCATCAAATCCCGTTGCGCTGATGAGATCTGGCCAACACAACCAGAAAGGAAGGAGAAACAAGCAGATATAGGGGAGCAACTCGGTGTGTCAGGAGATTATAAAAGCTTGCCTAAGGCTAAACGGGTGGAGGCAGTCGGATTATACCGTGAGTGGGCTGAACCCAGGATTAGAGAATATCATGGAACGCTACCTGAAGGAGTTTCTATCTCACATCAAGCCTTCTCATCCAGTCTGATAAGGACTTATCACAGACACCCTGAATACCTTGAGAAAACATTCAGTAAATACCGGATTAATGGATTGAGCGAACGGTTAGAAGGGAAAACAACGGTTCATCCAACGGATGGAGAATCATATGAGAGAGACATGCATTTTCCCCCAGGGGAAAAAATGGCGAGAGACATCGGACAATTTCTTAGAGGAATCAAACCAGTTGAAAGCATAGTGGATAAACAGGATAGGAAACCGTGGGAGGCAGACAGGAATGAACTTGACGAGGTAAAGCTAAGGCTTGCAAGACTGCTATCAGGAAACAATCAGATGGATGCTTCACAGATCAAAAGCTTTAGCGACGAATATACTAATGCAGTTAGATAGGGATAAATATGAGATGCTTCATAGCAATACCATGTCCAGACACGATAAAAGATCTCCTAGTCAGAGAACAGAAAGATATGGTCTGTCTTGGCAGGATAAAACCAGTGGAATACGAGAACATCCATCTTACAATGAAATTCCTAGGAGAAATAGAAGATTCAAATGTAGAGAAAATCAAACAAGTTCTCGATGAGATTAATATAAAACCATTTGAAATCATGGTGAAAGGACTTGGAGCATTCCCCAATCCAGGAAATCCCAAAGTCGTGTGGGCTGGAGTCAGAGACGGTTCAGCCCAGATCATTAATCTGCAAAAAACAATGGATGAAAAACTATCAGCCCTAGGATTTCAAAAAGATAATAGATTCCACCCACATTACACAATCGCAAGAATAAAAAAACTTGATGAAAGACAAAAAATAATGTAAATCCTAGATAACACCACAGAAAAAACATATGGAACCTACAAATTTGAGAGCCTACAACTGATAAAAAGCATTCTAACACCAAAGGGTCCAGTATACACGATACAATACGAGAAAAATATTTGCTAATCCGTTTTAATAGTAAAAAAATCAATTCTCTAAATACAATCATGGACAAGATAAACACGGGCATTCAAGGCCTAGACGATATGCTCGGAGGGGGGCTTATAGAAGGACGGCCATACTTGGTTGCAGGTGGTCCAGGAGTAGGAAAAACCATTCTGTGCATGCAGTTCCTCATGGAGGGTATTAGAAACAATGAAAAATGCCTCTACGTCGCCCTGGAAGAGCAGTCAAAACAACTTAAAGAAGACATGAAGGAATTCGGATGGGATATACAAAGAATACGAATCCTTGAGACGATGCAGGATCTCCTTTCAGGTATTTGGGCGATAAAAAGCCGTGGCGCCATTTCCAAGCCAGAGTTCTCACTAAAAAACCTTATCGAAGAGATGAGAATGATAACAGCATACAAACCATCCCGAATCGTAATAGACTCGCTTACAAGCGTAAAGATGCTTTATGAAAGCCAGATCGAAGCAAGAAGAGAGATGCTAGGATTCATGAATTTTTTAACAACAACTGGTGCGACAACATTACTTACTTCAGAAGCGATAGGCGAAGACATCCTCATGGAAGAGTTCCTGGCAAGCGGTGTGATAAAGATGTCGCTAATCGAAAACGAGGGTGAGAAACTATCGGCAATATCTGTAGTAAAGATGAGGGGTTCAACATTCGATAAGAACATAAGACCCTTAAAGATAACTGATAAAGGAATATTAGTCTTCCCAACTGAATCTGTGTTCAGATAAATAATAATAAAAAAAAAACACAAAAGAAAGTGCGGTATAGATTATTCCGCACTGTTAAGTGTTATCGCTCCCCTTTGCACAACCCGCATACCAGCAGGAACAACAAGAAGTTTCTCCTCGGAAATACGTCCAAGATCCCCATCCATATCCATGCAAGCATCTCTAAGATCCTTTACCATAGTCCTTAAAGCAGTCTTATTATGCAAAAGCGGCCTAACATTCAATACAACTAGATTTCCTTTCTCTAATTCAGCTAATATATTTCCCATGCCCTTGCCCTCACTATCCATGTCTAAGGGTTTGACGTAGGTAACATCTTCACTTTCAACTATCTTACCATCTCTTAAACTCAAGTCGTTCAGATAATCTTCTATATCGATGTCTTCATCTAGTGGGTCTCCGTCGCCACCGAATATTTTTTTCAATACCATTTCAAATCCACCTCGAAAAAAAATGTTAAAGCCAATAGCTTAAAACAATCTAATATTGGTATTCTTGACTTATATAAAGTATAAGATTCGCTTAATAATAGAGGAATCCTTTATTTTAAACCCAACGACGATGACTGGAAAATTATTTGATGCTGAATTAAAGGATAGAGGAGTGTTCAAGAACCTGAGTGTGTTATCACCACACTATGTTCCAAAAGAATTGCCCTATAGAAACCATGAGATAAAATTAGTGACTCGAATCCTAGCACCCGTATTTGGAGATTGTAAGCCGAATAACCTGTTCATATACGGTAAGACAGGTACTGGAAAAACAAGTGTGGTAAAACGAGTTGCTCAGGCATTCGAGGAAGTTGTATCAGATAAAGCAAGAAACAAGAAAAAGGTTAAATCACACGTATCATATATGAACTGCAGGCTGGGATACAACAGCAAATACCAGGTAATGATAAAGATTCTCGAGGACGAGAAATTCCAATCTGAAGACATATTAAAAAGTCCGATAGAAGGCATTAAAAACGGACGGTTGCACGGACGATCACCAACAGAATTATATGATAGACTAAAGAAGGTGGTGGAAGCAAATGCATTAAGACTAATAACCGTCTTAGATGAAGTTGATATGATTAAAGACGTTGACGATCTCATATACATGCTGACAAGGATAAACGACGAGATAGAAGAAGTCCAGATAAACGGGCAGGTGAAAAGAGGCAGCGTCAGCATAATCGGAATATCAAACAAATACTCATTTAAAAATCATCTTGATCCAAGAACAAAAAGCACTCTATGTGAAGAAGAGTTAGTATTCAAGCCATACAATGCAAAACAATTAAAAACAATACTCGTACACCGGGTAAAACTAGGATTCAAGGCCCGAAGCATCGCAGAATCAAATATAGGATTAATTGCAGCCTATGCAGCACAAACCAATGGAGACGCAAGATACGCTTTGAAACTATTGCAGACTGCAGGAGAAATAGCATTATCAAACAAGAGAAAACGGGTTAAAAGAGATGATGTGAGGGATGCTAAGACCCGTGTTGAAGAAGACATCATATTCGAGCTTATCACAACACTACCAGAACACCAACAGATCACACTATACTCGATAGCAGACAGAATAATAAGAGGAAGCCAATACAAACGATTAAGTGAGCATCCAACAGATGTTTTATTCTCAGGTGAAGTATACGAGAACTACGAGAAGATATGCAAGGCATTCAACAGAAATCCAAGGACAATGAGATGGTTTGGAGAATACTTGAAAGAACTCGAGATGCTCGGACTTGTCACTTTAAGCATTAGTGGATCCGGTATCAGAGGAAACACAACACTCATAAGGCTAGGAAGTCAACCAGACTACATCAAAAAGATAGTGGAAAACAGTCTAGGATTAAACTAATCCTTGATATAATAGATTGAGATAACAGACAAACAGAATAATAATCCAGTAGCAATGAACACGTTTGACATACCAACATACTTTGCAGACAAACCCGCGAAGATCGGGCCCAACACATATCCCATATCATTTGCAACAGTCCAAACCCCGATTGTCTCGCCCTCACTACCGCATTTTGTATGAACGCATAATATGCCTTCAATAGCTGGAAAGGCTATGGAAATACCAGTAGCTGCAAGAAACGCGGTTAGGAAAAGATTGAATGGGGTATCTACTAGGCCGAACATGATGGTGAAAAATCCGGCGGTAAACATGCCTAATGCAAGAGCTTTCCTTCTACCATGCCTGTCGGCGAATGCTCCTGCAACACCTTGGAATAAGATCAAGGGCATGACAAAAGCGCTGATGATCAATCCCCCCCACAGGATATTACCACTGAACTTCATGTAATAAAGCGGTTCCAGTGTCCAGATGATTCCATCAAAAAAAGTTATGATGAATGTTAAAAAGAGGACTGTTAACCCGGTTTTTCCAAGCTTTTTAAAGTCATTCAACTCTTTTAGATAGACTTTATCAGATA
>CAYREE010000148.1:0-5322 GCA_964423225.1 uncultured archaeon | reverse complement strand
CATTCCAATACAATTGGGTTTTCGCAGTATTCACCAGTTGCTTGATCACATATACAGACATCCTGTTCAACGCATACACCCCTTCCACTACAAACAGTTGGATCGGTATATTTAATGCCATTACACGTGTGAGGTTCTGGCTCTTCCTCTTCACAATTATCCCCTATATATCCTTCTTGACAAGTACATGTCCCATCAATATTACAAGTTCCACGGCTACTACAAACAGTGGGATCTAACTGCCAGACTCCATTGCACTGTATATCGATTTCACACTCGTCGCCTGTAAAACCAGCTTCACATACACACACATCTTGTTGTTCACATGTTCCACGAGGTGTATTGCAAGCTACATCAGGATGTTTATCATAGCATTTCAATCCAACGTAAGTCTCGCAATCGGTTCCATCCCAGTCTGTATCGCATGTACAAGTCCCATCAAGTCCACAGTCTCCATGCCCAGAGCAAGCATCAGAACTGAAATAACTGACTCCATTGCACATTACTTCGTTTTCACAATTTGCACCAATGTAACCATCAGTACAATCGCAGACATCCTCGGCAACACATAATCCATTGCTGCTACAGACAAGTGGATCATTTACTGGTAATCCATTGCACTTGATAGGATCTACTATTTCACACTGATCTCCGGAATAGCCGTCATCACACACGCATGTATCTGTCGCTTCACAGGTTCCATGCCTGGAGCATACAAGATCTGGGTCTGACACGCCATAGCAGGTTACTGGTGTTACTGTTTCACACCAAGTACCTTCAAAGCGTGGATCACAAACACACGTATCAATATCCTCACAAACACCATGGCCTGAACAGACTGTAGGATCGTCAAAATCAATACCATTACATGTTACCATGCAACCTTCATCAATTTCTCCATCGCAGTCATCATCAATACCATTATCACAGATTTCTATTTGAGGTGTTTTAGAGCAAGAGCTCCATATTCCTGCTGAGCATGTTTTATAAGAGCCACTACAATATCCTTGTTGATTACAGCCATTTGTTGTGGTTAAATCTTCATCTGTGCTACCATCACAATCATTATCTTTTGAATCGCAGATTTCTTCAGAGGGTGTACCGGGTACTGCATTACATTCTGTATCAGAGCCATCTGCTATGCATACATACTCGCCTGAGGATGCACACTCTCCAATGCCAGCACTACATATATTTCCTAAATCAGCAAAATCTTCATCTGCACTACCATCACAATCGTTGTCTAAGCTATCACAAACTTCATTTGAAGGTAAAACTTCATTTTCACAAACACCCCATTCTCGATTTATACATGTTTGTACACCAGAAGAACATACGCCAACACCTTCTGTGCCTTCTAGACCAGTATAGCAGGCTTGAACCTCTCCATTCTTACAACCAAGACACTCAGTTTTACAATCAGTAAAATCTTCACGGCACTCCTTAAATGATTCTTTCCTATCGGTTTTACAATCCTGATTACAATCTCTTAAACAGTTATTGCAGTCCCTTGAACATGTCCAGTACTCTGACCAACAATTTAGTTTACATCGAATTCCTTTCCACCACTTAGGACAATCTTTATTACATGAATTTCTATCTGATCTGCATTCACTCTTACATGATTTAGCATCACATTCTTCTTTACAATCTTGTCGACAAGAACGATACTCTGTTAAGCTGTCATGAAAACATGAGCGTTGTTCTTGTGTACATTCTCGTCTGCATTCAGAAGGATTAGATCCAACAACAGTAGTGGTTAGAATAACCATAAATATTACCAATAAAATCAAATTTTTTTTCATTTTTCATACACCATTAATTGATTATTTAAACAAGCAATATTAAGCTTGATAAAATATGCAAGAAGCAACATACCTTATAATACCCCGCAGTTACCTTTAATATATTAATTATTCTCTAGATAGAATCCTAAATTTTTATCCGATTCATTCGTCGTTCGCTAAGCCCACGCCTCATTCAACCAAATTTTGCTTGGCAAAACTTCGGATAATCGCGATGATTTTCTTCAATCACCGACACACTGGCTGTCTTTTAATAATTTCGAATATGCAGGTGCATGGTCTTCACCGTGATAATGAATTCGTGTCGGTGACTTCCTCGCCTATTCGGCTCGGACCCTATCGGGGAGTTGAACTCGGTCTAAACGACTAATTCTCTGTTATCAAGAACGTTAGTCGAAAATTTTCATGAAACATAAGGCTAAAGACAGTTTTTTCATGAAAATCTTCGTTTACCCCTGGCGTTATTTTTTCTGTCCTATGAAGTATGTTGTTTTTAATCCTTTTTTTATTTCTGTTTCGCCGGAAAATATTGGGTTAAATGATTGTTCGAATACTTCAATGTTTCCAATCCCCACTCCAACAAAAAATCCATCTTCATTAAGCATATTACTAATCTTTGTTAGACCGTCTATTGTCTCTTGTTCTGAAAAATAATTTGAAGATCCGAAAGCATAAAAACTAGTGATTATATCATATTTTTCACTTGTATCAAAATGGGTGAAATCTACTTCAATAAAACTGCAATTTTTCAGAGCCTCCTTATTTCTTGCTTTTTCAAGCATATTTTTTGAAAACTCTAATAAAGTGATATTTTCATATCCTTTCTCAAACCAGGCTTCTGCGCCTCTTCCAGTCCCAGAACCAATATCCAAGATTTTTGATGATTTATCCTTTCTCAATTTGCAGGATAATTCGATTACGTTAGTTATGACGCCTAATTCATCCCCAAAATCCTTTACAACTTCATCATAATTTTCTGCAAATTGATCATACAGTTTCTTCATCTCTTCTTTAGTGTAATTTACTGGAAGATAAAATCCACTATGAAGAAACTCCACATATTGGTTATTTCCATAACCAAAACTTATAGTCAAAAATTTTGATTTTACCGGGTTCTTTATCTTTATCCACGAAGGTCTTGTTTTCCCTGTCGTATCATATTCAATATCAGGATCCTCCAATTTTTTCTTTTCGTAAATTTCTGCGGATTGAATTTTCTTGTCCATATTTTAACAGAAATAATCTCCCATATATAAAAATGTAAATTGTACTGGGCTATCCTAAAACTGTCCCTTCGGTCGGCTTGTAGCCTCCATACATAACAGTGATTAAGAGGAAAAATCTTGCAGATTTTTCCCAAATTTTGATTTACTCTGTTGCGCAAACATATCTTAATCACGATGTTGTAGTGGTTTTTATGGTTTGTTTTAATTGGATTATTTTTTATTGGATTATTACATTACTATTACATGTCGAACGAGCTTTCAATTTTTGAAAAAACAGTTATTGTCTGGACTGATGGTAGTCTTCCAAAGGAGACTTATGAGTTTTTAGACAGTAAGTCTTTTTCTGAGATCGTGGGTTATTATCTTGATGACCTTAGACTGCATGAATCGAAACATCTTAACATATTTCCTGAAGGATTAGGTGAAAAGAGACAGGTTGACATTATAGTCGGCCTCTTCAAGAAACTATATTATAACAGTGTAGAGGATATTCAAAGGGATTATCCTGAATATTCTCATCTTTTGAAGGATAGGTATCTATTACAGCAATTTATAGAGAATCTCTACAATTTCTGGAGGGGTTTTGAAAGATATATTGTGTGTTCGTCGCTTGATGAAATGGGGTATGATAAACGTCCGTATAGGACTTTTAGGGATACTATCTCACATATGAATCATCTTGTTCGAAAAACCTATAGGGATATTTCTGAAAATCTTATGGGTGATTCATATAAGGTTTATCGTCAAGTGTCTTCAGGATTCTCAGTTGGCGTGATTGCTGTAAACAAGGATTGGGGTTGTCCAAGAGAGTATATGCAGTTAAATAATGTCCCAATAGTTACACAAGTTTTACTGTATCCTCCCTTGATATTAGATCCATTGATGAATAAGAGAAAAGGCAGTTTTAAGAAGGTTGATTCTAATCCTCTTGACGGCGTAAAATTCAAACAAAAACAGTGGCTATGCTATCCTGCGAAAGTTGGTGATCTTCTCATCCACATTTATTTCCATAATAAATTTATGGGATTAGGATGCTCAGCAGCAAACTTGTTTGATCTGGCTAAAGGTGAAGACCTTGAACGTAAACCCGATGCAATATATGCGTTTGGAGTCGATGAGGATAGTCTAGATGATTTTGGCTGTGAAACCGTGTTTTACGAGGATGATAAAAACAACCTCTTGATTGCAGCAGTCCCGAGAAAAGATGAATATGGTTATTTCGGCTATCTTAAAAAAATGGTGTTGACATTGCATAATGTCTTGATGATGAAACGTGGGAGGCTACCACTCCACGGGGCAATGGTCAATATAGAATTGAAAGAGGGAAAAAAAGCAAATGTTGTAATCTTGGGTGATACTGGTGCTGGAAAGTCTGAGTCACTGGAAGCATTTAGGATAATAGGGGATGAGCAGATAAGAGACATGGTGATAATATTTGACGACATGGGCTCATTCGATATAGACGAGGATAGTGTGAAGGCGTATGGTACAGAGATAGGCGCTTTTGTCCGTTTAGACGATCTACAACCAGGTTTTGCTTTTGGAAACATTGACAGGTCAATAATAATGAGTCCGCATAAAGTGAATGCACGGGTTGTACTCCCAGTAACAACAATAGAAGAAGTAACACAGGGACACGATATCGACTTCTTCTTGTATGCAAACAACTATGAAGAAATCAATGGAGAAAACCAGATTATCGAAAAGTTTAAATCCCCAGAAGATGCAATCAAAGTATTTAGTGAAGGAAAAGTCATGTCAAAAGGCACAACCGAATCAACTGGAGTAGTAAACACTTACTATGCAAACATTTTCGGGCCGTCCGAATATAAGGAATTACATGATAGTCTGGCAAAAAAATATTTCGAGAAATTATTCGAAACCGGTGTTTTTGTAGGTCAGATTAGAACTAGACTGGGGATAGAAGGCTATGAGACAGAAGGGCCTATGATTGCAGCGAAAGAATTACTAGGAAAAATAAACGTGAAAAAATAGTGGAATATTAGGTTAGTCTTTTTCTCTGGTCGGTTAGATTAGCTGGTGGTTGTCTATTTGTTGGCATTGATTCAGCGTCGATAACGTCTACAATACCCCTCATCTTCTTTGTCATCTGTCCGAAAAATGTTTCAGGAGATGGTTGGCCTAAACCAGCGAGCTCTTGAGTTAAGGAATCGTCTTTCCCATATCGCTCGGTTGTTTCTATTGATAATCCAGCATACTTTAATTTATCCATTAATGCTGGGAGGTTTCTATGAAAGATATCCTTGATAGATGATCTAACATCACGGTCA
>CAYREE010000147.1:0-5345 GCA_964423225.1 uncultured archaeon | reverse complement strand
CAAGATGTTAGAAATACAGTGGCTGACTTTTTAAGAGGATTTCAACCCAGGACTCGAGAAGAAATTGGATCAGTACCATCACCTAGCGGATATGAAGTGCATATGCCTCGATATTATGGTAGAATATCCGATGATATGATAGCAACAGAATATATCGGGGGTAAAAGCGCGGATAAAATAATCGGAGCACTAAAAGGGGTTGGTGACGAGGAAACGCGATTATCCCTAGAACAAGCACTAGCCAACTACAAAGAAGACTTAAAGCGTAATCTGAAAGATCATTCCCGGCTTCAAAATATGCTCGGACAGGCCGAACAGGTAATGGTGGCCGGGCACACTAATCCAAGAGACTTAAAAAAAGGGAACTGGGTATTCTTCATTCCATACGACTACAAGTAAAATGTTTTATTTATTATTGTTTATTGCATTATGATTAGAATATGATTGGGTTAGAAGTTATTCTTGTCTTGATGGTGCTTGCATTAGCGATTTATTTGTTTGTTAGCGAGAAGCTTAGGATAGATATATCAGCGATCACTATCATGTTATTGGTTGGTTGGCTTGGTCTTATTGAGCCAAGTCAGATCTTCTCAGGATTGGCAAGTAACGCTGTTGTCTCGATTATTGCTGTTATGATTATGGGTTATGGTATTGACAAGTCAGGTGTTATGAACCGGATAATCAATCCGATTATGTCTTTTTCAGGATCGAGCGAGAAAAAACTTATTGGTATTGTGTCTTTAACGGTGGGTATTATATCATCATTCATTCAAAACATTGGGTCTGCAGCATTGTTTCTACCATCTATGATACGGATATCAAAGTCAGCTAAGATACCAGTATCCAACCTATTGATGCCTATGGGCTTTGCGGCGATCTTGGGCGGAACAATAACGATGGTTGGATCAAGCCCGCTTATAATCCTAAACGATCTGCTCATACAAGCCGGTAAGGAACCCTATGGGCTTTTCGATGTTACTCCTTTAGGCATCATTCTCTTGACGTCTGGTATAGTCTATTTCCTAGTTTTTGGACGTTTTGTATTACCGAAGAATGTTTATCATGAATCCAGAAAAACTTTTAAGAAAGATCTGGCAGACGCTTGGTTGATACCTCATAATGTTTTCCATTGTGTTATTACGATTGGTAGCCCCATTATAGGCCTACGTAGGGATGAAACGTATCTTCGTAATGATTATCATCTTAATCTTCTGGCAATTATCGAGGATGGAGATGTCTTACATACTCCACCTAGAAATATCCGTTTTACAGAAGGCATGGAGCTTGCCCTTCTTGGCAGCGAGAAGGATTTTAAGATTTTTATTGACACATATGGACTTAAAGCAGTTGGCTGTGAAGATGTATCAAAATGCATTGAAGATGATAATTATTCAGGTTTTGCAGAAGTAATAATACCACCTCACTCATCTGTTGAAGGCAAGTCATTAAAGGAGATTGCTATCCGAAGGAATCTGGGTGTTGAACCAACACTTCTATATAGCGATGGCATCGTCCACCGAGTCGATTTTTCAAAAAGGCCTTTACAGACCGGGGATGTTATCCTTGTTCATGGTCTTATCGACAATATACGGGAGCTTGATGATAAAAAGCGTTTTGTAGTCCTCACACCTTTAAAGAACAAGATGGAGGCTTTACCAAACCCGTATGTTTCGGTATTATGTTTCTTATCTGCGATTTCCCTTGCTTTAATAGGATTTAATCTGTCTCTAGCGCTTTTTTCTGGTGCTGTTGCAATGGTGTTATCTAAAGTCATCACCATTGATGAGGCTTATAAGGCTGTTCATTGGCGTACAGTCTTCTTATTGGCTGGTTTAATCCCTCTTGGTTTGGCGATGGATCAGACTGGGACCGCTAAAATATTGGCAGATTCTCTAATCGGGATTATTGGAGGTTATCATCCCCTTCTGATATTGTTAGCTATAGGATTGTTATCGACACTTTTTTCGCTTTTCATGTCTAATGTTGCTGCAACAGTGCTTCTTGCACCACTTATGATAATCCTTGGGGATAGTATCGGAGTTGATTCAAGGGCCCTGGTTTTACTGGTTGGAATATGCGCTTCAAACTCATTTATCATACCAACACACCAGGTTAACGCACTATTGATGGGGCCTGGAGGATATAAAAACAAGGACTATATGAAGGCGGGAGGATTAATGTCCCTACTCTTTCTGACAATCACTGTTCTGGTACTATACTTCTTCTATATGTGATAAATTCAAGTCTTAGATCGTGGATAAACAATACGACTAAAGCATTCTTTTATCCTGAAAATAAAGTTTATATTGGTTGGATTATTTATGAAAGCGGTTGTTTGTACCAAATATGGGCCACCTGAAGTTCTTCAAATTCAGGAGGTGGAAAAACCGGTTCCTAAGGACAATGAAGTATTAGTTAAAGTTTTTGCGACTACTGTGAATTCTGGTGATGTTAGAATCCGTGGCTTTGATGTTCCTGCTTTACCATGGATTCCTTTCCGATTATACTCGGGCATTAGAAAACCAAGGATAAATATTCTTGGATCAACTTTTAGTGGGGAAGTTGAGGTGGTAGGTAAGGATGTGAAAAATTTTAAGGATGGTGACAAAGTCTTTGGTTCTACAGATATGAGTATGGGCACGAACGCTGAGTATGTGAGTATGCCTGAAGACGGAGTGATTGGGTTAAAACCCTCTGATATGACTTTTGAGGAGGCAGCCGCCCTAACATTTGGGGGTCAGACAGCACTTTATTTTATAAAAAAAGGAAATGTTCAAGCCGGTCAAAAGATTCTTGTCTATGGTGCTTCCGGAGCAATAGGTACTTTTGCAGTACAGCTTGCAAAAAACTATGGGGCGGAAGTGACTGGAGTATGCAGTACATCAAATCTGGATTTGGTGAAATCATTAGGAGCTGATAAAGTGATTGATTATACAAAAGATGACTTCACAAAAAATGGCGAAACATATGATGTTATCTTCGATACGGTAGGAAAAAGCCCGTTTTCAGGCAGTTTAAGATCGATTAAGAAGGATGGATATTATCTTAGGGCAGTCCACCTGACTCTCTCTCCGATAATTCGAGGATTATGGGCTTCGATGACAACAAGTAAAAAAGTATTGAATGGAGTAGCATTCCAGAATATAGAAGACCTTGTTTTCCTTAAAGAGCTTATGGTAAAAGGAAAGTTGAAGGCTGTTATTGACAGGACCTATCCTTTGGAACAAATCGTCGAAGCGCATCGTTATGTTGATACGGGGCATAAGAAAGGGAATGTAGTTATCACGATTGGACATATCCTGGAGGGGGTATGAGACCATGAAATCTCTGATAATCTGTTTTTCATATCATCAAAAGAATACTGAGAAAATCGCTAAGGCCTGTGATAAAGTTCTTGACGCTGAGATTAAAACGCCAGTGCAGATTGATCCTATCGAGCTTCAGGACTATGATCTCGTAGGATTTGGCTCGGGGATATACGATTATAAACACCATAAAACCATTCTTGACCTTGCTGATAAACTTCCTCACCTAACAGACAAGAATGCCTTCATTTTTTCAACCAGTGGTGCAGCAATGGATTCTCGCATCTTTATTACAGCACGTAAATTTCACGATGAACTCCGCGAGAAACTCATATCTAAGGGTTATACCATTGTTGGTGAATCTAATTGCGTAGGATTTAAC
This sequence comes from uncultured archaeon, assembly GCA_964423225.1. Classification (GTDB taxonomy): domain Archaea; phylum Altiarchaeota; class Altiarchaeia; order IMC4; family SCGC-AAA252-I15; genus CAYREE01. Next base: position 1,658 of record CAYREE010000147.1, on the reverse strand, counting down.
ACCAATTCATTCCTGAAATATTTTGGTGGAATGAATAAGGGCAGACCCAATGACACCGACCTCAAACAAGCGGAAGAATTAGCCCAGAACCTGAGGGAAAAAGATATTGACGTGCCGAAGGCGTGACTTGAACAATTTGTTAGAAAAAGCATACTTTGGAGATTTCTTGTTGGTAACTAATGGTTATATATTCTACTATTGTTAATCTCACTGTAAGACAGAGGTGATGTTTGATGGATGGACACTGGGATAACATTTATGAGGAATGTCAACTTGATAAGTTAGGTTGGTATGAAGAAAGTCCAGAATTATGTCTTGATTTGATTTCTCAATGTGATATTGCTAAGGATGGTTTGATACTTGATGTTGGGTGTGGTGCATCGTCTTTAATTGACTGTTTAATCGAAGCTGGATATGGCAACATCATCGGAACAGATATTAGTGAAGTTGCATTGGAAAAACTAAAGGAAAGGTTAGGTACAGAAAATGCGTCTCAAGTAAAATGGATAGTTGATGATATATCAAATCCAACGCAGATTCAGAAATTAAACGATATTTCTATATGGCACGATAGGGCGGTATTACATTTCCTATTAGAGAAACAACAAATCGAGACATATTTTAAAACTTTAAAAAAGGTTGTGAAAAAAGGGGGGTATGTTATTATCGCTGCCTTTTCGCTTGAGGGTGCGAAAAAATGTGCTGGATTAGACCTTATGAACTACGACCAGGATATATTGTCTTCTCACCTTGGGGAGGATTTCAAACTCATCCGGTTCTTTAATCACACGTATCATACACCTTCTGGGAAACCAAGACCCTATATCTATACATTATTCCAAAGGAAAACCTGAAATAAGTCTTCAAATCCACCAGGGTAAATCATAAGTCCTCTAGTACAGCACTCTAAAGTGTCTTAAACATTTTTATTTGAGAGTTTGCCGAAGGCGTGACTTGAACACGCGGCTTCCAGATAACTCAACGAATTATCATGAAAGTTCCAAGCTACTACGTGGCATCCACGCCCAAAGCCATCGAATCCCAAAGGGTGAAGATGGCTTCTTTGATGAATCTTTCTTAAAGATTCTGCTTATGAGTCTGGCGCTCTAACCAATCTGAGCTACTTCGGCGTTTGAGTTTTATTATAGGGTCTTTATAATATTTAAGAGTATGGCTCGTGGTCAGTTGTCGACTGAGTATCTCGTGATTCTTGCAATTATCATCGTGATTGCTCTGGTTGTCGTGGCAATTCAGGGTTATTTCATGGAAGGCCAGGCCCAGAGCATTAATCCTAAACCGTATATTGATTATTGGCGTACTCATCCGGAGGTGGGTTTGATGGATTGGAAGGTCAGTGAAGACGGGACCATCGTACTAGCAGTACGGAATAATAATCCGGAGACCATTAAGATTTCGAGTTTCAAGGTGGATGGTACAGAGATATTGTCCCAGCAGTTGTCTTTGATGACTGGTATGCGGGAAAACATATGTGGTATCCTGCCAGCTGGTAGCGGTCAGTATTTCAAGGATATAGAAGTCACATACACGAATATGCAGTATGGGACAACGTTTACTATCAAAGGTGGTAAAGAGATAGTAGGCCAGCATATGACGAATTCTCTACCCTGTGATGCGACTACATCGACTATATAGACGAC